>DATMRA010000066.1:0-2113 GCA_035566535.1 Candidatus Acidiferrales bacterium | reverse complement strand
TGGCGTTGCTCGAAGCCGGTGATCGCCTGCTGCCCACATTCGTGTCCCGTCTTGGGCGGTTGACGCAACGCAATCTGCAAAAAAAGGGCGTCGACGTCCGCCTCCACGCGGCTGTCAATGACATCGACGAAGACGAGATCGTGCTCGACAATGGCGAGCGCTTTGTCGCGGGTACGGTGGTGTGGACCGCCGGTGTCCGCGCTGCACCGGTCACGGATTCGCTGCGTGTGCCGCTCGTGCGTCAGGGTCGAATCCAGGTGACTCCGTCGCTGTGCCTGCCCGACCACCCCGAAGTGTTCGTGGTCGGCGACATGGCCGCCGCCGCCAGTGGTCATGACGTGCTCCCGATGCTGGCCCCCGTCGCCATCCAGGGTGGGCGTCATGCGGCCCGTGTCATCGATGCCCGGCTCCACGGACGCGCGGACCCCGTCTTCCACTACCGCGACAAGGGCACCATGGCGACGGTGGGACGAGGTGCGGCCGTTGCCCAGATCGGCCCCATCCACGTCAATGGGCTTGTCGGCTGGCTCATGTGGCTCTTCGTTCACCTGTTGTATCTGGTGGGATTCCGCAGCCGCATCATCGCGTTGTGGTCGTGGGCATGGAATTACTTCTTCTACGATCGCCCGGTACGTCTCATCACCGCGCCACCCGGCGACGTGTGACAACCGGGAACGGAGGTATTGCATGGAACAGCGACGTCTAGGGTCGCAGGGTCTCGAGGTGTCGGCCATCGGCCTCGGGTGCATGGGAATGTCCGACTTCTACGGCAGCGCGAGCGATCGCGACGAGCGTGAGTCGATCGCGACCATCCATCGCGCCGCCGAACTCGGTATCACGATGCTCGATACGGCCGACATGTATGGGCCGTTCACCAATGAGCAGTTGGTGGGTCGTGCCATCGCCGGACGGCGTGAGCAGTACGTTGTCGCCACCAAGTTCGGCTTCGAGCGCCACGACGATGGTTCGCAGACCATCAACGGACGGCCTGAGTACATCCGCAGGGCCTGTGATGCATCCCTGGGGCGGCTGGGCGTCGACGCGATCGACCTGTACTACCAACACCGGGTCGACCCGAGCGTCCCCATCGAAGAGACGGTCGGCGCCATGGGAGACCTCGTCGCCGCGGGCAAGGTGCGCTACATCGGTCTGAGTGAGCCCGGAACGGCAACTGTGCGCCGTGCACACGCTGTTCACCCGATCAGCGCAGTGCAATCGGAGTACTCGCTGTTCGCGCGCGACGTCGAGGCTGAGGTGCTCCCGGCGCTTCGGGAGCTCGGCATCGGCTTCGTCGCCTACAGCCCGCTCGGCCGCGGTCTCCTCACCGGGACCGTGCGATCCGCCGCGGACCTGGCAGAAGACGACGTGCGCCGGCAACGCTTCCCTCGCTTCCAGGCCGACAACCTCGAGGCCAATGCGCCGCTCGTGGACGAGCTCCGCGACATCGCTGCGAGCCGGGAGGTCACGCCTGCGCAGCTGGCCCTGGCGTGGCTGCTGCACCGGGGGAAGGACGTGGTGCCGATTCCGGGGACCAAGCGGCGAGCACGGCTCGAGGAGAACGCCGCGGCGGCGGAGATCGCGCTCACCGAGGACGAACTGGGCCGGCTCGACGCCGCGGTGCCGCCCGGCGCGGTGCGCGGCGCGCGCCACTGGGACATGGCGTCGATCGGCCGCTGACGTAGGCTGCGCTGCGTGAGCACGGCTACGTCGTTCGCGTGGACGCCCACCCGCGAGCAGGCTGAGCAATCCCGCCTGCGCGCCTTCATGCGCGCGCTCGGCGCCGCGGACCTCGACGCGGTCGCGAACCTCGCGCGCGCGGATCCGCAACGCTTCTGGGCAGCGGTCGTCGATGACATCGGCATCGACTGGGTGCGCCGGTTCGACACAGCGATGGATACGTCCGACGGCCTGCCCTGGACGCGCTTCTGGGTGGGAGGCCGCATGAACCTGGCTGCCAACGCGGTGCACCGACGGGCCGCGACCAAGCCCGACGCAGCTGCGGTGGTGTGGGAGGGCGACGACGGCTCGACGCGACACTGGTCGTGCGCGGAGCTTGCGGAAGAGACGTCGAGCGCCGCAGCCGTGCTGCGCGGCCTGGACGTCGGCGCCGGCG
>DATMRA010000065.1:0-3769 GCA_035566535.1 Candidatus Acidiferrales bacterium | reverse complement strand
TGCTGTCGAGAACGGTCTGATAATTAGCGAGCGTGTCCGCGCCGCTGAGAATGAGCCGCTCGTTCGTCGAGTCGTAGCTCGCGGTGATGCTCGTGCCGGTGGTCGATGCCGCGAGCAGGTCGGCGTCGCCCGAGAACGTGCCGCCGGTAATCGATACCGTGGCGCTCGCAAGGTTCAGGTTGTCCGGATCGGTCACCGTGACCGCGCCGGAGAGCGTGACCGCCCCGCCTTCCTCGGTGAAGTGGACGCTGGAGGCGACGCTGGCGAGCGTCGGCGGATCGTTGAGCGCAGTGATGCTCAGCGTCGTGGTCTGGAGCGAACTCAGGTTGTTGGACGAGCTGCCGTCGTTGAGCACCCAGGTGAGGGTGCGAGTCGGGTTCGAGCCGTAGTTGGTGGGATTGTGGCTCGTTGAGGTGAAATTAACCTGCTCGATGTCCGTCTGATAATGCGCCAGCGTATCGGTGCCGGTGAGCGTGAGAACCTCAGTCGTCGAATTGTAGGAAATCGAGACGCCGTTAATGGTGCCGTTGCTCACCCCGTTCACGCGCAAAACATCGCCGTCGCCGCCGAACGCGCCGCCGACGATTGAAATCGTCGCGCCCGCGAGGTTGAGATTGTCGACGTCCGTCACCGTCGCGGACGGCGACAGGGTGAACTGCGAGACGTTCTCGGTGTACGAGACGCTCGTCGCCACGTTGGACAGGACCGGCGGATCGTTGATCGCCGTAATGCTGATGGTCTCGGTCTTCGCCGTGCTCAGGTTGAACGAGCCCGAGCCGTCGTTGAGCACCCAGGTGACCGTGCGGGTCTTGTTCGAGCCGTAATCGTCGGGATTCTGGCCCGAGCCGAACGTGATCCTGTCGAGCACCGTCTGGTAGTTCGCCAGCGTGTCGGAGCCGGTCAGCGTCAACGTCTCGTTGGTGGTGTTGTAGCTCGCGGTGATATGCGTGCCGGTGGTCGAGGTCGTGAGCGTATCGCCGTCGGCAGTGAACGTGCCGGTGGCGATCACGACCGTGGCGCCCTGCAGGCCCAGGTTGTCCGGGTCCGTGACCGACACCGCGCCCGAGAGCGTGACCGGCGTACCCTCGGTGAAGTTGACGCTGCTCGCGACGCTGGCGAGCGTCGGCGCGTCGTTGACGTTGGTGACGGTGAGCGTGGTGGTCGCGAGCGCGCTGGTGGCGACGCCGCCGCTTGCGGTCCCGCTCGGATCCATCAGCTGCCAGGTGAGGATGCGGGTCTGGTTCGAGCCGTAATTGGTCGGGTTCTCGCCCGAGGTGAAATTCACCGAATCGAGCACCGTCTGGTAATGCGCCAGCGTGTCGGTGCCGGTGAGCGTGAGCGTCTGGGTGTTGCTGTTGTAGCTCGCGGAGATGCTGGTGCCGGAGGTGTTAGCCGCCAGCACGTCGGTGTCGCCGGCAAACGACCCGCCCGTAATCGCGACGGTCGCGCTCGACAGGTTGAGGTCGTCAACATCGACCACGCTGGCGGCGCTGGACAATACGCCGGCGGCGCCTTCCTCGGTGTAATGCGCGCTGGCCGCGGGCGTCAGCGTCGGCGGATCGTTGACGCCGACGACCGTGACGGTCGACGTCTGCGGCGCGCTGGTGATCAGGCCGTCGTTCACCACCCACGTGAGCGCGCGCGAGTTATCCGAGCCGAAATCGGTGGGATTGTCGCTGGTGGAGGTGAATTGGACCGTTGCCAGCGCCGTCTGATAGTGGGCGAAAGAGTCGAGGCCGCTGAGCGTCAGCACCCCGGTGGAGGAGTTGTAGCTGCTGCTGATGCTGGTACCGGCCGTCGAGACGCTCAGCGTGTCGCCGGCGAAGAATCCGCCGATGGTGACGGCGGCGCCACGTAGCGCCGGGTTATCGGTGTCGCTGGCGGTGTCGCCGGAGATCAGCCCGACCGGCGTGTTGTGCGCCGAGGCGGGGTTGAGCGAGGATTCGGTAAAGGTCGGGGTGAGCGCGCTGATCGTGAGCGACGGCGCATTGTCGATCGCCAGCCCCTGGGCGTTCTGGGTGATGCTGGTCATCGTCAGATTGGCGAACAGCGTCGGCGATTGCGCCGCCGTCCCGCCGCTCAACGCGCCGTCGTATACCCCCGGATTGGCATCCGCGGCCTGGTCGCCGGTGACGTAGTATCTGTTGGTGGCGTGGTCGATCTGGATGTAGGACAGGAACAGCGAGCCGGAGGACGGTTCGACCCAAATCGTATTGACGGTGCCCGAGTTGCCTTGGCTCAGGTCGTATTCGAAGATGCCGCCGGTGCCGGTGCTCTTGTTGGCCCCGCGGTTCGGATCGGTGGTGAAATATAGCTTTTGCGATGTGGTATCGACCGCGATGCCCGAGATTTCTCCGAGAGTCGCCGGGAAATTAGTAGAGCCGTTAAGCGTCATCGCCACCGGTGTCGTCGTCGACGTAGCCGCCAGATTCGAGTCGACGTAGATCACATTGGTGGTCAGGACGTTGACGACGCCGCCATTGGTCGTGAAGGTGCCGTTGGTCGTGGTGCTGAAGAAAAATGCTTCATTGTGCGAGATGTGGTCGATGTCGAGCGCCAAGCCGTTGGCGTGGAAGGCCCCGGTGGCGGCGGCAAGCGTGGTGACCGTCCCCCCGGTATAAGCCACCTCGAGCAGAGCCTGATGTTCGGTGAAGAAAACCTTTTGGCTGGTCGGGTCGATGCCGAGCCCGGTGATCACGCCGGTGGTGTTGACGGCGCCGCTCTGCGAATAAATGCTGGTCAGCGTCGGGGTACCGGTCGGATTGGTCAGCTCGGGCGCGAGCGTCCCCACCCAGATTGCGTTCGGATTGCTGCCGATGCCTTCGTTCTGTTCCGCCAGGAAGTAGAGATTGTCGGTGGGATCAAGCTGGATATTGGTGAGATTGGAAAGCGAACTGGGATAGTTGGTGGACGGATTTCCGGCGAGGCTTTCGTGGAACAAGGTGACCGAGTTGGTGCCGGTGCCGTTCCCGGTGTCGTCGTCATGAACGATCGCGCTGTCGTTGCTGCCGCCGGTCGCGGTCATCCACACTTCGGTCACGGGAGAGGCGGCGAGGTCGCCCTGGAAATTGGCGAGCGCCGCCGGCGTGAAGGGTGCTTCGGCCGGCGCGAGCGGGGTGCTGCTCGTGCCGTTTGTTGATGCGGCATCGAGGGTCCAGCTGCCGCCCAGCGCCGCGCTCCCCACCACCTGCGTCGATGCCTCGACCGCGACGCCGCCGGCGAGGGTGGAAAAGTCGTTGATGAATTGCTGTCCGCCCGTCCCCAGAGCGACGTCGCAGCCGTAGAGCTGAATCGCGCCGCCGGGCGCGAGCGAGGCGCCGATTTCGGCAAGCGCGTTGGAATGACTCGAAAGGTTGCCGTCGGTGATGACGGAGGAGCCCAGCTCCAACTCGCCCGAGTCGCCGTGCGAGACGATCGAGATCGACGACAGGTCGGTAAAATTGTTCGCCGCCAGGATGTCGGCGATCTGCTGGATGCCGTCGCTCGAGGAATCGATGACGAACGCCTGTTCGCCCGGCTGCAGACCGTCGAGCAGGCCCTGCAGGTCCGGCACACGGGAATCGATGAAGACGATGCTCTGGGCAGTATAGGTCGTCACGATCGGACTCCCCTCAATCCTGGTTGTTGTTGTGCTGAGGCGCTGTCAAATGATTGCGGGTCCGCGAGAGCGGACGCCACAACACAATAGTAACGCGCCACCGGTTATTCTGAATCACTCGTAATGGGCTCACCGCTCGAGTTCATCACGGAATGCACGCCGCCCCGCGCG
>DATMRA010000064.1:0-8119 GCA_035566535.1 Candidatus Acidiferrales bacterium | reverse complement strand
TATGGTTCGAGCCGCTACAGACGACCGCCGTCGTCCGTTCGCCGAAGACCGCAGGCGCGGGGGCGTCGCTCCGCTCAATTCCTGCGTAGGTGGGCGTGGCCAGGTCCGCTCTCGCGGGCTGCTGCCTCGTTCCGCGTCTCGGCGAACGAGTGACGGCCACCCGAGGAGATATGGCCACCAGCGAAGAAGCCCCCGTCAGGGCAGGACCGCGCAAGAAGGAGACGGTCGCGCACCTCAGCGGCCTGCTCTCGCGCGCCACCTCAGCGGTGATCACTGACTACCGCGGCCTCTCCGTCAAGCAGCTCGAGGATCTCAGGGGACGCTTGCGGGCCGAAGGTATCGACTACGTGGTCGTCAAGAACACGCTAGCCAGGCGCGCGGCAGCGGATGCGGGACTTCCCCAGTTCGCCGATGTCCTCAAGGGCCCGGTGGGTCTTGCGGTCGGATACGGCGAGCTCTCCGCTCCCGCGCGGATCCTCAATGAGTACTACCGCGCCACCCGGACGCTTCCGATGGTGGCCGGGCTCGCGGAAGGGCAGATTCTCGATCAGGCCGGCGTCCGAACCCTGGCGGAGCTTCCGTCGCGCGACGTATTGCTGAGCCAGCTGGCCGGCGCGCTGCAGTCGCCGCTCAGCGGCCTCGCCGGCGCCCTCAATTCGATCATGTCCAACTTCGCGGCCACGCTCGACGCGTACCGCGAGAAGCTCGCGGCCTGACCGGCCGACCAACCTCCCTGCTTACTTAAAGGAGTCCCCGACGTGGCAACCAAGACCCTGACCCCCGAGGAGTTCGTCGATGCCCTCCAGCAGTGGACCGTGCTCGACGTGGTCAACGCAGTGAAACTGATGGAAGAGAAGCTGGGCGTGAAGGCCGCTGCCCCGGTCGCCGCAGTAGCCGCAGGCCCAACCGGAGCTGGCGGTGGCGAAGCGCCCGTCGAAGAGCAGACCGAGTTCACAGTCATCCTGACCGGACCCGGCGACGCCAAGATCAACGTCATCAAAGCCGTCCGCGAGATCACCGGCCTCGGCCTTAAGGAGGCCAAGGACCTGGTCGACGCCGCCCCGAAGGCTGTCCGCGAGGGGGTCCCGAGGGCCGAAGCCGACTCCACCGCGGCCAAGCTCCAGGAAGCCGGCGCTTCAGTTGAGATCAAATAGGGTATGTAAGTCTCGTCGCAAACCCCATCTCCGTTTCAACTCGCCCTGGGCCGCTGCCCGGAGCATCGTGCCAGGCTGACTGCCCAGCCAGGGCGCCGCAAGGCGCAAAAGACTACCGCGTCGGGGCAGAATTTGTTACGATACGGGATTGTGCCCGTCGTCGCGCTGCCCGCGCGTATTCCTTTTCGGGGGAACTCTAGCATATGGTGCTTTCGTCTACCACTCCTTCCGTTCGCAAGAGCTACGGCAAGATTGCTGACAAGCTCGAAGTCGGAAACCTGATCCAGACACAACTGGATTCATTCGAGTGGTTCAAAAGGGAGGGGCTTCGGGAGCTCTTCAACGAGATAAACCCGATCACCGATTACACCGGTAAGAACTACGAATTGCGCTTCCTCGATTACGAGTTTGGGCCACCCAAATTCGACGAGGAGGAGTGCCGCCAGCGGGACATGACCTTCTCCGCCCCGCTGCGGATCAACACCCGGCTCCACATCAAGACCGGCGAAAACGCCGGCGAGATCAAGGAGGCCGAGGTCTTCATGGGCGACTTCGCCATGATGACCCCGGAGGGGACGTTCATCGTCAATGGCACCGAGCGGGTGGTCGTTTCCCAGCTGGTGCGCTCTCCCGGCGTCTACTTCACCTCGGCTGAGGATCGGACCTCTGGCCGGACCCTCTTCGCGGCCAAGCTCATCCCCAACCGGGGCGCCTGGCTGGAGATCGAGACGTCGAACAAGGACATCCTCACGGTCAAGATCGACCGCAAGCGGAAGGTCCCCGTCACCACGCTGGTGCGCGCCCTCGGCTACGGCAGCAACGACGACATCAAGGCCTTTTTCGCCGACGTCGACACCGACACAGACCACCAGTACATCCAGGCCACCCTGGACAAGGACCCCACGACGTCGGTCGAGGAAGCCCTGGTCGAGCTGTACCGCAAGATCCGCCCGGGCGATCCGCCCACGGTGGAGAACGCGCGCAACCTGCTCACCTCGCTGTTCTTCAACCCCCGCCGCTTCGACCTCTCCAAGGTCGGCCGCTTCAAGCTGGACAAGAACCTCGGCATCCTCGAGGACGAAGCTCGCGAGCGCGCCCTCGACAAGGAGCGCCGGGTGCTCGACAACCAGGATTTCATCTCGATCATCCGCAAGCTCATCTCGCTGAACAACGGGACGGGCGAGGCGGACGACATCGACCACTTGGGCAACCGCCGCGTGCGCGCGGTCGGTGAGCTGCTGCAGAACCAGTTCCGCATGGGCCTGATCCGCATGGAGCGGATCATCAAGGAGCGCATGACCATCTGCGATTCGCTGACGGTCACCGCGGCGTCGCTCATCAACGCCCGGCCTGTGGTCGCGGCAATCAAGGAGTTCTTCGGCAGCAGCCAGCTCTCGCAGTTCATGGATCAGACCAACCCGCTGGCTGAGCTGACGCACAAGCGCCGTCTCTCGGCTCTCGGACCGGGCGGTCTGTACCGCGAGCGCGCCGGGTTCGACGTGCGCGACGTGCACCACAGCCACTACGGGCGTATCTGTCCGATCGAAACACCGGAAGGGCCGAACATCGGCCTCATCGGGTCGCTGGCGACGTTCGCGCGCGTCAACGAATTCGGCTTCATCGAGACGCCGTTCCGCCGCGTCAACCGCGACGCGAGCGGCAACCCGCTGGTCAGCGACGACATCGTGTTCCTGTCGGCCGACGAAGAGGACAAGTACAACGTCGCCCAGGCCAACGCACCGCTGGACGACAAGGGTCACTTCACCATTTCGCACGTCGCCTGTCGCAGCCGGCACACCTTCAAGGACCTGCCGGTCATCGAAGTCGACTACATGGACGTGTCCCCGAAGCAGACCGTCAGCGTGGCCACTGCGTTGATCCCGTTCCTGGAGCACGACGACGCCAACCGCGCGCTGATGGGTTCGAACATGCAGCGTCAGGCGGTGCCGCTGCTCGTCACCGAGTCGCCCATCGTGGGCACGGGGATGGAGGAGCACGCCGCACGCAACTCCGGCGAGATGGTGCTGGCGCGCAAGTCCGGCACCGTTGTCGGTGTGTCGTACCCGGAACCGGGCGACAACGACCGCAGCGTGGAGAAGATTCGCAGCGGCCAGGACTTCGGCATCGGCATCCTCGTGCGTCCCGCTGACGGCGGCCCCGACCAGTGGTACGGCGTGCACAAGTTCGTGCGCAGCAACCAGGGCACGTGTCTCTCGCAGCGGACCATCGTCAAAACCGGCGACTACGTGAATCCCGGCGACGTGCTGGCCGACGGTCCGTCGACGCAGGGCGGCGAGCTGGCGTTGGGACGCAACGTGCTGGTGGCGTTCATGCCCTGGGAGGGCTACAACTTCGAGGACGCGATTCTCATCAGCGAGTCGGTCGTGCGCGACGACAAGTACACCTCGATCCACATCGAGGAGTTCGAGATCGAGGCGCGGGACACCAAGCTCGGGCCCGAGGAGATCACGCGCGACCTGCCCAACATCGCTGAGGAGTCACTGAAGAACCTCAACGAGCGCGGCATCATCTACGTCGGCGCTGAAGTGAGTCCCGGCGACATCCTTGTGGGCAAGATCACCCCCAAGGGCGAGTCGGAGCTGAGCGCCGAGGAGCGCCTGCTGCGCGCCATCTTCGGAGAGAAGGCGCGCGAAGTGCGGGACTCGTCGCTGCGCGTGCCCCACGGCGAGCGCGGCATCGTGGTCGACGTCAAGCTGTTCAGCCGCGAGGCCGGGCACGAGCTGCCCCCGGGCGTCAACGAGCTGGTTCGGGTATACGTCGCGCAGAAGCGGAAGATCAGCCAGGGCGACAAGATGGCCGGCCGCCATGGCAACAAGGGCGTCATCGCCCGAATCCTGCCCATCGAAGACATGCCGTACCTTCCCGACGGGACCCCCGTCGAGATCGTGCTCAACCCGCTCGGCGTGCCGAGCCGCATGAACCTGGGCCAGGTGCTGGAAACGCACCTCGGCTACGCGGCGCATGCGCTGGGATTGAAGGTCGCATCGCCGGTGTTCGACGGTGCACCGGAGGAGCTCATCGAGGACGAGCTGGAGCGGTCCGGATTGCCCCGCAGCGGCAAGGAGCAGTTGCGCGACGGCCGCACCGGTGTTGCCTTCGATCACGACATCACAGTCGGATACATCTACATGCTCAAGCTGGCGCACCTGGTGGAAGACAAGATCCACGCGCGCAGCACGGGGCCGTACTCGCTGGTCACGCAGCAACCCCTGGGTGGCAAGGCGCAGTTCGGCGGTCAGCGCTTCGGCGAGATGGAGGTCTGGGCCCTCGAGGCGTACGGCGCCAGCCACATCCTGCAGGAGATCCTCACCGTCAAGAGCGACGACATCGTGGGCCGCGTGAAGGCATACGAAGCGATCGTGAAGGGCGAGAACACGCTCGAGGCCGGCATTCCGGAGTCGTTCCGGGTGCTGGTGAAGGAACTGGAGGGCCTCGCACTAGGCGTGGAGATCCAGTCCGACGACGAGCACCAGATCGTGCTCGGCGAGGAAGACATCCCGGACATCCCACTCGACCTTGGAATCCACCTTGAGCGCGACGAGCGCGACGACGTTGACGAACCCGCGAGATAGCACAGGAATTACATGCTGAAACTCGAGAATTTCGATGCGCTGAGGCTTTCGATCGCCAGCCCGGAGATGATCCTCTCCTGGTCGCACGGCGAGGTGACGAAGCCCGAGACCATCAACTACCGCACGCTCAAGCCGGAACGGGACGGACTCTTCTGCGAGAAGATCTTTGGTCCCACGAAGGACTGGGAATGCCACTGCGGTAAGTACAAGCGCTACCGCTACAAGGGCATCATCTGCGACAAGTGCGGCGTCGAAGTGACGCGCGCCAAGGTGCGCCGCGAGCGCATGGGCCACATCAAGCTGGCCTCCCCCGTGTCGCACGTCTGGTACTTCAAGGGCATCCCGTCGCGCATGGGATTGCTGCTCGATATGAGCCCGCGCAATCTCGAGAAGGTCCTGTACTTCGCCAACTACATCGTCACGGCTATCGATGAGAAGGCGCGCACCGAGCTCGTGGCCAAGCTGGATCCGGACACGGACGAGCGCGTGGTCACCCTCAAGCAGCGCATCGAGTCCGGCGACACCGACACCCGCGGTGATGTCGAGGCCAGGATCGCCGAACGCGAGCAGCGTCTCGCCACCGAACGCGAGGGCTTCGACGCCGAGCAGGAACGCCGGCTGCAGACGCTTCGCGAGTCGGCTGCCGACCTCGACGAGCGCATTCAGGACGCAAAGGGCCGCAAGGCTCCCGCCAACTTCACGCTCAACGACTCGGTCGTCACCGAGGTCATCGCCAAGAAGGGCACCGTGCTCGACGAGGACCTCGCGGTCCAGGTGCAGCGCCGCACCGGCGAGCGTGAGCAGGAGATTGTCGACAGCATCTCGCAGCGTCGCCAGGACGCCGAGGACGAGGCCGGCGGCGAGATCGCGACGCTCCGCGCGGAGCTCGAGGGTCACCGTGCTGAGACCGAGTTCTCCGCGCGCGACGAGCTCGAGAACCTTCGCCAGGACGTGATTCGCCAGCGGGAGGAGCTCGAGGCACTGTCGATCCGCGACCTGCTCACCGATACGCAATACCGTGAGTACGTCGAGAAGTTCGGCAAGGTGTTCAAGGCGGGCATCGGCGCCGCCGCGATTCGCGAGTTGCTGCAGCAGATCGACCTCGCCGAGGAGGCGATCCGCCTTCGCGAGGATTCGAAGTCGTCCAGCGGTCAGCGCCGCCAGAAGGCGATCAAGCGCCTGCGCGTCGTCGAAGCGTTCCGCAAGTCGGCCACGTCGCCCGCGTGGATGATCCTCGACGTCCTGCCCGTGATCCCGCCGGAGTTGCGCCCGATGGTGCAGCTGGACGGCGGCCGCTTCGCCACCAGCGACCTCAACGACCTCTACCGTCGCGTGATCAACCGCAACAACCGGTTGAAGAGGCTGCTCGAGCTGGGCGCACCGGAGATCATCGTGCGCAACGAGAAGCGCATGTTGCAGGAGGCCGTCGACGCACTCATCGACAACGGCCGCCGCGGCCGGGCCATCACCGGCACAGGCAATCGCAAGCTCAAGTCCTTGAGCGACATGCTCAAGGGCAAGCAGGGACGGTTCCGCCAGAACCTGCTCGGCAAGCGCGTCGACTACAGCGGACGCTCCGTGATCGTTGTCGGCCCCGAGCTCAAGGTGCACGAGTGCGGCCTGCCCAAGAAGATGGCCCTCGAGCTGTTCAAGCCGTTCGTCATGCGCGAGCTCGTCTCGCAGAACAGCACGCAGAACATCAAGAGCGCCAAGCGCATGGTGGAACGCGTGCGTCCCGAGGTGTGGGACGTGCTCGACGGCGTGATCAAGGAGCATCCGGTGCTCCTGAACCGCGCACCAACCCTGCACCGCCTCGGCATTCAGGCGTTCATGCCTGTGCTCGTCGAAGGTCAGGCCATCCAGATCCACCCGCTGGTGTGCAAGGCGTTCAACGCTGACTTCGACGGCGACCAGATGGCCGTGCACGTGCCGCTGTTCAGCGGCGCGGTCGCAGAGGCGAAGAACCTGATGATGTCGTCCAACAACATCCTCAGCGCGTCCAACGGCAGCCCGGTCGTGGCGCCGACGCAGGACATCGTGCTGGGCTCCTACTACCTGACGCAGGAGTGGGCGGACGACGGCAAGGCGGTCGACGCGTCCAAGCTCCGGGCGTTCGCCTCACCTGAAGAGGTGCTGCTGGCCTACGAGCACGGCAAGGTCGATCTTCACGAGAAGGTGCGCGTGCGCATGCTCCGCCGCAAGATCTACCAGCACCGCGGCTCAGAGGAGACGCCGGAAGGCATGGAGCTCGTGGTCACGACCCCAGGGCGCGTGTTGTTCAACGAGGTGCTCCCGCTCGGCGAGACCGGCGTCGACAACGACCTGCCCTCCATGGCATTTCGCAACGAAGTGCTGGACCTGCGCAAGCTGGGGCAATTGGTGAAGGAGTGCTACGACCTGCACGGGTCTGACCTCACCGCGACCATCGTCAACGAGATCAAGCGGCTCGGTTTCCACTACGCGACCCGCGCCGGCGTGACCGTCGCGGCGATGGACATCAAGACACCGGCCGCCAAGGGCGAGATCATCGGCCTGGCCGAGAATGAGGTCGAGGAGGTCGACCTGCAGTTCCGCCGCGGTCTCATCACTGACGACGAGCGCTACCTCAAGACGGTCGAGATCTGGACCCGCGCCACCGACGACGTGACGCGCGTGACCATGGCGTCATTCGACCGCTTCCACCCGATCCTGATGATGTCGCAGTCCGGAGCGCGCGGCTCCACGCAGCAGATCCGTCAGCTGGCGGGCATGCGCGGATTGATGGCGGACCCGACGGGCCGCATCATCGACCTGCCCATCAAGGCGAACTTCTCCGAAGGCCTCACCGTGTTGGAGTACTTCATCTCGACACACGGTGCACGCAAGGGTCTCGCCGACACCGCGCTGCGAACGGCGGACTCGGGATATCTCACCCGGCGTCTCGTCGACGTCGCGCAGGACGTCATCGTGCGCATCGAGGACTGCGAGACCACAGCCGGCATCTGGATCGAACTCGAGGATGCCGAACTCGGCGACCGCGTGCTCGATCGGTATCAGGGACGAATCGCGGCATCGGACGTCACCATCGGTGACGACGTCATCACCCGAGCCGGCGACGAGATCGAGGACGAATCGGCGCGGCGCATCTATCGCGAACGAGCCCAGCTCAACCGGGTGAAGGTGCGTAGCATCATGACGTGCAAGGCCCGTGAGGGCGTCTGCCGCATGTGCTACGGGCGCAACCTGGCCACCGGGCGCCTCGTCGAGATCGGTGAGGCGGTCGGCGTCATCGCCGCACAGTCCATCGGTGAACCGGGCACTCAGCTCACCATGCGCACGTTCCACACCGGCGGTGTCGCCACCGGCGGTTCGGACATCACGCAGGGTCTCCCC
>DATMRA010000063.1:0-10798 GCA_035566535.1 Candidatus Acidiferrales bacterium | reverse complement strand
CGTCCTCACCGGCTCGGACACCACGGCGCACTACCAGCAGGTGCTCGACACACTCACCTTCAACTCGACGAGCGACAATCCGGACGACTTCGGCGCCGACCCCACCCGCACCGTGAGCTGGGTGCTCAACGATGGCGCCGGCTCGTCGAACCTCAGCGCGGCGCAGATCGAGACTGTGAGCATCACGGCGATCAACGACCCGCCCACGCTGACCAATGTGGCCTCGCCGGACAGCTTCACGGTCGGCTCGACCATCACGCTCTCGCCCAGCGTCACGGTTTCCGATCCGGACAATCAGAACCTTGCGGGCGCGACCGTCTCGATCACCGGCGGCACCTTCGTGAGCGACGGCGACGTGCTGAGCGCCGAGGGGACGACGAACGGTACCTTTGTGCAGGGCGGCCACACGATCACGATCTCCTACAGCGGCGGCAGCGAGACGCTCACGCTGACCGGCAGCGACACGCTTGCCGACTACCGGAACGTGCTCGATAGCGTCACCTTCTCCTCGGGCAACAACCCCAACAACAGCAACAACAATTCGACCCGGACCGTCAGTTGGGTGCTCAACGACGGCGCGGCTACGAGCACGGCGCAATTCACGACGATCAGCATCGCCCACGAGCCGCCGATTCTCACCTCGGTCGCGTCCTCGCTCGCCTTCAGTCAGGGGCAGACGCTCGTCATTTCGCCGAGCGTTACGGTCACCGACTTCGACAGCACGAGTCTGTCGAGCGCCACCGTCTCGATCGCGGGCGGCACCTTCGTGAGCGACGGCGACGTGCTGAGCGCCGAGGGGACGACGAACGGTACCTTTGTCCAGGGCGGCCACACGATCACGATCTCCTACAGCGCGGGCAGCGAGACGCTCACGCTGACCGGTACGGATACGTTGTTGGATTATGAGAACGTCCTCGATACGGTGAAGTTCTCATCGGGCAGCGATCCGACCAATCACGGCGCCGATCCGACCCGCACCGTCACCTGGGTGGTCAACGACGGCAACGCCTCGCTCGGCCAAAGCAACTTCCAGACCACGACCATCAGCATCACGCCGTCCGACCAGCCGCCGACATTGAGCAGCGTGACGTCAAGCGTGAACTTCACCGAGAACGGCGCGTCGGTGACGCTCTCGTCGACGCTCTCGGTCAGCGATCCGGATAACCCGCCGAGCATGACCTCCGCGACGGTTTCGATTGCGGGCGGCGTCTTCGTTGGCGACAACGATGTGCTCGGGTTCGGCAACACGACCGGCACCAACATCGTCGCGAGTTACAACTCGTCGACCGAGACTCTGACGCTGACGGGCGCGGATACTCTCGCGCACTACAAACAAGTGCTCGATTCCGTGACGTTTATCGCCAACGGCGACAATCCCACGTTCTACGGCTCCGATCCGACCCGCATCATCACCTGGGTGGTGAAGGACGACTTCAACATCGGCAGCGCGCCGGTGACCGAGACCGTGAGCATCACGGCGGTCAACGATCCGCCGACCTTGACCTCGGTCGCCGGCAGCGTGTCGTTCCTCGAAGGCAGCACCATCCAGCTCTCGCCGACCACATCGGTGTCGGATCCCGACAACCTCAATGTGGCGAATGCCACCGTCAAGATCACTGGCGGCACCTTCGCGGGCGACGGCGACCAGCTCACCGCCAACGTGGCCGGCACCCACGTCACGGCGAGCTACGATGGCGCGAGCGAGACGCTCACGCTCACTGGCTCTGACCCGCTCGCGACCTACCAGGCGGTGCTCGACAGCGTCAGCTTCTCGTCGGGCAGTAATCCGACCAACTACGGCTCGAACCTCACCCGCACCGTCACCTGGGTGGTCAACGACGGCAGCGGCTCATTTAACTTGAGCAACGTCGCGACCGAGACGATCAGCATCACGGCCGTCAACGACCCGCCGGCGATCTCTCAATTGACCGATTCGCAATACACCGAGCACGGCGCCGCGGTGACGCTGTCCAGCGGTGCCAGCGTCTCCGATCCGGACAACCAGAAGCTCGCCAATGCCACCGTTCAGATCGTCGGCGGCACCTTCGCCGGCGACAGCGATCTGCTTGCGTTCAGCACGGCCAGCACCAGCATCTCGGCAAGCTACAACTCGTCGACCGAGACGCTCACGCTCACGGGCAGCGACACGCTCGCCGACTACCAGCAGGTGCTCGATAGCATCACGTTCAGCGCGAGCGAGAACCCCACCAACTACGGCTCCGACGCATTCCGCACCGTCACCTGGGTGCTCAACGACGGCAGCGCCTCGAACAACCTGAGCACGGTCGAGACCACGACCGTCACCATCACCAACGTCAACGATCCGCCCACGCTGACGAACATCCCGTCGACGGTCTCCTACACGGAGGAAGGGGCGGCGACGATTACGCTGGCGAGCACGGCGTCGCTGAGCGATCCCGACAATCTCACGTTCGTGGACGCCACGGTGTCGATCACCGGCGGCACGTTCGTGGGCGACGGCGACGTGCTCGCCGCCAATGTCGCCGGTACTAACATCGCGGCCAGTTACAACTCGTCGAGCGAGACACTTACGCTCACCGGCAGCGACACCACGGCGAACTACGCCCAGGTGCTCGACAGCGTCACGTTCACGACCCGTCTGGAGAATCCGAACAATTTCGGCTCCGACCCGACCCGCACCATCGTGTGGACGGTCAACGACGGCAGTGCCTCGACCAACTTCGGCAGCGCGACGACGACGGTGAGCATCACCAACGTCAACGACGCGCCGACGCTCGCCAATGTCGCCACCACCGCGTTCTTCACCGAGCACGGCGGCGCGGCCATCCTGTCGAGCGCGGTTTCGGTCAGCGACCCGGACAATCTCAAGCTCGCCAACGCCACGGTGGCGATCACCGGCGGCGCGTTCGCCGGCGACATACTCGCCGCAACCGCCGTCGGCAATGTCACGGTCAGCTACAACTCGACGACCGAGACTCTCGCTCTCACGGGCAGCGATACGCTTGCCAATTATCAGTCCGTGCTCGACACCGTCACGTTCAATGCCGGGGAGAACCCCACCAACTTCGGCTCGAACCCGACCCGCACTGTGGTCTGGACGCTCAACGACGGCAGCGGCTCGTTCAACTTCAGCACCGCCGTCACCGAGACAATCGGCGTCACCGACATCAACGACGCCCCGACGCTGTCGAACGTAGCCACGAGCGCGAACTACACGGAGGAAGGCGCCGCCGCGACCTTGTCGGGCGCAGTCTCAGTGACCGATGCGGACGACCTCACTCTGTCGAGCGCAACGGTGAAGATCACCGGCGGCACTTTCGCGGGCGACGCCGACGTGCTGTCGGCCAACACTTCCGGCACTGCCATCTCGGCGAGCTACAACGCCGTGGCCGAGACGCTCACGCTGAGCGGTATCGACACCCTCGCGCACTACCGCTCGGTGCTCGACACGGTCACCTTCAATGCGGGAGAGAATCCCACCAACTTCGGCTCGAACACCACCCGCACGCTGACCTGGACGCTCGTGGATCCGAGCGGGACGGCGAATGGCGGGGTCAACGTCAGCACGCCGGTGACCTCGACGGTCAGCATCACCAACGTCAACGATCCGCCGACCCTGTCGAACGTCGCCGCCTCGGCCGCGGTCACGCTCACGGGGCAGACCATCACGCTTTCGCCTTCGGCCGCTGTGAGCGATCCCGACAACCTCAAGCTCGCCAACGCCACCGTCGCGGTCACCGGCGGCGCGTTCGCGGGCGACGGCGACGTGCTCGGGGCGACCGCGGTCGGCAGCATCACGGTCAGCTACAACGCCGCGCTCGAGACTCTCGCGCTCACCGGCGCCGACACGCTGGCGCACTATCAGGCGGTACTCGACTCGGTCACGTTCAATTCGACGAGCGGCAATCCGACCAATTCGGGCAACAACCGGACACGCACCGTCACCTGGACGCTCAATGACGGCAGCGGCTCGAACAACCTGAGCTCGCCCGCCACGACCACGATCGGTTTCCAGAGCGTTCCGCCGTTCGACTTCAACGGCGACCTCAACTCCGACCTGGTGTTCCAGCTACAAGGATTCAATTCCGGGTTCGCTACGGGGACACCTGCCATTTGGCTGATGAACGGACCAACCCCGCTCGCGGCGGTCGCTCTTCCCAATCCGGGTCCGTCTTGGCACATCATCACCAGCCGCGACGTCGACGGCGACGGCAAGGCTGATCTCATCTGGCAAAACGACAACGGCCAGCCAGGCATCTGGTTGATGAACGGCACGACGCCTCTCGCCGAGGTGGGCTTGACGAATCCGGGCGCCAATTGGCACTTGGTCGCGAGCGGCGACACCAACGGCGATGGAATGGCCGATCTCATCTGGCAGGAGTCCGGTGGCACCCTCGGCGTCTGGGAGATGAACGGCACCACGCCGATTGCGGAAGTCGGCCTCACCAATCCGGGACCGACCTGGAAAGTGGTGGGCGCCGCCGACTTCAACGGCGATGGCCGCGACGACATCCTGTTGCAAAATTCCGCCAACGGAAACCTGATGGTGGACCTGATGAACGGGACGAGTATCACGTCGTCGGTGACGATCAGCGTCGGCGATCCGTCCTGGCACGCGGTCAGTACCGGCGTCTTCAACGGCGTCACCGAGATTGCCTGGCAGAACACCAACGGCACGGTCGGCCTGTGGCTGATGAATGGAACGACGCCCGCCGCAGCGGCGGCGCTGTCCAATCCCGGCTCTGGCTGGAAGCTCGTCTCGATGGATCACTTCACCCCGGACGGGCAGGCCGACCTCCTGTTCCAGAACAGCATCACCGATGCGATGCAGTTGTGGGAGACGAACGGCACCAGCCTGGTTGCCCAGGTCAACCTGCCCAATCCGGGCGCCGGATGGATCTCGCAGAACGGCCATCCCTTCGCGTCGGGCTAGAGCGTGATGACGTTTCTTCCAATCCTCATCACGCTCTAACATGTGCTTGGAGCATGATCTTTTCCGACCTGGCTTCGCCCGCCGAAGCGCCACGCCACACGATGAATCCTAGCAAGGGCGTGGTGCGGGCGGGAAACCGGCTCCTACCCCGCATCAAGTGCGGGGCAGGTTTTTTCGGAATCATGCCCTAGCAGCGCAGGGCCGGGAGGGTTCCATTTCCTCCTGCCATCCTTTGCCGATGACCGGCCTCATGCCCGACCACATCGAGCAGGTGTTTGCGAAAGGCATCGACTTTCATCGAAACGGACAGCTTACAGAGGCCGAGGCACTCTATCGGCAAGTTCTTGCCGCCACCCCTCAGCATCTCGACAGCCTCAATCTGCTCGGCGTCATTGCGCTTCAGACGAATCGCAACAAACTCATAATGGAAGTCATCGACAAAGCGCTTTCGCTCGATGGCAAAGGCGGCGACTTCCATAGAAATACGGGAAAGGCATTGCGGCGGCTGGGCCGAGTGGACCACGCGATCGAGCACTTCACAAAAATGGTCGACCTGCAGCCCGCGTCTGTTGAGGTCGAGCAGAAACTGGGTGATCTGCTGAGCGCGCAAGGGAGATTGAACGAGGCGGCGGGGATTTATTCACGCATCCTCCTGCTCAAGCCCGACTTCTCCGCCGCGCACCGCGGGCTGGGCACGCTCCGGCGGCGCCAAGGGCGACTCGCCGAGGCGGTCAACCACCTGCAATGGGCGGTGGATTTGGCCCCGGATTCGGCTGGAACTCACAATGACCTTGGTGTCGCCCTCAGGGCGCAGGGCCGTCTGCAGGATGCGGTAACGCAGTTCCAATGCGCGTCATCGATCGACCCGAATTTTCCCGAAGCACACAGCAACCTCGGCAACGCGCTGAGGGAACGTGGAGAACGCGATGCCGCAGCCAAACATCTGCAGCGGGCGGTACAACTCAAGCCTAATTTTCCCGCAGCGCTGCACAATCTGGCACTCCTCCATCTCGCCGCCGGCCGGAACGCGCAAGCCCTGGCCGATATTGTCCGGGCCCTGAAATTTCAGGAGAGCAAAGAGACGAAGGCGCTGTTCGTGCGCTGTCTCAAACAAGCGCCTTCGCTTGGCGCCGCGCCCGATTTGCGACCTTTCCTGCTTCGCGCGTTATCCGACCCGTGGGGCCGTCCATGGCAGCTCGTCAACGCGGCGGTCAGCGCGGTTATCGCGGATGCTTCGGTAAGGCAGCTCATCACGCGCGCGGTCTCAGCCGGACCGGATCCGCCGGGCAGCGCGCTGTTCAAAGAGGTAGACTACGAGGTTCTTGCGCGCGACGAGCTGTTGCGTTTCCTGCTGCAGTCGGCGCCGGTCACGGATCGCGGCCTGGAAACGCTGTTGACATCGTTGCGGTCGGCACTGCTCGCATTGTCGCCGGAAAGGCCCGACCAGGGGCAGCCGGAGTTCGCGCTGGATTTCTTTTGCGCGCTCGCCCGCCAGTGCTTCATCAATGAGTATGTGTTCGCGCTAACCGAGTCCGAGCGCGAGCGGAGCGAGGCATTGTGCGAGGCGCTCGGCGCGGCATTGAGCGCGAAGAACGCGCCTGTTTCGCCTTGGCTGGTCGTGACGGCCGCGTGCTACCGCCCGCTGCATTCGATCGAGTGCGCCGACGCGCTTCTCGCCATGACTCAGCCGAGTTGTGTCGACGAGCTGTTGACGCAGCAATTGCGTGAGCCGGCGGTGGTGGCGCGATCGCGTGCGTCGATACCGCAGCTCACGGCGATCGAGAATCCGGTGTCGCAGTCCGTGCGCCAACAATATGAGGAAAATCCGTATCCGCGCTGGGTGAAGTTGGCACCCGCCACCGAGTGGGCGATGATCGAAACGTACCTCAGAAACATGTTTCCGATGGTTCAGTTCAAGGGATCGAACAGGCGCGCCGGCGAAATTCTTGTCGCCGGATGCGGCACCGGCCAACATTCGATCGAGACGGCGCGGCGGTTTCCCAACGCACGCGTCCTGGCGCTCGATCTTAGTCTCGCCAGCCTGGCCTATGCGCAAGCGAAAACGGAGGCTGCCGGTCTCGGCAACGTCCGCTACGCCCAAGCCGACATCCTGAAGCTCGGGACGATTGAGCAAGCTTTCGATGTGATCGAGACGACCGGCGTACTGCACCACTTGGACGATCCGTGGGAGGGATGGACGATTCTTCTCTCCAAGCTCCGATCCGGCGGCTTTATGCGGCTTGGCTTGTACAGCAGGCTGGCGCGACAAGGCATCGGGAGGGCGCGCGCCTGGATTGCCCAGCGTGGCTATCGCGCCACCGCCGACGACATCCGGCGCTGCCGGCAAGAGATGATGAGTGCGAGCGGGCTGCAGATGTTCGGCCGGCTGGTGCGTTCACCCGATTTTGCGTCCACCAGTGCCTGCCGCGATTTGCTGTTCCACGTAAATGAACGGCAGCTCACTCTCCCCGAAATCAATGCGTTCTTGACCGAGCGGAGGCTGGTTTTTCTCGGATTCGAGCTCGAGTCGCACCTTAGCGAGAAATACCGGACGCGCTTTCCGGAAGATGCGGCGATGACGAGGCTCGATCTGTGGCATCAGTTCGAGCTGGACAACCCGCATACCTTCGGCGGCATGTATCAGTTCTGGATTCAGAGACCGCAGTGAATGACGCGGCAGGACGCCGGGCGTCGGCACAACACGCCGCCTCAATGAAATTCAATGTCGTCCAACACACCGGGTGGGAGGGCGTATTTCAGGACGACCCGGTCCGCGTTCCGCCGCGCGACAGCGGGAAAGTCGCATGGCCTGAGCTTGTCGTAGGTGCCCGGGAGGGTGCGATCCCACTTCTCCCGGAACGCTTGGTACGCCTCTTCGACCCACGCCATGCGGCGCGCGAACGCGGCATCGACGCCGGCGTTATCCGCCTTGATATGACCGGCCCCCTTATGAAACAGCCACGCCCCTTTGGCGCAGACGAGTTTGAAGCCGGCCAGTCCGGCACGCATGCCATAATCGATGTCCCCGAAATAGCCGAAGAAACGCAGGTCCATCACGCCGATGCTCTGTATCAGGCTGCGCTTGATCAGCACCGCGTCGCCCGAGAGTTCTCGATCTTCGGTATGGCTAAATCCGTTTCGTTCCAGCATCGCGTACGAGAATCGTTCCACGTCCTTATAGGTGCGCACCTCGCTCGACATCGGGACCACGTGCTCGGGATGGCTGTCGACGTAGTTCGAGGTGCCGCGCACGATGCCGAAATCGGCCCGCAGAGCCGACACTCCCAATAGTCCCGTTAGAAACGCAGGGGTCACCAGCATGTCGTTGCTGATGAACAGCACGTTGTCCCCCATGGCGAGATGCAGCCCGATCGAGAAGACGCCGGTGTAGTGCAGGTGCGTCTTTGCCCGTGCGATGATGAATTTGTGCTGGCGCGCCGCCGGCCTGTTCTCGGTGAAAAGCTCCAGCAGTTTCTCCTCGCGATCGGAGGCGTCGTCGATCAGCACGAGTTCGCAGCTAAGCCGCAGCGCCGCGATCGAGTGCAGGACCGAGGCGAGACACGCCGCGGTGTCGGCCCTGCTGCCGCGCGCCGGAATGATAATGCTCAGCGACAGGCCCTGCCCGGTCGTGTGCAGCGCCTCGAGCGCTCGAGGGTCCGCGGGCGGGTCTTGGCGCGAAAGCGGCTTCGACAAAACCGATTGCAATTGTTCAACGCGTGTGGCGGCAGCCTGCCACCCGCGTGCTTTGGCGGCATAATTTTCCGGGTGGACCCGATCGAGGTTGGCGCCTTCAACCGGGGTCAGCGCGGCGAGCGCCGGATGGGTGCCGCGGGCCCGCGCGTCGGCGAACAGCAAGATGTTCTGCCGGTACCACCATGCGACCTCCGCCTCGCGCCAGAGCGCCGGGCGAAACGGGTCATACGCGACATAGCCGTGACGCGAGAATAGCTCGGCCCAATATCCCGGCCATTGCTCGTTGATGTGGGAAGTCCCGCCCTGCCAGGGGATCGCCGCCGAAAAGAGCACGACCGAGCCATGACGCATCAAGGAATTCACGAATGATTCTGCCGCCGCGGGCGGCAGGTGTTCGGCGACTTCGAGGGAGACCACGAGATCGAAGCGGCGCCCGAGATCGAAATTCTGCCTCAGGTCGCACGGCATGAACCGCTCCGGCGCGATCACCAGCTGGTCACGGGGCACATACTCGCCATCGATTCCGGTAATGTCGCCGACGCCCGCTTCATGGAACGCGCGCAGGAAATGGCCGGTGCCGCATCCCACGTCGAGGACCGAGCGCGCCGGCACGATCGCCAATACCAGCGGCACGACGCGCCGCGCCGACGCGTAGGACGTGCCCAGCGCCATCTTGAAGAACTCAGGCGTATAAGGTCCCGTGGTCATCTCACAGCTCGGCTCGATGGTCGGAGCGCGCTAGTGCCTCGATTCCGAAGTTCGCCTCATTCTGTGGCACGCTCGTTTGCGAACTTCGGAATCGAAGGGCACTAGCAACTTATTAATCTAGTGTGGCTTGGTTCAGAAGTCCGCATCTCGGACTCGCTGCAAGAATGATGCGGACTTCTGAACCGCCACACTAGTCGGAGTTGACAGCTAATTCAGCAGGTCGGCAAGGCGGCGGCCGGCGCCGCGCGTGCGCGCAGGCATTGTCAAAAACGGCCACGACGACGATCATGCTCTAACTTAGGCGGCGGGAGGCTTCCGATGACCTCGCAACAAACCGCGACAGCAGCGGCGGATGCGGTCGCGCTTCGCACCGGCGCGGAATTTCTGCGTTCGCTCGACGACGGCCGGCAAATATTTCTCGACGGCGAGCGGGTCGAAAGCGTCCTCAGGCATCCCGCCTTGCGCGGCGCCGCGCGCAGCCTTGCCAACCTGTTCGACGTTGCCGCCGCCCCGCACCTGCGCGAGCGGATGACTTACGCCTCGCCCAAGACCGGCGGGCCGGTCTGGCGCGGCTGGCAAATCCCGCGCTCGCATGCCGACCTCGCCGCCAAGCGCGCCTTCTCGCAGACCTGGGCCGAGGCGACCTTCGGCCTGATGGGCCGCACGCCCGATCACGTCGCCGGCTTTTTCGCCGGCTTCGCCGCGGTCCCGCGGGTGTTCGCGGCCGGCGGGCAGAACTTCGCCGACAACGTGGTGCGTTTCTACGAGCACGCGCGCGACAATCATCTTTATGTCAGCTACGCGATCGTGCCGCCGCAGATCGACCGCGCAAAGCCCGCGCACCAGCAGCGCGACCCGACGCTCTACGCCGGCGTGGTGAAGGAGCGCGACGACGGCATCGTCATCTCCGGCGCGCAGCAGCTTGCGACCGCGGCGGTCTATTCCGACTGGCTGCACCTCGCCTGCATCCATCCGCTCCAACCCGGCGACGAGAATTACGCCAACGCGCTCGCCGTGCCGATGAACGCGCCCGGGCTCAAGCTCTATCCGCGCCGCGCGTTCGCGACCGCCGGCATGAACGCGTTCGACTATCCGCTGTCGAGCCGGTTCGACGAGACCGACTGTTTCTGCGTGTTCGATAACGTGTTCGTGCCGTGGGAGAACGTGTTCATCTACCGCAATCTCGCGATCTCCCGCGATCAATGGTGGCAGACCCCGGCCCACCTTTACGGCAATCATCAGGCGCAGTGCCGCTACGCCGTCAAGCTGCGCTTCATGATGGGGCTTGCCAAGCGCATGAACGAGATCACCGGCAACGACGCCCACCCGCCGGTCGCCGTCGCCATGGGCGAACTCGCGGCGCTCGCGACCGTCGTCGATTCCATGCTGCAGGCGCACGAGGTCACCGGCACGATCGATGCCGACGGGGTGCTGTGGCCCTCGCGCACCACGCTTTACGCGGTGATGGCGCTGCAATCGGAG
>DATMRA010000062.1:0-2960 GCA_035566535.1 Candidatus Acidiferrales bacterium | reverse complement strand
TCGCAAGCTGCGCCACGAGCGCGGCCTCGGTGTGCTCGGTGGGCGTGGCTCAGGCGCCATCGTCACGCTGGTCGGTCCGCCGGGCGTCGGCAAGACGTCACTCGGCGCCTCGGTTGCTCGAGCGCTGGGCCGTAAGTTCGCACGCGTGTCGCTCGGCGGCATCCACGACGAGGCGGAGATCCGCGGCCACCGGCGAACCTACGTGGGCGCATTGCCCGGCAGGATCGTGCGCGCGCTCAAGGAAGCGGGCACGAAGAACCCGGTCATCATGCTCGACGAAATAGACAAGGTTGGCAGTGACTGGCGTGGTGATCCATCGTCCGCCCTGCTCGAGGTGCTCGACCCGGCGCAGAACAACACGTTCCGCGACCACTATCTCGAGGTCGACCTCGACCTTTCCGAGGTGCTGTTCATCCCGACAGCGAACGTCTGGGAGACGATTCCCGGCCCGCTGCTCGACCGGATGGAGCTCATCAGACTCGACGGTTACACGGCAGACGAAAAGCTTGCGATCGCACGCGATCACCTGCTCGGCCGTCAGGTCGCGCAAGCCGGGCTGCAAGGCGATGAGATCAGTGTCGCAGACGATGCGATGCGCGACATCATCGGGAGTTACACACGCGAGGCGGGTGTACGGAGCCTCGAACGCGAGCTGGGCAAGTTGGCGCGCAAGGTCGCGACCGCTTTTGCCAAGGGCGAGCTCACCCCACCTGTTGAAATTACGCAGGCGGATGTGCGCCAGTATCTGGGCAAGCCGAAGGTCGACAACGAGGTGGCCGAGCGCACGTCGGTACCGGGCGTGGCAACTGGTCTCGCCGTGACCGGCGCGGGTGGCGACGTGCTGTTCGTCGAGGCCGCGACGGCGGGTGACAAGGGCACGCTCACGCTCACCGGGCAGCTCGGCGATGTCATGAAGGAGTCGGCGCAGATCGCGCTCTCGTATGTGCGCTCGCACGCCGCCGAACTGGGCGTCGACGCCGCCGCTGCGGAGAAGGGCTTCCATATCCACGTGCCCGAGGGTGCGGTGCCCAAGGACGGTCCGTCCGCCGGGGTCACCATGACCACCGCCATCGTCAGCCTGCTCACGGGCAGAGCGGTGAGAAGCACCGTCGGCATGACCGGAGAGGTCACGCTGCAGGGACTCGTGCTGCCCATCGGTGGGGTCAAGCAAAAGGTCCTGGCGGCGCACCGTATGGGGCTGAGAGAGGTCATCCTCCCGCAGCGCAACGAGAAGGACCTAGACGACGTGCCCCAGAGCGTCCGCAACGAGATGACATTCCACCTGGCTCGCCGGGTTGAAGACGTCCTCGCCGCGGCACTGGACGAGCCGATGACGGGGACCCGCCAGGCCGCCTAGGGCGAAGACCCGTAACGACGGTGTTGCGAACGACGTCCCCCCAGAGGGGGCGCGCAACAGCGTGATGGCACTGCCGCAACGACGCCCCGGTGCGGCAATTGATCGATCAGTGCCGACCTAGCATGCATGGTGATGGCCCTCGAAGCGCCAGGCGCGAGAGCGCCGGCAGAGATGAAGAGCACGGGCGCGTGCGCAGGGGTGGCGCTGCAGCCGGTGATGGACATCATCGACCGGGTGGCGATCGGCTACGTTGCGGTCGGCCGGCCGGAGGGCTGTACAGAATCCGTCGGCGTGATCGATGCGGCCATTGCCATGGCTCAGCATGCCGGCCCTGCGGTGGTCTTCGTTCCCCTTCCGGAAGAGCTGCTGGCGTCCTCGCAGTTCGACCTCCACGAGCGCGTTCGCACGCTCGGCGCGATACCACACGAGATTGCCTGGACCGTGCAGGACACCACCGCAGCAAAGCTGGGAGATCTCGGAGCCGCCCGGTTGCAGAAACTGCGCGAAGCAGGGTTCCGCCTGGCCGTCGAGGACGCCTCGCTGGCGCTGCTCGACCGCAGCCTCGTCGCCGCGCTGCGCCCTGATTTCGTCTTTCTCGACCGGCGTGTTCCGGGACGCCTCGCCGATGACGACATCGCCAAGGCAGAGCTTGCCGCCACGGTGGCGTTTGTTGCCAGGCTGGGCGGCCGGCTGATCGCCCGCGGGATCACCGACAGCGCGCAGGCGCTGGCGGTCGCCGGACTCGGTGTGCAGTATGGCGTGGGCTCGTTTCTCGGCACCCCGGTCGTGCTCGACGCGGCCCTTGCCGCACCTGGCGACGAGGTCATTGCGGAGACGTGGTTCCGCGGCCGCGACGTCAGGATCATCGAAGAGCGGGGCGCCGCGCTGGACGCTCCGCTGGTGCTGACCGCGCTCCCGGTGCGCGACGGCATGGTCGTCGATGGGCGCACCTTTGCCCGCCTCCTCGGTGAGGCTGCCCGCGCCCTTCAGGCGGAGCACGACTCGGACCGCATCCTGCGCATGTCCGCCGAGCTCATCCTTCAGGTGATGCCCGTCGATCGGCTGGCCATCTTCGAAGCGGACTGGCAGAAGAACCGCCTGGTTCCCCGCGTTGCGGCAGGCCGCGGCATGGAAGGTCTTGCCAGCATGGAGAACTCGCTGAACGGCGGTATCACCGGATGGGCGTTTGCCAGAGGTCTGCCCTACAACTGCGCAGACACCGACACCCATCCGGCGGCTTCCACGATTCCCGGCACTGAGCGGATGGCGGAGTCATTGCTAGCGGTGCCGCTGGTCGCCGGCGACCACCGGATGGGCATGCTCGACCTCTGGCGCGACGGTCTCAACCGTTTCGACGAAGAGGAGCTGGAGCGCGGAGCGCTGCTCGGCTACATCCTGGCCGCGGCGTGGCGCAATGCAGAGCTGTACGCGGAACTGGAGCGGCGCGCGTTCACCGACGGCCTCACCGGGCTCTTGAACATCCGCTGGTGGAACGAGATCGCTCCACGCGAGGCCGCGCAGAGCATCCGCGCGGGGACAGAGATCGGCATCCTGCTCGCCGACCTCGACGACTTCAAGCGCATCAACGACACGCTCGGGCACG
>DATMRA010000061.1:0-16579 GCA_035566535.1 Candidatus Acidiferrales bacterium | reverse complement strand
CGCGAGCGCGTTGAATGTATCGTCGGCGACCCCGAACCCTGTGCGCTCATTGAACACGCCAGCGAGCCGGTACAGGATGGCATCAACATCGGGGCTGACCAACAGACTCCAGAACTCATCGTCGTCTGCGGTGTTGGCGATGATCGTGAGCTGATCTGGCGCCAGCAGTGTGACGAGACCTGCAGCGAGCTTCGCGCCACCGGTGCCGCCGGCCAGCAGGGCAAGCCTCATCGGAAGAGATCGAACGCGGGCGGCCGGATCAAGTCGTGACCGGCGCCCTGGCCTGCATCGGTTGGATCGAGACCGCGCACGATCACGGCCGGAATCCGGCGCGACTTTCCCATGATCAGACCGGCAGCCGCGGCGATCTCGTCGGCAATTGCGACGACGGTGCTGCGCATCGGGACGTCGAAATCGTCGCGCAGGCCGCGGTGATCGATCAGAGCCGGCATCCCGGCCAACCCGAGTGCGACGTTGGTCAGGCCCAGGCGCCACGGCCGCCCAAACGTGTCACTGATGATCACCGCGACATCAACACCGGTGAGCGCGGCTATCCTGTTGCGCAGGTCCTGTGCGCTGCGATCGCAGTCCAATGGGAGCAGAGACACCACCTCCTCCCCCGGCAGGTTGGATTGGTCGACGCCCGCATTGGCGCAGACGAAGCCATGTCTCGTCTCCACAATGAGGACGCGATCCTGGCGCACGATGCGCACGCTCTCCCCGAGAATCACCTGCACAAGCCGTGGGTCGGCGCCGAGGCTGTCAGCAAGATCCTGCGCGCGGGACGACACGTTGACCGAGGACAGGTTCACAAGCCGGCCCTCGGCTTTGGACACCACCTTTTGCGCAACAACCACCACATCGCCGCTCTGCAGTGTCTGTGCGCCGGACGACATGAGCGCTGCGAGGTTGTCGCCGGGCTTGATCTCTGGCATCCCTGTGACGGCGTGCAGCTCGACGGTCACGCCAACTTCCGCAGCTCTTCCCAGGCCGCCAGGTCGCCAGGTTCGTCGAGATCGAGCCCAAGGCATGGGTCCTGATGCACGACGAACATGCGCGCCCGTCGCCGCGCTTCGTCAGCGAATCGCAGAAGCGAGGCATCACCGAAATGGAGGTCGAAATTGTCCAGCGGTCGCAGGAAGAGTGCGTTCGTACCCTGGCGTCCAATGGCCGCGGCGGCAACGGCGACCGGACCTGACAACGCCGCAGCCCGGGCAAGCATCCTCTCGAGAGCGGCGCTATCGACGAGAGGCAGGTCGGAGCTGAGCAGGAGCGCAGCCGTCGCGCCACGTGCGGAGGCAGCGACGAGACCGGTGGTCCCCGCAGCGTTCTGACCGCTCGGCGACGATTCGACGATGACCTCGGCTCCCCGAGCAGCCGCCACGCGCGCTGCTTCATCCGAGCCACAGATTGCCAGGGTGGGGCCGACGTTGATCGCAGCATCGACCGCGCGCTGCGCATTCGTCAGCGCAAGCTGCCGTCGAGCCGGAGGAAGGAGTACCGACGTCAGCCGGCTCTTGGCGCTGTCGAGATCCTTAATGAGGATGATGATCCACGCTGGTGCGGACACGCTCGCAACCTACGCGGATACGCTGGTCGGCGCCAATCGCCGGTGCGCGCCGGCCGCGTTGACCACGCCGCGACGCCTGACCATGTTGAGTGAGGTGACCGCGACCACAAGAAGAATCGCACCCACCACCTGCAAGCCCTGGAGTGGAGCGCCCAATCCGACGGGTGCCGGCAGCGTGAACACCAGAAAGAGCGCGCACGGATATGCCAGCTCAGCAATCGTCGCCAATGACGCCGGCGTGCTTGCCAAGGCCCGGTAGTACAGCAGCATGGCTACCAGCCCGGGAATGAGAGCGATGCCGACGAAGCTCGGCAGCTGACCCAGCGAGAAACCCGTGAGGGCAGCAGCGCCTCCGCTGACAAGATTCAGGACGAACAGGGCCGGCAGAGCGAGCGCAAAGCGCATTGCCGCGGTGGTGACAAACGACACGCCGAAGAGGGCATAGCGGCCGAAGACAGTGCCCGATGCCCAGAGCACAACAGCACCGAGCACAAATCCAGCGGCGACAAGCTGCCCGTGCTGAATCGACGCGAAAGGCGCTGTCAGATGCTGCGGAAAGACGATGAGGTACACACCGACCAGGGCTATCGCGGCGAGGCCCCAGAAGTACGGTTTGCGCCGTTCCCCGAGCACGATGCGCGCGAGCGCAACTCCGAAAATCGGTTGGAGCAGATAGAGCAGATACACCTCGTACTCGACGCTGAGGTTGGGTGCAGCTCCGGTGGAAAAGGCGTAGCTGAGCGACCGCGTGAACAGTACGGTCGCAAACGCCTGCGCGCCGAGCGCAATGACAATGAGTGCCAACCACTGGCGTCGTGAGAGATGGCGCAACTCTCTCCAGATGCGCCGGATGGCGGGGAGAAAGCACAAGGTGATCAGCGCATCCTCAACCAGGACGATCTGGCTGGCGGAGAGTTGGTGAGCCAGCGCCGGGCGGAAGTACGCGTCGCTCACCCAGAGCGCCGCGGCGAGGGCGACAAATCCGACCGCCATCCGGTCAACAGCCTGGCCACCCGTCACCAACGCGCGATGGAACATTGCCGGTCGTCGATCACGGCGCTCTTCGAGGACAGCGTCGGCAGCACTCATTGTTGGGACAGCTCAGGTGGTTGGGCGCACAAGGAAAATCCAGACGTCCCAGACGACATGGCTGACGATGAGCGGTCCCATCCGCGCATCGTTGAGGTGTTGGAGACTCCAGAACCCTCCGGCAACCGTGGCCGCGCCAGTGAGGGTCAGGTTGCCGGAAACGAGATGGATCACGCCGTAGATCGTCGCGCCGGCGGCGTTGCCGGCCACCGGGCCGAGATGTTGTGCCAGGTAGCGGTTGACCAGCCCGCGCCAGAAGAGCTCCTCGCCTGGGGCGATCAGCAACGCGAGGCTGGCGGCGATGAATGGGTCGGAAGCCAGTCCCCGTTTGCGATAGATGTCGTCGATGTCGGCGCCGCCGTTGGGCATGACCTTCCGCGCGAAGCGATCGCCCACCTTGAAGATGCCGTACAGAAGTCCCGCCGAGGCGATGCCCCGAACCACATCGGCGGGCCTTACCCGCGTCTTGCGCAGGTCCGGGTTGGCGTACAGCGCGTAGGCGCCGAGTGATCCAACTCCCGTAGCCATCTTTGCCCAGAAACCTCGCTTGCCCCTGAACGCGACCGTCCACAGCGTCCCGGCGGCTGCCATCCCCAGCAGCACGTCGCGACCGGAGATGCGGGCGAGCTGCGTCTCGCTCACTTCAACAGCGAGCTGAATGCGATGCCGGCCAGGAACAGTCCGCTGAACACACCGTGGACCCTCGCGGTCATGACATCGATTGTGTTGATGTCGCCTGTGCTGCCTGAGTAGCCGCGCTCCGCGGCCCGGAGCACCCACCACGCAGCGGGGAGGCTGAACATCGCCAGCAGTGCCAGCGTCGGAGCGATGCGCAGGATGATCGCGAGCGTCAACACCAGGTACGCGCCAAGCACCAGCGCGACGTAGGTTCCGTAGGCGGCGCGCTTACCGAGCTCGCCGGACAGCGTCGTGAAGCCGAGCCGGAGATCCTCAGTGATGTCGCGCCATTCGTTGCCGTGGAGGATCGCCGCCACCAGCAACCCGGCGGGTATGGAGAGCACCACCACCCGCCAATCGAAGCGTCCACTGGCGGCGAAATACCCGCCCACCGTCATCAGCACGCCCATCTGCAGGAAGACCAGGGGCACGCCCAGCGCTCGGTATTTGTACTGGAACGGAGGTGCCGTGTAGAAGTAGCCGCCGAGCACCCCCAGTGCGCCCAACGCGAGCATCAGTGGCCCGCGCACGAACACGAGGTACAGACCCAGCGCGCCGGCGACGGCGAAGCACGTGGCGGCCAGAGCGAATGCCTGTTTCTCGGTGACGCGTCCTTTCACGATGGCGTGGCTCGCTCGTGGCGACGTGATCGAGTCGATGCCGTGGCGGACGTCGTAGATCTCATTGATGACGTTGGTCCCGGCGTGGAGTGCGAGACCTGCTGCCAGTGCGACGAAGAATGCGGCGGGGTTCACCGCGCCCTGCGTCCACGCGAAGGCGCCGCCGAGCGCGACGGGCACCAGCGACGCGCTGAAGCTGAACGGCCGCGTGATCTCAAAAATGCCCTGCAGGCGTTCACGTACGCTGAATCCCCGGCGCGCATCGGCGCCGCCGGTTGCGACTTGTTCGCGGTTCGCGGCAACCGACGCTTGATTGACAGTCTCCGAGCCGTAGAGCACGCAGGCGTCGATCGTGGCCATGACCTGGTCCTCATCCTGGACGACCGGCTGGAGCAGGGGGACTGTCATGCCCGCGCGTCGGTAGTCGAGCGCTCGCGCGGCGACGTCGTGCCGTGTGCCGGCGAGCACGAAGGCTTCGAGCAGCTCATCAGGGATGGCCTCCGCCGCGTGGTGATAGTCCTCCGCGCGCCACAGCTCATTGACTCTGTCGCGCAGCTCTCTGGGAAATCCGGCACGAGACATCGAGATGTCAGAGAGGATGGAGATCATGTAGATCACAAACGGCTCCCGCTTGGCCCGGTTGAGCGCGTCCTGACGCGAATCGCTGATGTAGGTCAGCAGATAACCACGGAAATCGATTTGCGAGGCATCGCGAGCGTGGCGCTCGGCGGAGTCGAGCACCCGCTCGCGCATCAATGTGAACGCGGCGACCGACTCCATCGGGCGTGCCAGGTAGCCATCGGCCTTTTCTCCGGCCAGCTCCAGATACGGCCTGGTGTACGCGGCGATGTAGATCGGAATCCGCTTGGGGGGCGGGAACATGGGCACCAGCGGGGGTACCCTGTCGTTGAGCACCAGCCGCTCGCCGCGCCAGAGGGTGCGGATCTGGTCGATGGATTCGCCCACCCGCTGCGGCGCATTCTCGAAGGGGATGTTCATCTGTGCCAGCCGCAACGGCAGCCCGCTGCCCAGCGCCAGCGAAAGACGCCCTTCGGCGATGTTGTCCAGCGACGCCATCGTCGTTGCGACCACAAAAGGGTGCCGCGTGTAGGGGTTGAGGGCGCCGGCGCCGAGGCGAATGCGTTTCGTGGCCTGTGCCATCGGAGCCAGGAAGCTGATGGGATCACGCTCGAAGTAGCTGTCGTGTACCCATACCGACTCGAGGCCTGCCCGCTCGGCCCGCGCGACCCAGTTGACAGTCTCCCGGACGTCTCCGCGCGCGGCGAGGCCGAGGCCGACCGGCCGGTTCAGCTCTGACATCCCGACGATTATGGTGATCATCAGATGAGCCCCTGCGAATGACCGCGGCGCCCGATGCGGGTGAGGTCCGCGCGATGTTCGACCGGATCGCACCCGGGTACGACCGCGCCAACACCCTGCTCTCGTTCGGCCGTGATCGCGCCTGGCGGCGCCGCGCCGCCGCTGCCGCGGCGCCACCGGCAGGCGGAGCCGCGCTGGATGTCGCGTGTGGTACCGGACGACTCACTCGGGAGTTGTGCGAACGGGTTGGTCCCCGCGGGCGGGTCGTCGGGCTCGACTTCAGCGAACGCATGCTGGCGATCGCGCGAGCCGCCCACCCCGCGATCGAATGGGTTCAGGGTGACGCGACAAGACTGCCCTTCGAGGATTCGAGCTTCGACGCCGCAACCACGGCGTTCGGCCTGCGCAACCTGGCCAACCCGGAAAAGGGTCTGTCCGAGATGCGCCGGGTGGTGCGGTCCGGCGGAACCCTCGTGGTGCTCGAGTTCCTCCAGCCCCCCCGTGGTCTGTTCGGCCGAACCTATGCGCTCTACCTTCAACACGCGCTGCCTTGCATCGGAGGATGGGCGGGCGGCGACCGCAAGGCCTACCGCTACCTCAGCAGCACCGTTGCTTCCTACATGACTGGTGCGCAGCTGTTGGAGCTATCTGAGCGATCCGGGTGGGAGCGACCGCAACTGTGGCGTCTCAATGGGGGCACGGTGGCCCTACTGAGAGGCTCGGCCGACTGAGGATTCATCACCTCCTGCGTCACCGGATGGATCCGACAGCCAAAGTGGTGTAATCGCCGAGGCGTTGGGGTGGGATCCGGCCGCGCTCGAATGGCGCCCCAAGCAGAGTGGTCAGATCTGTGTGTTGAGGGAGAGGTGGCATGTTTCGACGCGTTGGCAACAAGAGTCGCGTGGGCATTGTCGCGGTGGGTCTGTTGGCGACCTCGGCGCTCGTGTTTTCTGGGAGTGGTCCCGCCGCAGCAGGAGATGAGGATGGGCGGGCGTACCTGGCCCTTGGCGACAGTGTGGTGTTCGGCTTCATCACGCAGGCAGGCTTTGAATACGCAGAGCCGGACAACTTCATCGGCTATCCCGCCTATGTCGGCAACGCACTCAACCTCGATGCCGTCAACGCCTCTTGTCCTGGTGAGGCGACGTCCGGTTTCATCAATGTCACTGGAGCAGACAACGGCTGCCACACGTCTTACCGTGCGCACTTCCCGCTCCATGTTCCCTACTCAGGGCCTACTGAGAGTCAATTGAGCTTTGCCACGGATTTCCTCAGCGATCATCGCGACACCAAGCTGGTCACCGTGAGCGCCGGCGCCAATGATGCGTTCATCCTCCAGGACTCCTGCGCCACAGCGGTCAGCCCGCCCGCGTGCATCGCGGCAGGTCTGCCGCCGGTCCTTGGCTCGATCAGCGCGAACATGGGCACGATCCTCAAGGCGCTTCGGGCCACGCACTTCCACGGGATGATCGTCGTCGTCAACTACTACTCGCTTGACTACAGCGACGCTGCCGGCACCGGCTTGACCCTGCTGTTGAACCAGGCCGAGACGGCCACCGCGTCCACCTACGGCGCGTTCGTCGCCGATGCGTTCACGGCGTTCAAGACTGCCCCGCAGAACATTTCGGCCGGGGGCAAGACCTGCAATGCAGGGCTGTTGAACCCCGAGCCCGGTGTGGCAGGCAAGTGCGACGTGCATCCCAGCCAGACGGGCCAACAGCTTCTAGCGTCGACCGTCGAAGAGGTGTACGAAGCGCACTCGCATTGATGCCTCCTGGCCGGCGGGCAGCCCTCACAAGACCGGCGGCAGCTCGAAGCAGCCGCCGACCCGTTGTCTATGCGTGGGTGGCGCGCCGAACTCCCAGGGCACGGCGCCGCCGCGGCAGTGGCACGATCGTGCCCGCGTCCGAAACCGAGGCCAACGCGAGGCGATCGCGGCCCGCGTGCTTCGCCTCGTACATCGCATGATCAGCGGCCGCCAAGAGCTGGGTGAGATTTCGGCCGTGACCAGGGTAGACGGCGATGCCAATCGAGGCCGTCAGTCGCTGAAGGCCACACTCTTCGGGCAAGGCGATATCCCGCACAGATACGCGCATGGCCTCGGCCACAGTTGCGGCCCCGTCAGCATCGCAGTCGTGCAGCAAAGCAACGAATTCCTCGCCACCCAGGCGCACCACCGCGTCCGCAGCCCGCACCGTAGTGCGCAGCCGCGTCGCAACCCGTTGCAGAACCAAGTCGCCGGCGGCGTGCCCGCCGCTGTCGTTCACAGTCTTGAAATGATCGAGATCCAGCAGGAGCAGGGCTACGTGCTGGCCGTCGCGGTCAGCTCTGGTCAGATCTCGCTCGGCTGCATCGCGCAGCCACCGGCTGTTGTAGAGACGGGTGAGCGGGTCGGTCATCGCTGCGCTCAACAGCTCTGTGTAGAGTTGCGCGTTGCGCCACGCGGCTGCCGCGATATGAGCAAATAGCGATGCCGCCTCCAACTCGCGCTTGCTGAAGCGACCTACGCCGAGGCGCCAGCAGTTGATGATCCCCAGCTTATGCTCGCTCGCTACAAGCGGGATCAGAAGCAGAGACTCTTCCACTACCTCGGTTCCAGGCACTTGCCGGGCCAGAGCATGCACCGAGGTGTCGGCGATGCTCTGCGGAGTGCCTTTTCCGAAGGCCCAGCCAGTGAGTCCGGCGTCGAGTGAAAAGCTGTCCTCGAGGATCTCGTCGCGGTCCGCCCCGGTCGCGAGGACAGGTACCAAGCGATGGGTCTCGTAATCAGCGACGAAGATTGCCATCTCGGTCACAGGAACTACCCTGCTCATCTGCTCCGCCATGACGCCGAGGATGCGCATGGGATCGTGCTCATTCTGCAGTGCAAGAGCGGCGTCGCTGAGCGCGCGCGCAAGGCCGCGGCTGCTGCCCTCAATATGCTTTGTGCGCTTCCCAGCGTGCGACGCGAGTGGAGTCGCCACTATCGGGGGTTCAGTTGCCAGCCGGGTGGGCGACACGCGGTGCTGCGCGAACCAGGCTGCGTCGACAACCTCTGTCCCCGTGTGCCCGTCGAGTGGCTGCGCCAGCACGGGGCGTCCAAGTAGCCATCCCTGACCGAATTGGACACCCAGCGACAGCAGCACCTCCTTCTCGGGTTGCGTCTCGACGCCTTCGGCGATCACGCGCGCTCCGATGTGTCCGCTGAACGACAGCAGTGCGACCACCAACGCGCGGCGCGCGCGGTCAGCATCGATAGCGTGGATGAGCGAGCGGTCAACCTTGATGAACTCTGGACGCAATTCCGCGATGACCCTCATGCTGGCGTGCCCCGCTCCGGCATCGTCAACAGCGATCCGGAAGCCGAGGGAGCGAAGCTCCGCAGCGATGCGCTGCAACCGCGCGAGATCGGGGACCGGCTCGCGCTCGCTGAACTCGAGCACGATCGACGCCGGATCGACTCCCGTATCGCGAACGGCGTCGTCGAGGGCGATCATGCCGGGCCGCGTGAGCAGGGTCCCGATCAGGACGTTGACGAAAAGGTCAGCGGCACCGAGGTTGCGCGCCTCGCTGAGGGCCGCTCGCAAGCAGGCCCGGTCGACGGGGGCCTGCATATGCAACGACGACGCCGCGGCGAAGAGCTCATCCGGCGTGACGACGTGCGTGTTTGGTGCGAAGCGGGCCAATGCCTCGTAACCGATGACAGAGCCGTCGTGCAGCCTGACGATCGGCTGCACGGCGGCGGCGATCCTTCCGACTTCGAGCAACGAGTCGATTGCGCTGCGCAGGCGCGCGTTTCGCCTGCCTACGGGCGCGGCGGGATACCGCTCGGCCGCCGGCTCGCGCTTCGTCACCGACGCGGCTGCCAACATCACCGCTACAACCTCGAGCGTCGGGACCAAATCGCTGGTGCTGCCCGGGCCCCATATGCTGATGACGGCGACGACACGGTCTCCAACCACGACGGGGACGGCTATGACGTCGAGCTCGTCTGCAGCCGTGGGCAATGCCTGTGCCAGGTCGGAGTCCGTGGTCAGGCTCCGCAACGTCTCTGCCGCGCCCGCGACGCCGACGTATGGGCGTCGGAAACGGACGGGGTTTCGCAATGACTCGATGCCGTCAATCGGAATGCTCATGCCGAGCAGGCGAGAGACCATTGAAGGGGACACTCTCGTGCCCAAATCAGGCGGCACGTTGATGGCGATCACCACCGCCATGTCAGCCTGGACCGTGGAGACTGAGGCCGCCACGTGCAATGGGGCCAGCGCGCGCACAACCTCGAGCGCTGCCTCCTCAGTGTTACTGGCATCAGGCAGGCGGCGCCCGAGGTTCGTTAACACGCCGAGTCGGAGATCGCTTGGCTCCGTGCCCATTGGCCAAGTTTGATCTGGCATTTGGCATAAGGCCGTCACGAATGCGTCGCGTCCCGGCGGAGGATCGTGGGCGGTTGCGCGAGAGCCCTGATGGCGATCGTTTATAGAGGGATGACGTCGGGTGCGCGATAGAAGGTCTTGATCGCGCCGTTTCGGACGTCAACCGCGCCCTGCCCGAACACCCGCCAGCCGAGGTCGTCTACCGCGATAGCAGTCTCCTCGGCTATGCCAATCAGCCGCACCGACGTGGGCAAACGCCAGACCAGGATCTCGCGCAGCCAGCGAAGGCCACGCTTGTCGAACGCGTCCCAATGAACGCCGAAAACCGTTGCGGGTACGAGCCCCAGGCCGCTCCTGAACATGACGGGAAGCCTCGGGTAGCCAGCGGATCCGCTGATGGCTCCTGCGATCATCGCCCCGGCGCTGCACCCGGCGAACACGCCGCCGCGGGCAAGCAGGCCTTCGATCGCCTCCCATAGCGGGGTCGCGCGCAGGACCTGCGCGAGATAGCCGGGTTTCCCGCCAGAGAAAAAGATCATGCTCACGTCCGCAAGTCGCCGGGCGAGCTCGGGATCAAATGCGTCCTCACGCCGGCGGACGCTCAGCGTCTGGGCCCGAATCCCGATAGACGAAAAGTGCGCAAGCCCCTGATGCTCCCAGCGTTCAAAGACTGCGCTGCCTTCCTTCGCGCTCGCCGTGGCCAACACCGCGACTGAGCCATCGCCGGTCGCAGAGCTGAGAACGAAACGTTCAGCGTCAGCTGACCACGGCAGGAACTCGCCCGATCCCAGAAGCAGGAAGCGCGAGCGTAATGGCGGGGACGCATTCGCTCCCACTCCCGATGGGTTCGAATCCGGAGTCGACATCACGCGCCCGAGTCTCGCCGTTTCAGCCAAACGAGTGCGACGCTCGGCGCGGCAACGACACTCGCCAGTCCGACGACGAGCAGAGCAAGCGGCGGCCGGAGGCGCTGAATACGCTGGAGGGCCTCAAAAGCGCGAAACGCAAGAATCGAAGGGGCCGGAACGTTTGATTGGTGTTCAGGACCGTCAGGAGGGAATACCCAGTGGGGCGACTTCGCCTATCCGGCAGATCCACCAAGGCGCTGGTCGGCGTCGCCGTGCTCGGCGCCTGCGTGATCGGAATTGGTACCCGGTCGCCGGTCGCCGTCGCGGCCCAGGGCACCACGTATTACTTCCATGGCACCTCGACCGACGACGTCAACCGCCTCAACGACACGCCGACTGCGACCTTCAATGTGACCGCGCCCACCGGGACGACTGATCAAACGCAGACGGGCACTGTCAATGGCTCAAGCACGAACTCCGCGGATAAGCAGAGCGCTTACTGGCTGAGTACATCCCTCACCGGCACGTTGAGCGGCACCATGCATTTCGACTGGTGGTGGAGCTCAGCCAACGCTGAGGCCATCGCCCTGGGTGACTCGCTCGACATCAGCGTCTGGGCCGACGTCACCGTGGCCAGCGGGACGGTCACCGAGGGAACCGGCCACGAGATCGGCTCAGGGACTGTGGCGATCTCGATGGGGGCCACGCCGGTGCACAGCGTCGACGACGTCACGGTTAACGGCACGGCCGCCACAAACCTCGTCGTGCAAGCGACGGTGCACTTTGTCGACAGCGGGAACGACAACCGCGTGCACTACGACTCGCTCACGGCCCCTTCCTCGTTCATCTTCCCGTACGTCGCACCGCCTCCACCCACCTCGACAGCGACCGTCGCCGCGGGCAATCAGGGCTTCGCCAACTACGGATCGCCTCCCGGGTTCCAGACACGGGATGGCGCGCAGCGTCAGAACTCCGGCGAGCCCTCCATCGGGGTCGACCGGACGACGGGCAAGGTCATGTACATGGCCGGTACCCAGGTCTCGCAGATCGGATTCAGCACGAGCACGGTGCCGCCCACGGCCACCTGGAACGACGTGACGCCGGCGCAGCTGGCGAACCTCAGCGAGGACTCGATCCTCTTCACCAACGCAACGACCAACCGCACCTGGGCGGAGGACTTCCTCCTCAACCCGACGTGCAACGCCAACATGGCGTTCACCGACACCGATGGTGGGCCCGGTGGCGGACCCACCAACCCGGCCACCAACACCAGCTGGACCCCGTCGCAATGCCCATTCGCCCAGGGTCCGGACCACCCGAGCGTGGGCGCGGGGCCGTACCACGGCACCCCGCCGACCACGGCGACCGACAAGCAGCAGGTCGTGTACTACTGCGCGCAGAACGTGCTGGTCGTCGCCGGGGCTGAGTGCTCAAACAGCACGGACGGCGGTCTTACCTGGAACGCGCCGGCACACATCTTCGGCGCCACGACGCCATGCGATTCAATCCACGGCCACATCCGCGTCTCGCCAGACGGAACCATGTATGTGCCGCAGGGCAACTGCGGGGGCAAGCAGGGCATGGCTCTCACGCAGGACAACGGGACCACGTTCACGTATGCGGTGGTGCCCGACGCTGTGACCGGTCCGACCGATCCGTCGGTCGCAGCTGACGCCAACAACACCATCTACTTCGGCTATCAAGCCGGCGCCGTCAACTCGCAGCCGAAGATCGCCATCTCCCATGACCACGGAACCACGTGGGGCGCGTCGGCGAACGTCGGCACGCCGTTCGGCATCCAGAACGCCGTCTTCCCCGAGGTCATCGCCGGCGCCACCGGCCGTGCGGCCTTCGCGTTCCTCGGCACGACGACGGGCGGCGACTACCAGCTCCAGTCGTTCACCGGGGTCTGGTACCTCTACGTCGCCTACACGTACGACGGCGGCAACAGCTGGCAGGTCGTCAACGCAACGCCCTTCGATCCGGTGCAGCGCGGCTGCGTCGACAACGGTGGTGCCACCGGTGGCACCTACGGCGGCTGCCGCAACATGCTCGACTTCAACGACATCACCCTCGACACCAAAGGGCGCGTCTACGTGGCGTACACCGATGGCTGCACCACCGATCCCAACAACACCATGTACAACTGCGACGCCAACCCGACGATCACCGATACCGGCTGCGCAACGAGCCCGGGTGGCCAGACCTTCAGCGAGAACGCGTCCGAGTACAGCACGGCCACGTGCACGTACGGGCGCCAATCCGCGTTGGTGAGGCAGGTCTGCGGCCAGGGTTTGTTCGCCACCAGCGATCCCGGCTTCTTCGAAGGTCCGGCCTGTGCCAATGCACCCAACACACCCGAGGCACCGCTGGCGACAGCGCTGGTCGTGGTGGGCGGGGGCGCTGCCGGCCTGGTCGGTCTGGTGGTTCGGCGTCGACGTCGCGGCCGTATCGAGGCGCTGACCAGCTGACACCGTTCGCCTCAGGGAGACGAGGAGCTGACGCGGCTTTTCAGAGGGTCTGCGTCAGCCCTCCGTCGATCAGCACGTCCACGCCAGTGATCATCGAGGCTCGTGTACTCGCCAGATACACAATCAGATCCGCCACCTCGCCTGGTTTCACCATGCGGCCCGCTGGTATGGCGCGCTCGGTGTTGCTCACCACCGTCGCGGGGTCACTACCCTCCATAGCCGCTGCCTGCACCGCGACGCCGTGAGGCCCGAGCCAGAGTGCGGTCGAGGTCGGGCCCGGCGAGACCGTGACCACCCTCAAGCCGTCGCTCGCGTGCTGCAGTGCAAGCCCTTTGGCGTAGTTGTTGAGCGCCGCCTTGGCCGCGCTGTAGTCTGGGACTCCGGGGACCGGTACACGCGCGTTTCTGGATGACACATTGACGATCGCCCCGGCGTCGCCCGCGAGAAGATGAGGCAGCGCCGCATTGGTCATGCGGACAGGGGCCAAGAACAGCAACTCCCAGGTGGCTCGCCAGTCAGCTTCCAAAGTCTGTTCGTATCCTTCGCGAAGACGACCGGTTCCGGCGTTGTTCACCAACACGTCCAGGCGCCCGTAGCTACTGATTGCTTCCTCGACGACGAGCGCCGGCGTTGCCTCGTCGAGGACGTCAGCCAGCACATGGGTGACTCCCTCAGCGGGGCTCTCGAGCGGCGTCCGCCCAACTCCAATAACATGCGCGCCTTCCGCGGCGAGAAGGATGGCCGTTGCAAAGCCAATTCCGCGGCTTGCCCCCGTAACGATGGCGACGCGGCCGTCAAATCCCATGTCCATGTGCGCAGCTTATCGGCCTTGGATGGGGACGAGCGTCGCGCGAATCAGTGGGGCAGCAAGAACCTCTGGGCTGCACCCATCTGCCGCCAGGCGTAATCCTGGACGTTGGTCAGCATCTGCTTGAAGTGGTTGCGGTCGTGATGCACCCACTCGCTCACGATCTCGCCGATCGTCAAGTGGCCGACCTGCGGGTGCTCGCCGCCGCGTGAGAGATCTTCCGGCTGTAGTGAGGTGAGGAGTACCACGCTGGCGGCGCGCTCGTCGCTGAACTCATGCAGCAGGATGCGTGTGTCGGCTGCGCAATCGTTGCGTTCGCGGGCAACATCGACCTGGGCCCAACTCGTCAGCGCCGGATTATCGTCGCGCTGAAGCAGGAACCGGATCCTGCCTGCAAAGCCTCGCTTTTCGGCTTCGATGAGGTGGCCGAGGCACTCGTTCACGCACCACTCGCCTGGCTTAGGGTGCCAGCGCAGCAATTCATCCGGAAGAGCGCCGACTTCGGCCGTGATCTCGGCTTCTGAGGCTCGGAGCAGCCTCGCGAGGTCTGCAGTCGAAAGATCGTTCACCTGGCAAAGATACCAGTGCCGTAGAGGTCGCCTGAGCCCCAGCCCAGCTACGCGTCGAGTACGCCGCGAACGTGTTCCAACAGATCCGGCGCCCTGAAAGGCTTGGACACCAGACGGACTCCCTTCTCGATGACTCCCTGCGAGGTGATCACCGATTCCGAATATCCCGACATATACAGCACGCGGATCTCTGGGCGTACTGTGGACACCCGTTCGGCAACGTCCTTTCCAGTGAGGCCGGGCATCACAACGTCGGTGAGGAGCAACTGAATCGGCCCGCGATGACTCTCGATCAATTCCAGCGCTTCCGCGCCATTCCGAGCCGCCAGGACGCGATAACCGTGCTGCGTGAGAATTCGGCTGGCGACGTCGAGGACCAGCGCCTCATCCTCGACGACGAGAATGGTTTCTCCGCCGTGATGTCCGTTGGATGGTCGCGTGGCGTCAGGCACGGTGACTTCCGGAGGAATGCTCGGGAGCAGAATAGTCACGGTGGTACCGCCTCCCACCTCCGACTGCAGATCCACCACTCCTGCTGCCTGGGTCACGATCCCGTACACGGTGGCCAGACCAAGTCCGGTTCCCTGGTCCTTCGACTTGGTGCTGAAGAAGGGTTCGAACGCCCGGTCGAGCGTCTCGCGGTCCATCCCGAATCCGGTGTCGACGACGCGCACGCGAACGTGTGGGCCAGCCTGAAGGCTGGGATGGAGGGCTGCGTACTCGTCATCAAGTTCGACATTCTCAGTCTCGACGCACAGCGTTCCCCCATTCGGCATGGCATCTCGTGCGTTCACGGCCAGGTTCAGGAGTACCTGCTCAATCTGTCCTCGGTCGGCTCGCACGGCCTTGAGATCGCGCGCGCCGTGAGTGGTCAACTCGACATGCTCGCCGAGGGTTCGGCGCAACAGAGTCTCAACTTCGCCGACGACGGCATTGATGTCGAGCACCTCGAGATTTCTGACCTCTCGCCGCGCAAAGGCAAGTAACTGGTGCGTCAGACGCGCGGCTCGCTCGGCTGCCGCGCCTATCTGGCTGACGTCGCTGAGCACGGCGTCCAAGCGCGCGCGCTCGGTATGCGGGCGGACCTCGATCTCCTTGGCAATCTCCTCCGACACGAAACCCACATAGTTCAGGATGGCGGCCAGGAGGTTGTTGAAGTCATGCGCCACGCCGCCGGCCAGTTGACCAAGACTCTCCAAACGGTGGGACTGGTGGAGTTGCGACTCCATGAGATCACGCTTGTTTTGAAGCGTGGAGCGCGCCTGCTCGCGGCGGGTTTCCACGCGGTCGCTTGCATCGCGGATGGCGGCGGAGACAAGCGGGCCTTCTTTGGTGTCAATCGCTGAAAGGGAGATCTCAACGGGGAACTCAGTTCCGTCCTTTCGTCTTCCTGCCAAAGGGGTTCCCGCACCAATCTGGCGGTTTGCCTCGTCGCCGTTGGGCTTCCGGCGGCGGCGGACTACAGTATCGCGCGCGACCTGGGGAACGAGAGTATCGACCGGTTGATCGATGAGCTCTCCGTGCACATATCCGAACAGCTTTTCAGCTTGTGGGTTCGCCAGCGCGATATTCCCCCCCGGGTCCACGCCGACAGCTGCATCGTCAGCAGACTCGACCACGCCTCTGAACTTGACTGTGTCGCGCTGGCGCACGGTGACATCGCGAACAATCGCTAGCAGCACGGAATCCCCATCCAGCTGCGACGCGGCCAGCGAGATCTCGGCTGCAAACTCAGAGCCACCCTTCCGCCGAGCCGCCGTTTGCATCCTCGCCCTGATGGGCGAATCGGGACTCGTCGTGGTTCCAATCCGAAGGTGGGCCTCGGCAAGCGAGCTCGGCACGAGGACCTCCACCCGCTGCCCGATCAACTCGTGGTGCTTGTAACCAAAGAGCGATTCCGCATGGACGTTCACCAGAACAATCAGGCCTTCGTCGTCGACGCCGATGATCGCATCCGGCATCGCATCCAGAATGACGGCGAACCGCGCGCCGCCGGCTACGGCGCCCATGTCCACACGCTATCGGGCCTCGGCTGCGGAGATTGCGACCGGTCGGTCGCGGGGAGTGTCCAGCTGCAGCCCTTCGCGCATTGCGATGACCACTGCCTCGAGCTTTGAATGGGCTCCCAGCTTCTCGATCGCGCGCTGGGTGTGGTTGCGAGCCGTGTTCAGGCTGATGGACATCGCCGCCGCGATGTCGATCAGTGAAAGGCCGTCTGCGAGATGTGCGAGCAGTTCGCGCTCTCGTCGCGTCA
>DATMRA010000060.1:0-26145 GCA_035566535.1 Candidatus Acidiferrales bacterium | reverse complement strand
TGCGCGGTAGCGACTATCTTCTACTGGACGCAATCGACGAGTCTGCTTGCTGGAACATTTGGCGTACACCACAAGCACGCCGCCGTGTTTGCGGTTCTCACGATCGTGTTCCTGCTGGGCGCCATTCTCTTTCGACCTCAGCGCGCCGCGCTGCGCTGAGCCGAGGCTCAGACTGGGGGAACCGCGTGGTGGCGCGCCGGAGTGGAACGCTGCCGGCGTTCGTACACTGCGAACCGCCTGATGAGCTCATCACGCAATTCATTCGCCGGAACGATCGCATCCACGATCAACTCTGAGGCCAGGCGGAAGATGTCGATGTCCTCGCGGTATTCCTCTTGCAGTGAGCTCACGTAGGCTGCCCGCTCGGACTCGGGCAGCTCCTGGATCTTGTTGTAGTACACGGCGTTCACCGCAGCCTCCGGCCCCATCACCGCGATCTGCGCCGAGGGCAGGGCGATCGTGCAGTCTGGTTCGAACGCGGGACCGTTCATCGCATACAAACCGGCACCGTATGCCTTGCGCATCACCACGCAGACCTTGGGTACGGTGGCCTGCGCCAACGCGGAGATCATCTTCGCGCCATGCCGGATGATCCCCTGCCGCTCAACCGCGCTCCCGATCATGAAGCCGGGCACGTCGGCGAGAAACAGGAGCGGAAGGTTGAACGCGTCACAGCACATGACGAAGCGCGCGGCCTTGTCTGCGGAGTCGACGAAGAGCACGCCACCCTTGAAGCGTGGCTGCGACGCGATCACACCGAGCGCACGCCCGTCGAGGCGTGCGAAGCCACACACGATCTCGCGCGCGAAGAGGCGCTTGATCTCGAAGAAACTGTCTTCGTCGACCAAGCCGTGAATGATCTGCATCACGTCGTATCCGCGCGCGGGCTCAGGCGGTATCACGTTCTCGATGTCCTCGCTCCCTGCTGCGACGCCACGGCCCGCCTCGCTGGGCGCCTGCTCTCGCCACGACGGCGGCATGTAGCTCAGATACCCGCGCGCCGCAACGATGCCTTCGTCCTCGTCCTTGACGAGGATGTCGCCACACCCACTCACGGTGCAGTGCATGCGCGCGCCACCCATCTCCTCGAGCGTCACCTTCTCGCCAACCACCACCTCGGCCATCCGGGGTGAACCGAGATACATCGACGCGTTGCCCTCGACCATGATGACCACGTCGCAGAAGGCGGGGATGTACGCGCCACCGGCGGCGCTGGGTCCGAAGAGCACGCACACCTGCGGAACCTGTCCGGAAAGGCGCACCTGCATGTGGAAGATGCGCCCGGCGTGACGCCGGCCCGGAAACATGGATACCTGGTCAGTGATGCGCGCCCCGGCGGAGTCGACCAGGTAGACGAGAGGGACCTGGAGCCGCTCCGCGGTCTCTTGAATACGCACGATCTTTTCGACGGTGTGCGTGCCCCACGACCCAGCTTTTACCGTGGGGTCGTTGGCCATGACCGCACACGGCCGTCCGTGAACGATGCCGATCCCTGTGATGACGCCGTCCGCAGGCAGCTCGGGGTCCGCGTTGTTGGCAAACAGCCCGTCCTCGACAAAGGTGGTACCGGGATCGCACAGCCGCGAGATCCGTTCCCGCGGCATCAGCTTTCCCTGCTCGGCGATCTTGCGGCGGTGCCGCTCCGGTCCACCGGCACGGACCTTATCCCGTCGACGGACCAGGTCCTCGCGGTCGTGACGCGCGCCGCTGGGCGATTCGTCCGCCGGGGCGACGTCAGCCAACTTTGGTCTCCGCGTCGGCGCTCATCGGTTCACCGGTCCACACACCGGCGCGATACAGCTTGCCCGGCAGCACCTGGCCAAGATCACGTTCGAGCGCTTCTGCGACCCGGCACAGCGCACCGATATCCGCGTCGATATGCGCGCCGAGGGACACGAGTGCCTGCAGCGCATCCTCGCTGCAGACGTTCCCGGTCGAACGCGGGGCAAACGGGCAGCCACCGACTCCACCAACGGAGCCGTCGAAGCGCCGTACGCCCATCTGATAGGCGGCCACGACATTGGCCACCCCCAGACCACGCGTGTCATGTACGTGGAGCGAGAGACGTTCGAGCGGCACCACCGCTGCGACCTCGCCGCACAACTCATTGACCGCGCGCGGGGTCGCCACACCGATGGTGTCGGCGACACCAACCTCGGCGGCTCCGCGCCCGAGTATCTCGGCACTCAGTTGGACGACGCGGGCGGGGTCGACCCTGCCTTCGAACGGACAGCCGAAGCTCACCGACAACGCGACGTCCACGACGCAGCCGGCATCACCCGCGGCCACTGCTATGCGTTCGAGGTCGGACAGTGACTCGGCAATTGACCGATTCACGTTGCGGCGGTTGAAGGTCTCCGTGGCGCCGATGGTCACCAGCACGTTGCGAACACCGTGCTCGAGTGCGAGTTCGAGACCGCGCAGATTGGGGATGAGGACGCGCACGCGATCGAGCGCGCCGCCCCCGAGCGCGGCAAGCACCTCGCCGGCATCGGCGAGCTGCGGGACCCACTGAGGAGAAACGAAAGCGGTCGCCTCCACGCGCGGAGCACCGGCGTCCAGCAGTCCACGTACCAGCCGCACCTTCGCGTCGGTGCTGACCGACGTGGGAGTGTTCTGCAAACCGTCGCGTGGCGCCACGTCGGTCCACAGCACGCGCTCGTTCATCGGCGCCGGCCGGCTGGTGTGGTCGGGCAGAACATGGCAGTCATCATGGAGTTGATCGGGACGAATGGGAGCACCGCGACCACGAGCCAGAGTGTGGACCCGGCCCGAAGCGCGAGCACCACGCCTCCGATCCACGCCACGATGCCGCACACCAGCGCCGCCGCTCCGGTCACCGAGGCGAGAAGGCCGAGCGTGCCGTCACCGGACGCGTCGCTGCCGACCAGCGACTGAAACGCGAGCCCGCCGAGCAAGCAGATCGCGGAGAAGACCAGTGTGCTTCTCCGCGTGATGACCGGTGCCGATGTCGCCCGCGAGGGCCGCTGGCTGGCGATGGCTGCTCCTCTTTGCGCCCTGACCAGATTGCACCGTAACAAACGGCGCCGGATCGGTCATGAGATTGAGCGCGCCAGTGCCCGACGGGAGCGAAGCGGCGCCGGTCGCGGCGCCGGGCTAGACTCTCGCCGAGCAATGCCGCGATTCCGCCTCGGCCAGTACATCTCCACCACCTTCGCGGTCAGCGACTGGCGCGCCTTCCGCCTCTGCGGCATGGACGAGGTGGGCAGGGGTGCGTACGCCGGCCCCCTTGTGGCCGGGGCCGTCGTGCTCCCCCCGAGGTTTCGCCACCCGTTGCTTCGTGACAGCAAGCTGCTTTCCGCACGACAGCGCGAAACGGTTGCCGAAGTGCTCCGCCGCGACGCGGTCAGCTGGGCCGTGGCGGAGGTGGGTGTCGACGAGATCAACACCCGCGGGCTCGGCTGGGCCAATATCGACATCTTCCGCCGCCTGGTCGACGCGGTAATGGCTGACGGGTACTGCTGCGACGGCAAGCTGCGGATCGTGGCCTCGCACCCGGTCCACTGCCTGGTGTCCGGGGATCGCCTCGTGCCGTCGGTGTCGGCCGCCTCGATCATCGCCAAGGTGCACCGGGACGCACTCATGACCCGTCTGCACGACGAGGCTCCGCATTACAACTGGGCCCGCAACAAGGGATATGGGGCACCTGAGCACCGCGCTGCAATCCGCGAGCACGGACCCCATCCGGCCCACCGCCGGGTATTCCTCGCCAACTTGATGCAAACCGAACTCGCATTGGCTTGACGGCGCTCATTTCCGTCCAGGCTCGTTGTCGGCGCCTCCGCCGGCTCGGTCGTGGACTCCAGTCCACTGCCTCGCCTTGCTCACCGCCTCCTAGATCTGGACGCTCTGAGCGCCGTCAGTTGCCGCAGCCGCAGGAGCCGCCGCAGCAGCCACCGCCGCTGCTGGTGGGCGCGGACCTGGGGGCGGCCTCCATCCCTGAGCTCGGCCCCGCGTGCACCGCGACCCGGCTGATCAGCGGCATGCTCGCCACGCTCTCGCACGAGGGGCAGACGGCCGCCAGTTCGCGCTTGGCCATAGGCCGCAGGAGTTCGAAAACCGAATGGCAGTCGTTGCAGCGGTACTCGTAGAGGGGCATTGCGTACAGGGTACGACGCCCAGGGCGGGAACGTCTCCGAACTTGACAATCGAACATCTGTTCGCTATGATCGCATCATGCGATCCCGCCCATACGAGCTGCAGCTGCCGTTCGACGACGGAGCGGTCACCGGGCTTGCCCGGCAACGCATCGACCATCTGCGCGCTCTGGGAGGCGTCGAGCCTTCGGAATTGGTGCGCCTGGCGCGCGGATTCCCGAGTTTGCGCGACATCTACGCTGCCAGCGAGGCTGAGCTCGCGAGCGTTGTGGGGGCGGTTGCAGCCGCACGAATCCGCTGGTTCCTCGACGCGCCGCTGGACACGCGCCTCGCCATTGAACCGGACACACCTGCGAGCGTCACGCTGCGCACCGCGGCGTAGACAGACCGAGAGCGCATCGCTCGGCAGTCAATACTCGTCAGCGGCCAAGCACGTAGAATCGAAGTTTCCGTTCCCGTCGGCGGGAACACGCGCTCGGAGGTTTTGAGTATGAGACGTCGCCACTCCAGGACAGCGGTACTCGAGCGCGACCTCTCCGAAGCAGGGAGCCGCGCAGCAGATACGATCAGCGAACTGGCGGAGCGCGCGCTCGCGGCCGCTCGCGAAGCCGGACACGCGGCTACGCCAGCTGTCCAAGCTTCGGCGCTGGGCCTCAGCAGGGCACTCGAGAAGGCCGCGGAGGCGCTCTCCGACACCGGGGAGCACTTGGTGCGCAGCAGTGAGCCACGCGTCGCCGAGGCAACGCACACGGCGCGCACGCGACTCGCCGACGCGTCCGAGAAGTTTGCCGAGTCGATCCGTCCCAAGAAGAAGCATCACCGTGTGCGCAACCTCATCATCGCTGCGGCGGCGGTCGGCGGCGTTGTCGCGCTTGTGCAGTCACCACTGCGCGGCAAGATCACCGAACGGCTCTTCGGCCCGTCGCCTGATGATGAGCCGGAGTCGATTCAACTCCCCGGCGCGGATTCGATTCCTTCGCAAGAGAGTGCGAGCACATCAGGCGGAATCGAGCCTGGCGCGGCATCCAGCGACGCCGCGATTGAAGGCAATGGTGTCGCGTCGGCACCAAGTAGCCGCGAAACATCGAAAGGCTGACGCGAGGCTGAATGCCGGAGGAACGGCCGCCTCACCAGGGACGTCCTCCGGATAGACCGGGACTTCACGGTCCGCGTCCATTTCGGCCCGCGCCACGACCCGAGTCCATGGGCCCGCCGCCGGTGCACACCGTCAGGGTGCGCGACGGCGACAGGGAAATCGAGGTCAGCGGATCGGCTGTGTTCGTGCGTCAGGTGCTCGACGACCTGCAGAACATCTGGGCGCGGTTGCGTGGCGAGGCGCCGCAGCGTCCAGCATCGATTCGCATGCCCGACCCGCCCGCGCGGGAGGAGTCACTCGCGGCCATCGCACCTGACGACACCGGGGACTGACACAGGCCACACCGCCGAATTGAGTTGGGAGGGGGCCGATATCGCGATGACCTGTTCCTCGTGCGTCGTCCGATCGCGGCAGTCTTGTTACGTCGCGAGCCGACAATCCGACGCATGTCGGCGACGTCGATCAGAGGACGGCTCGCGGCGCACTGGTGGGAGGCGTCCACCGTGGCCGCGGCTGCGTTCGCCGTCGCCTTCATCGTCGCGCTTCTGCTCCATGCCGCCGGAACCAACACGGGTGCGTACCTGGACAACCTGACCGAGACGGCAGCCGCGTACTTCGCGGCCGCGGTGTGTGGGCTGACCGCGGTCAAGAATCACGGTCGTATTCGTCTGGCCTGGATGCTCATCGGTGCGTCCGCGCTCTCGTGGGGTACCGGTCAGGCCATCTGGGACTGGTACGAGATCGTGGCCAAGATCCAGGTGCCGTTTCCGTCGCCGGCCGATGCGGGCTACCTCGGGGCGGTCCCTCTTGCCATCGCTGGTGTTCTCGCGTTTCCGGTGGCCTTCGAGCGGGCCCGCACGCACATCCGCAGCATCCTGGAAGGGCTCATCATCGCGGCCGCGCTGCTGGTGGTCAGCTGGGACACGGTGCTCGGCGCCGTCTACCGCGCTGGGGCGGATTCTCCGCTCAGCATGGTGTTGAGCCTGCTCTACCCGCTGAGCGACGTCGCCATCGTGACGATGATCCTGGTGCGGCTGGGCCGCGTGGCGCGCGAGGACAGAGTGCCCCTGCTTTTCCTCGCCGGCGGCCTGGCCGCGGCCGCGGTCGCCGACAGCAACTTCGCGTACACGACCGCCAACGGCACGTACGGGTCCGGCAATGTGCTTGATGCGGGTTGGGTGGCCGGATACCTGCTCATCGCCATCGCTGCGCTGCGCATGGTCAGCCGGCCGGTGCGTGGTGCGCTGCCCCACGTGCTCCCGTCGCGGTGGACGTCGCTGCTCCCGTATCCGCCCATAGCCGCCGCACTAGCCATGGCAATGGCTGAGAAGCTGACCACGGGTCAGCTCAGCGAATTCACGTTCTGGACGGTGCTGGCGCTGGTCGGAATCGTGCTGGTGCGCCAGTACCTCGTCGTCGTCGACAACGTCCGGCTCGTGCGCACGCTCAGTGCTCGGGAGAAGCAACTCGCTCACCAGGCTCACCACGATGCCCTCACCAGTCTGCCGAACCGGGTGTATTTCCGGGACTGCGTGATCCGTGCGCTGGAGCACAACACGGGCACGCACACGCGATTCGCCGTGCTGTTCATCGATCTTGACGAGTTCAAGGCCGTCAACGACACGCATGGGCACGGGATGGGCGACCGCGTTCTCGTCGTGGTCGCCGACAGGTTGCGCGCATCGCTTCGTCCTGCCGACATCGCGGCGCGTCTCGGCGGTGATGAATTCGCGGTGCTCGTCGACCACGCGCCCGACCAGAAGCAACTCGACGCCATGGCGCGTCGCATCCTGCAGGCGCTGCGCGAACCGATGACCGTCGAAGGTGTTGCGATGTCGGTCCCCGGCACCATCGGCATGGCGCTGGCGGAAGGCGATACCGACACGTGCGACGAGCTGTTGCGCCGCGCCGATGTGGCGATGTATGCCGCGAAACGCGAGGGCAAGGACCGCGTGGGCGTTTACCGCGCACTGGCGGCGTAGGGCGACGCGCAGCCTCCAGAACGGCGGTGGGCGGGCCAGGATTCGAACCTGGGACCGTGGGGTTATGAGCCCCCTGCTCTAACCGGCTGAGCTACCCGCCCCCGGCGACACTGTATCGACCATGGTCACCGGTGGTGCGCCCGAAGGGCGGGCCGGGTCCGAGATAGGCAACCATATCTCTGTGAGCCCTTCCATGGATGCGCAACCAGCCCCACTTCGCCGCCCGGACAAGAATCACTATTTCCTGCTCATCGCACTCGCCGCGCGAACACGGGCCGACTGCCTGGGCCGCCGCGTCGGCGCGGTGATCACACGCGAGGGTCGCGTGCTCAGCACCGGATACAACGGCACACCGTTTGGTATGCCCAACTGCTCTGAGGGCGGCTGCCTGCGCTGTTCGCGGCGCGACGACGAACGCCTTCGCGGTGGTGCGTACGACGTGTGCATCTGCGTCCACGCCGAGCAGAACGCCTTGCTCACCGCGGCGCGCTTCGGTCAGCAGACACTGGGAGCGTTCCTGACGAGCACGACGCAGCCATGTTTCGGGTGCCTCAAAGAGATGCTGCAGGCCGGAATCAGCGACGTGCACTACCTGCACCCGTGGGATCCCGCGGAGGCCTATGGCGACCCGGCCCTCGTAGCGCAGTACGCGGCGCTCCGCGCGAGGTTCACGACCTTCGAGCAGGCGGGAGATCCCGCGATGGACACCCCGGACCTCTTCGGCTCCTTCCTCACACGCCGTTAGGCTTCCTCAACCGGGCGCCTGGTCGACGCGCTGTTCTCGCTCGACGTTGCGCATAGCTGCAAGCTCGCGCACGCGGCTGAGGGTGTCGATCTCGGCGACGGGTTTGTCATGCCGCCATCGCGCGATGCGGGGGAAGCGGAGCGCGTACCCGGATCGGTGGCGGGTTGATTCCTGCACGGCGTCGAACGCGACCTCCAGCACGATCTCGGGGCGCACGGTGCGGTAGTGACCGCGGTCAGCGACCGTGATGTCGAGCAGCAGCTGCGTCATCTCCTTGATCTCGACATCGGTGAGCCCCGTGTATGCCTTGCCGATGGTGGCCAGCTCGTCGCCGTCGACGCGCACCGCGAAGGTCACATCGCTGAGCACGCCGCGGCGCTTGCCGTGGCCCCACTCCGCCCCGACCACAACCACATCGAGCGTGTCCAGTGGCCGTTTGAGCTTCAGCCAATTCAGCCCACGGCGGCCGGGTGTATACGGCGAGTCGGGTCGTTTGAGCATCAGCCCTTCGTTGAGCCTGGCACGCGCATCCTCGAAGCGCCGGTCGACCTCGCCGGCGCCGTGCACAGACTCGAGATGCGCCAGTGCGATGCGGGCGTGCGCGCCCAGCGCCTCGAGGAGGGCGCGACGCTCGCGCAACGGTGTGTCGAGCAGCACGTCGTCGCCCTCCACGAGCAGATCCCAGGCAACATAGATGACCGGCACCGCAGCCATGAGGTCGGCGTCCGGAGCCACGCGGCCCAATCGGGTCTGCAGGGCTTGGAACGGCATCACCTTGCCCTCGTGAAAGGCAAGAACTTCTCCGTCGAGCACGACGTCGCGAGGCAGCGCAGCGGCCGCCGAGGTGATCTCAGGGAACTGCCGGGATACATTCTTGAGGTCTCGGCTGTACAGCTCGACCCGCTCACCGCGGCGGTGGAGCTGGCTTCTGATTCCGTCGTACTTGTCCTCAACCCAGACATCCTCACCCATCCGCGCGACCGCCTCCGCTGCGTCCGCGACCGGCGTCGCCAACATGTACCGGAGCGGCACGAACCAACGCGGCGCGGCCTCCGCCAGACGGCCGGCCGCGGCCAGCGCCGCGACCTCGCCGTGGTCACCGAGCAGCATCAGCGCGCGGGCGACAGCCTGCGCGCCTGCATCGAAAGCGGCGCCGATCGCTTCTTCGACGAGACCCTCGCGCAGGCCGATGCGCATCTCACCGCTGATGAGCTTGGCGATGTAGCGGGCGGCATCGGGCGACGCGCGCGCCAGCAGGTCTCGCAGTGCTGCACCGCGGGCTCGCGACCCGGTTGCCCCGGCCATTGACGAGAACGCGGCATCCAGGTCCTGCAACGTGATGGGTTCGCCCGCAGGACGGTGCTGACGCAACACCTCGCCGGTGACATCACCGACATCCGCGTGGCGGCGCCAGATGCCGGCCAGTTGCTCGGCATCGATGCCGCCGATCTCGAGCATCGCCGAGCTGAATGCGGCCCCGCCGACGTTGAGCGTCCGAGCATCACCGACCGGGAATACGGTGCCGCTGAAGTAGCGGGTGGCGAGCACGAGGTCGGCGCCCTCGGCTTCGCGCAGGAACGTGGACAGCAGACGGACCTTCTCGCGCTTCGACGACGTGGCCGCTATCAGGTCTGCGGTGGCGGCGAACGCGTCGACGGTCGGCACGCCCTGCATGATGGCTGAGCGGGTGGCACCATGCCTAACCCGGCCTTTACGGCCGATGGCGTATAAAAGTGAAAGCGCCGCCGCGGGCAAAAGCAGCACTGTGCATGGAGGACGCGACATGACCGACCTTCGCGGTTGGAAGGCCGTTGCCCAGACCGACGATGACGACGAAGAGGGCGACGAAGAAGAAGGCGGCGAGGATAGCGAGTAGCGCCGCCTCGCGGTTCAGCGAGGTCAACCTCGTAGCCGATCCGCTCTACGGCTACATCGAGATCACAAAAGGGCGGCCGGGACAGAGCGGTGAGAGCGAGTTGCTGGACTCACCATGGCTGCAACGGCTACGCCGCGTGCATCAGCTGCAGTCAGCGTGGTGGGTGTTCCCCAGCGCTGAGCACTCCCGCTTCGTGCACCTGCTCGGCGCCATGCACCTCGCCAGTCTCTTCGCCCGCCGAGTAGACCCCTCGCTGCGCGCGGCCTTTCCCGACGCACCCTCACCCGCATTGGTCGAGGAAACCCTGCGTCTCGCAGGGCTGCTGCACGACGTGGGACACGGGCCGTTCGGCCACTTCTTCGACCACGAGGTGCTGGAGCAGTGGCATATCGACCACGAGGTCATCGGTCGCCACCTGGTCACGCACCAACTCGGCGACCACATCACGTCGCTGCGAACCAGCCCGTCCGGTCCCTTCGAGGCCGGCGAGAGCGTCGACCCTATGTGGGTTGCGTGGGTCATGGCCGACGCCGACATCGACGGGTACTCGCCACCTCCGTGGCTGCGCGCGCTGAAGCCCATCCTGTGCGGTCCGGCCACGGTGGACAACCTCGACTATGTCCCGCGCGACGCGTACATGTGCGGCATCAGCCTGGGACCGGTGGAGGTGCAGCGGCTGATCCACTACACGTTTGTCAGTGGTGACACGATCGTGCTGCACGGCCACGCCGTTGCTGCGCTGGAGATGTTTCTTGCGTCTCGCCTTTACATGTACCTCAACGTGTATCACCACCGTACCGGGAGGCGGTTCGACCTCTCGATGCGCGAGGTCTTCGCTCCGACCATCGCGGAGCTGCTTCCCGGCAATCCGCTGGACCGCATCGATGACTATCTCGGCCTCACCGACTGGTCGGTGCTCGAGGCCGTGCAACGCTGGCAGCACGAACCCGACGGCACAACCCGACGTGAGCTCGCGAACACCTGGGCACGCATCACGACGCGAGATCTTCGCTGGCAGCTGGCGTTCGAGACCATCCTGCACCGCGGCATGGAAACCTCGAACCTGCACGAGCGCGTTGTCGCAGCGCTGCCCCATGACTTCGCCGGGACCCGCATCGAGGTGGATGTCGCGGCGGCGCGAATCGCTCCGCACAATCCCATGACAGAGCACGGTTTCGTGCAGATCTACGATCCGCTCCAGGAGACGGTGGTGCAGGCCCGCATCACCGAGCTCGTGGAGCGCTTGCCACAATACAACCAGGTTGTCCGAGTCTTCACCGACGATGCGGCTGCGGTGAACGCGGTGCGCGACGCCGCGGAACGAGTTCTCAGCGTCTGAGGTCAGGCCGGGATGCGGGGTCCGGCGGGCATCGCCGGTCCTGCCGTTGCCGCGAAGTTCTCCTTGCTGACCTCGGCGGCGATGTGCGAGGCGACCTCGCGAAACACCAGTCCCATGGCGCTGTCCGGGGCGGCCGTCATGAACGGGCGATTCTGGCCGTCGCCGGTGCGGATGCGCGGGTCGAGGGGTATGGAGCCGAGGAACGGCAGCTCATACCGCTCCGCCAGCAAACGCCCGCCGCCGGCGCCGAATATGTCGGTGCGCTCATCGCAGTGCGGGCAGATGAAGCCGCTCATGTTCTCCACAACGCCGAGCACCGGGACGTTGAGCTTGCGAAACATCTCGATCCCGCGGCTCACATCCGCGATTGACACATCCTGCGGCGTCGTGCAGATGACGGCCCCGGTCATGGGCATGCTCTGCGCCAGGCTCAGCTGGACGTCTCCGGTACCCGGAGGGAGGTCGATCACGAGATAGTCGAGATCGCCCCAGCTGACGTTGTAGAGAAAGTCGCGCAGCGCCTTCGCCAGCATCGGGCCGCGCCAGATCACCGGCTGCCCAGGCTTGAGGATCGTTCCGAAGGACATGACCTTGAGCCCGTCCGCGTCGAGCGGCTCCATCCGGCCGTCGGCCGCCGCCTGGGGGTGGTCCTCGAGTCCGAGCATCATGGGCACGTTTGGCCCATAGACATCGGCGTCGAGCAGACCGACCCGCGCGCCCGCCTGCTGCAGCGCGATCGCGACGTTGACGCTGACTGTGGTCTTGCCCACGCCACCCTTGCCGGCGCTGATGGCGACCGCATTGCGAACTCCAGGAATCTCCTGACGGCCGGGCAGTCCTCGAGTCGAGCTCACATCCGAGTCCCACGCCACGCGGACCGCGCTGATCCCGGGCACCTTCCCGATCACCGCGGCCTCGAGGTCGGCCTGGATCCGGTCCTTGAGGGGGCACGCGGGTGTCGTGAGCACGACGCGCACCGAGGCGACGTCGCCATCGATGGCGAGGTCGCGCAACATCCCCAACTGAAGCATCGGGCGGCGCAACTCAGGATCGATGACGGTTCCGAGCGCCTGTTCGAGGTCAGCAACGGACGCTGTCGCACTCATCTCGATTCGAGTATACCGACGGCCTGGCCGGCCACTCCTCGGTGCTCGGGGCAGCGGCGGCGATTAGAATTCGCCCGCATGCTCGATCGCCGCGTCGTCCGTGATCTCGAGCGGCAGGTGGACGTCCCTCATGTCTACACGCGTGCGGCCGATCTGGCTGCCTATGCGTATGACTCGTGGGGCGCGTCCGGGGAGCGCCACCTGCCCGACGTTGTCGTGTTTCCGGGAACGACCGAAGAGGTCGCCGGTGTCGTCGAGGTGTGCGCCTTTCACGGCGTCCCCGTCATCCCCCGAGGCGCCGGTACGGGGTACGCCGCAGGCGCCGCGCCATCCAACGGCGGCGCCGTGGTGAGCCTGACGCGCATGAACCGCGTGCTCGGTGTGGAGCCGGACGCGCTGCGCATTCAGGCCGAGGCGGGTGCGATCACGCGCGAGATACACAAGAGAAGCGCGGCGTTCGGGCTCTACTACCCTCCCGATCCCGGTTCTTCGTCGACATGCACCATCGGCGGCAACGTTGCATGCAACGCCGCTGGTCCGCATACGCTTCGCTACGGCGTCACCGCTGACTATGTGGCGGGCCTGACCGCGGTTCTCGCCGATGGGCGGATCGTGCGTCTCGGCGAGGGCGGCGATCATTCCCTGGCAGATCTGATGGTCCTGCTCACCGGCTCGGAGGGAACGCTCGCGGTGATCACAGAGGTCCTGCTGCGTCTCCTGCCGGCGCCGGCCGCGCGAGCGACCCTGGCCGCCACGTTCCCGAGCATGGAGCGCGCGGCCGACGCTGTGGCAGGCGTCACCGCAGCGGGCATCGTGCCTGCCGCTCTCGAATTTCTCGACTCGGGTGCGCTCCAGGCGGTGCGGCGCGCGGGTGGCGGCGAGCTGGGCGGCGACGCCGCGGCATTGCTCATCGTCGAGGTCGAGGGAGACGCGGGCGCGGTGGGCGCCGAGACCGAAGCGGTGCGCGGCGCGGTCACCAAAGCCGGCGCCGCAGGAGTGGAGCACGCGGCCGAGCCGGCTCAGGCTGCCCGTCTCTGGGCGGCGCGGAAAGCGGTCAGCGCAGCCGTCGCCAAGGTCATGATCGGAAAGGTCAACGAGGACGTGGTCGTTCCGCGCGACCGGGTCGCCGAGCTGGTCGCTCGGACCCGCGAGCTGGGTGCGCAACACGAGCTGCCCGTTGTGAATTTCGGGCACCTGGGCGACGGCAACCTGCACGCCACGTTTTTGATGGACCCGCGCCTCCCGGGCGATCGAGACCGGGCGGAGGCGGCCGCCGCGGGATTGTTCGACACCGTTCTCGCGATGGGTGGCTCGCTCAGTGGGGAGCACGGAGTGGGCCAGGCAAAACTGCCGTATGTGGAGCGGCAGCTTGGACCCGAGGGTGTCGAGCTGATGCGGCGCATCAAGGACGCGCTTGATCCGCGTGGCATCCTCAATCCCGGGAAGAAGATCCCGGTGCGCGGCGCGACATCCGTGCCCGGCTCCGCCGAGCCGCTCGCGACCGCGGTGCACTAGCTGCTGTCGTCGAGCACCTCGAGCAGCGAGCCCGAATAGTCGGTTTCGTCGATCATCGTCGCGAGGTCGCGACTCCCCTCGAGGGGAAGGTCCATCGACAGTTCGTACACGAAGCTGTACACGTTGACCATCGACCAATCCTCGAAACCCAGGGCGGTGAGTGCCGCGGCCATGCGTCGGTTGTGTTGGCCGGCGCTGAACGTCTCAGAGGCGGCGCGGTACAGCGCGGTGAGATTACGAACCTCGGCTTCATACTCATCGATCAGCGCGAGGTCGGCTTCCGTCTCCCGCAGATGTTCCAGCTGCGCGTTGAGCGCTTGAATCTCGAGCTGGTATTCGTCCATCGTGCGACGCTCACCGCGCGGCCGTCGCCACCGACGCGCGCGACGTCAAGAGAACAACGCTCACTGCGACGATCCATACGCCAACCACAGCGAATCCCAGGATGGTCACAACGCCGCCCGCGCGCATCACGCCGGACGTGAAAAAGGCCGTGTCCAGGTATGGGATCTGCAACACGCTCACCACAAACCCCAGCCGGCCGAGCCAGCGCCATGCGCCCTGCCGATGCAACATCAGCGACGCCGCCGACGGCACGAACACGATGACGCCAAAGCCGGCGAAGACGAATCCGTAGTTGACGGCGTCGGACAGCACCACCCCGAGGCCAGGCGCAATAGACGTGCCCTGGGATGCCAGCGTGAAGAAGAGCGCGGACGTCGATATGAGCATGACCGCAGCGATCACCCCACCCGCGATCATCGCCGTGGGTGCCCAGCTGGAGCGTTGGTCAGTCTGACTGAGGTGCTGGCGCAAACCGCTCAGGAAAACTATGAGCACCGCGCCGCTGAGGCCGAAGAGGAATGCCGCGGCGCGATCGCTGTTCTGGTACTGCGCCGCATGCGCCAGCACGTCGGTGCCGCTGGCTCCCGCGCCAGGCGGCGTCGGGTCGAGAAGAAACGCCACCAGGAAGCAGAGCGCCGCAAGAAGGCCCGCAACGCCGACGAGACGTGAGCCGCGGAGCAGCACCTCAGCGTGCCGGACGAGGCATCAGACCCCGCCGTGCACGCCGACGCCGACGAGCGTGCCGACGCCGAAGGTGACGGCGGCCGCCACTCCAGCGATGAGGAGCTGGCGCACGGCCGAGTAGACCCTCGACCGGTCCGTGAAGATGGCCACACCCCAGCCGATCGCGAGTGCACTCACCGCTCCCAGGATGATTGAGGCGATGACCGCCGCGGCACCGCTGGTGAAGAACCACGGCACCAGCGGGATGATCGCGCCCACGCCGAACGAGACGAACGACGAGATGGCGGCTTGCCAGGGGTTGCCGGTCTGGCCGGGATGGAAGCCGAGCTCCTCGCGGGCGTGAACATCGAGCGCGATCTCCGGGTCGCGCATGACCGCCTCGGCCAGCCGGTACGCATCAGCATCGTCCAGGCCGCGCCGGGCGAATGTTGCCGCGAGCTCCTTCGTCTCCGCTTCGGGGTGGCGCTCCAGCTCTCGGCGCTCGATGTCCAGCTCGCGCTCCAGCAACTCCTTCTGCGCAGACATCGACACGTACTCACCGGCGGCCATGGAGAACGCCCCGGCGACGAGGCCGGCGAGACCGGCCAGACGCACGATCGACGCCGACGGACCGGCGCCCGCGACCCCGAGGATGAGCGACACGTTGGTGAGCAGGCCGTCGCTGACGCCGAAGACGCCAGCCCGCGCGCCACCACCCTGCACGTCCCGGTGATGCTCGCGACCCGCGTGATGCGCTACTGGCTTTTGCGCACGGGACAGCACCTTCATGCACTCACGATCCCACAAACCGCGCGGCCGCGGCGCTCAGACCTCCCCCAGTTGAGCGAAGGCGGCGCTCAGGCCGTCTGAGACAAGGAAGCGTCGAGTAAGGCGAGGGAGCGTACGAGTGGTACGTGACCGAGCCGACGGAGGCGCTGACGCCGTATCAGGCGGAAATGAGCGCCGCCGTCAGTAGAAGAGGTGGTGGAGGGCGATGGTTGGTGCAACGAGTATTGCGATGATGTTCATGACCTTGATCATGGGGTTGATGGCGGGTCCGGCCGTGTCCTTGCACGGGTCGCCGACTGTGTCACCCGTGATCGCGGCGGCGTGTGCAGGTGAGCCCTTGCCACCGAAGTGGCCCTCCTCGATGTATTTCTTCGCGTTGTCCCACGCGCCTCCACCGGTCGTCATCTGCAAGGCCACGAAAAGACCAACGACGATCGTGCCGAGCAGCATCGCACCCAGCGCTTGTGGACCGAGGATGAACCCGACGGCGAGCGGGGCGACGACGGGAAGCAGCCCAGGGATGATCATCTCGCGCTGCGCCGCAGCGGTCACGAGCGCGACCGCGCGGCCGTACTCGGGCCTGACCGTCCCCTCCATGATCCCGGGGATATCGCGAAACTGACGGCGCACCTCGGTCACGACGCCACCCGCGGCGCGACCGACGGCGAGCATCGAGAGCGAGCCGAACAAAAAGGGCATGATGCCGCCGAGGAAGAGTCCGACGATCACCGGTGGTTGCGTGAGGTCGAAGAACCCCTTGCCGCCCGAGCCGTGCTTGCTCAGGATGTCTGTGTAACTGGCGAAAAGCACAAGGGCGGCGAGACCGGCGGAACCGATCGCATAGCCCTTGGTCACGGCCTTGGTGGTGTTGCCCACGGCGTCGAGTGGATCCGTGACTTTGCGCACGGACTCGGGAAGGTTGGCCATCTCGGCGATGCCCCCGGCGTTGTCGGTGATGGGGCCGTAAGAGTCGATCGCCACGATGATGCCGGTCATGCTCAGCATCGCCATTGCGGCGATGCCGATTCCGTAAAGGCCGCCCAGTGCGGAGGACGCGAGGATGGCGATGCCGATGATGAGCACAGGGATCGCCGTTCCCTCCATACCGATGGAAAGTCCCGCAATGATGTTCGTTGCGTGGCCTGTCACCGACGCGCGCGCGATGGTCTTGACCGGCCAGAACTGTGCGCCGGTGAAGAACTCCGTGACCGCGACCAGGAGCACGGTGATCACGACGCCGATGACGGCGCACCAGAACAGGTTGAACACCTGGAAGTTGAATCCGGAGAAGTAGCCGCCGTTGTTCAGGAGGAGGGTCACCACAGCCACCCCGCCGAGCGATATGACCGCGGCCACAACGAGACCGCGATACAGCGCGCCCATGATCCAGCCGCTTCGCGGCAGGCGCACGAACAGCGTGCCGACTATCGACGCAATGATCCCGATACCGCCGATAAGCAGCGGATACACGATGAACATGAACCGGCCCTGGTACAAGAGGAACCCGAGCAGCATCGTGGCGACAGCGGTCACGGCGTAGGTCTCGAAAAGATCCGCGGCCATCCCCGCGCAGTCGCCCACATTGTCGCCGACGTTGTCGGCGATGACCGCGGGGTTGCGCGGATCATCTTCCGGAATCCCCGCTTCCAGCTTGCCGACCAGGTCGGCGCCGACGTCGGCAGCCTTCGTATAGATGCCGCCCCCGAGCCTGGCGAACACAGAGATCAGCGAGGCCCCGAAAGCGAAGCCGACCAGGGCGTCGAAGTCGCTGAAGATCCCGTACGCCAGGGTCACGCCGATCAGGCCGAAGCCGACGACGAACAAGCCGGTGACCGCGCCGCCCTGGAACGCCACACGAAGGGCGGGACTGATGCCGCGCCGCGCCGCCTCGGCGGTACGCACGTTGGCGCGTACCGAGATGTTCATGCCCACATATCCGGCTGCGCCGCTCAGCACGGCGCCCATGAGGAAGAGGGCGGCGGTCTTCCAGCTGAGCGTGAGCCCGAGGAACACAAAGATGACCGCTCCGATCGCGGAGATGATCGAGTACTGCCGGTTCAGGTACGCCTGAGCTCCTTCCTGAATGGCGCGGGCGATCTCCGTCATGCGCTCGTTGCCAGGGGGCTGGCGCAGCACCCAGACGATGAGACCGATCGCCCAGATCAGGGCGAGGACGCCGGCGGCGCCGATGGGCAGAAGGACAGCGCGGTCGAGTTGAGGCATAGGTGCTGAGGGCTCCATAGTGGCCGGGGGCGACCGCGTGAATGCATGACGCCCCCGCGAATGGGCGGCAGGATTGTACCTGCCGCGCACCCGGAACTGGCACCCGCTCGACTTATGCTGCGGGCGAATGTCCGCAGGCGCAAACGCTCCGACCGTTCTCATAGCAGTCGGTGACGAGATCCTGAGCGGGCACACGCTCGACACCAATTCTCAGTTCATGGCGCGACTGCTGTTCGAGGCGGGATACCCGGTGCGCCGTATTGAGGTGGTTGGTGATCAGCCTCACGCAATAGTCGCCGCGGTGCGGCGCGCCATCGATGACGACAGCGTGCGCCGCGTTGTGGTCAGCGGGGGCATCGGCCCAACCCCCGACGACCGCACGTTCGCCGCGGTTGCCGAGGCCCTGGACCGTCCCCTCGAGGTGAACGCCGCCGCCATGAGTCACATCACGGCGCTGGTGCAGCGTATGTTCGAGGCGGGCTGGGTTGAGAGCCCGGAGGTGAGCGAGGCCAACCGGCGATCGGCGCTGGTGCCGGAGGGCGCGATCGCGATGGTCAATCGCCGCGGGATGGCGCCACCGCTTGCCATCGACCTCGACGGTGACCGCTGGTTGTTCGTTCTCCCGGGAATACCGCGCGAGCTCAGAGTGATCGTCGAGGAGGAACTCATTCCTCGCTACTTCGGCGGTGGAAGCGCTCCGCTGGTCACCGAGGTGCGCTATACGTCGGTGCCCGAGTCGGAGATGTACGCACCGATGCGCGTACTTGAGGCGGAGTTTCCGGACGTCGTCGTCGGTTCGTATCCGCAGATGGAGAAGCGCGAACTCGTCATACGCCTGCGCGGTACCGACGCCACGCGCGTCAATGCCGCAGTGACTCGCTTGCGCGAATTAAAACCCGACTCGTAGACCGGCTCGTCGACTACCTGACGCCGAGATCGGCGGAAATGAACGCCGTCTAACCTACTTTCTGGAGGTTGCGAGCGCGGGGACCCTTCGGGGAGTCGACGATGTCAAAAGTTACCGACTCACCCTCTTGCAGGCTGTCGAAGTCGACGGTGGTGAGCTCGGTGCGATGAAAGAAGACTTCGTTGCCGTCATCGGCGCGCACGAACCCAAAACCGCGATCGGGGATGATTTTCTTAATCCGGCCAGCAGGCACAGCGATCCCTCCGGGACAAAATGCTGGCAACGGATCACTCGCCCATCTGTCGTGCGCAACGCTTGACGTCTCGTGCCAGCGGCGCGACGAGCGAGGCGCGATGGGCTCCGAGCACAGCACGTGCGTAACTCGGTACTCAACTCAGCATACCAGGGTCGTCGCTGACGCCGCCCTCCCACATCGCATGCAAGTCGGTGACGCTCTCCGGCAGATTCGCGTAGTAGTCCTCCACATCCAGAACGTCCGGCCACGGAGTGGGCGGGCGCCGTTCCAGTTCGCGAGCCGTCCGCGCACGCCATCCGGCGCCGAAGCGTGTCGGGCTTCCCGAGATATCGACGAGACCGCGCAGTGCGAGAGACGGGAAGCGGTCCACGGGCGGAACGGCTGCAGCACGCGCGCCTGAGTGTGCCCACGCACTGGCGTGGATCGCGGCGCACCCGTGCTCGACCAGCGCGTCGATGCAGTCTCGCGCATACGCGTCCGCGTGGTCCCCGCGATCGGCACTCGATACGTTCTGTGACGGCTGTTGTTCCTGGACCGCGTACACGCCGGCTGTCAGCGGCACGGGTTCGCCCAGCAGCCGCTGGGTGAGTTGCGCGATGAAGACGGTGGCTCGTGCGTCGAGACCTGCACCGGAATGCAGCAACGCGGGGTCGATCTCCACACCGCACGCATCCAGCGCCGTGGCAAGCACGCCGGGGCGGACGCCGCGCGCGGTGACGATATCCGCTGTTCCCAGCGTCAGCGTGCAGCGCTCGCCGTGCTCGCGGATGCGGGCGCTCATCATGCCCAGCCAGCGGCGCATGTCATCGATACGTCGCGGCCGCATCGTCCTGGCCGGATCGTGTCCGACGTCCCAGGCTTGTAGTGCGGTGTGTCCGGCGAACGCTCGCAACATGCCGTCCAACCAGCTCAGCGCAGAATCGATCATCACCGGATCCGTGTACTGGTCGCGCGGACCACCCGGCTGCAACACCGCGTCTGTGACCACACGCACATCGCGTCGCGGCGCGCTCACGTCGATGGCGTACGCCGGCAACATGATGCAGTCGCCGATCGACTGTGCGAAGAGCACCGGGATCACGTGCAGTGAAGCGCCCTCGGCGATGGCGAGCAGTGTCTCCACGTCGCGGAGGCGCCGAGCTTCGATGCGCGACGGTGACGGCATAAATGCGTCCCAGGGAAGCAGCGTGCGGACGACGCGGATGCCGAAGTCCGCCATCGCCTGCAGTTCGGCACGTGTGCGGTCCGCGTCGAACTCATGCCAGACGTAGGGGCCGACCTCCGCCGACCAATAGGTCACGCCGACGCCGACGTTCTCCCGCGTGTCAGTAGACGAAGAGGTCGATGCCACCCGCGATGGTGAGCACCTGCCCGGTGATGTACCGCGCCTCTGGTGAGCAGAGGAACACGATCGCGTTGGCGATGTCCTCGGGTTCGCCGGGCGTGCGCTGCGCAGTGCGCAAGACCATGCGATCGTTCATCTTGGGATCGCCCATCTTCCACGCCTCCGTGGCGATGATCCCCGGAGCGATGACATTCGCTGTGATCCCGTAGCGCGCTCCTTCGAGGGCCATCGACTTCCCCAGCCCGATCACGGCAGCTTTGGTCGCGGCGTATGACGCTTGCCCGAAGCCTCCGAGCGTGCCGGCGACGGAAGCCATGTAGATCACCCGGCCCCAGCGGTTCTCCTTGAGGTACTGCCACGCGGCCTTGGTGCAGTTGAAGGCGCCGGAGAGGTTGACCCGCAGGTCACGATCCCACAGCTCGTCGCTCTGATTCTCGATCTGGGCAACGTGATCGAGCGTCGCCGCGTTGTTGACCAGGATGTCGATGGAGCCGAACTCCTTGTTGATCTCGGCAAAGACATCCCGTACCTGGTCACGATTGGTGACGTCCATCTTCATGGTTGCGGAGCGCCGTCCCATCTGGCGGATCTCCTCGCTCGTCTTCTCCGCGTACACGACGTGCTGCGACGTGAACACCTGGGCAAGCGCCGACTGGGACGACTCGGCGGCCTGCTCCAGGCCGGGATCCGACTCGAGCAGGATGTCGGTGACGACGACGTCTGCGCCGGCCCGCGCCAGGGCCAGGCAATCAGCCCGGCCCAACCCGCGGGACCCGCCGGTGACGACGGCGACCTTGCCCGTCAGATCGAACATGCGGAGCGGGAGCTTAGCTGGCTTTCGCTGTGGGATGCTCTGCCGGCTCGTCCTTGACGAGCTTCGGCCGAGCCAGCGCGCGGCGCTCCCCCAGGATGTAGCGGCTGATCACCAGGCGCTGGATTTCCGCCGTCCCCTCCCAGATCTGGTAGATCTTGGCGTCACGCATGAAGCGTTCGACGGGGTAGTCCTTGATATAGCCGTACCCGCCCAGCACCTGGACCGCGTCGACGGTGACCCGCATGGCCATGTCACCCGCGAACAGCTTGGCCATCGAGCCCTCGCCGCGCGCGTACGGAATGCCGTTCACCGCCATCCAGCCGGCCCGCAGCATGAGTAGCCGCGCCGCGTCGATGTCTGTGGCCATATCGGCCAGCTTGAACGCGATCGCCTCGTGCTTGGCGATGGGCTTGCCGAACTGGACGCGCTCCATCGAGTAGTCGCGAGCGAATTCGAACGCTGCCCGTGCAATGCCGATCGCGCCTGCGGCGATGATGGGCCGCGTCGCCTCGAGCATCAGCATGGCGCCCACCGCTCCCGGCCCCGTGGCGTTGCCTTCCTTGTCGTAGCCGAGGCGTGCGTCCTCGGGGACGAAGCAGTCCTCGAAGATCACCTGGGCTGTGTGCGACGCGCGCACGCCGAGCTTGCGCTCCTTACGACCCTGGCGCATGCCGGGGTTGCCCTTCTCGATGACGAAGCCGGCGATCCCGGCCGGGCCGAGCGATTTGTCCGTGGTCACAAATGCGACCTGGATGTCGGCGATGCCGCCGTTGGTGCAGAACTGTTTGGTGCCGTTCAGGACGTAGCCGCCGTCGACCTTGGTGGCAGTGGTCTCCAGGGCCAGCGAATCCGAGCCCGAGTTGGGCTCGGTGAGGCCCATAGCCGCGATCTTGAGCTCCTTTGGGTCGCAGAGCTGCCCGATGTAGTGCTTCTTCTGCTCCTCGGTGCCCATGGCGATGATCCCCGCGCCCGCCAGCCCGCTGGCGCCGATGGAGATGGCAATCCCGGCGTCGCCCCAGGCGAGCTCCTCCTGGACGATCAGCGTGGTCAGGAGGTCGAGGCCGGCGCCCCCGTACTCCTCGGGGAACCCGGATGCAGGGGAGAGGCCGACCTCGTGCGCCTTGCGCATGACGTCCCAGGGCGTCTCCTCCTTCTCGTCGTAGTGGTCCGCCACCGGACGCATTTCTTTCTCGGCGAACTCATGCGCCAAGTCGCGGATCTCCTCCTGCTCGCGGGTGAGAGAGAAGTCGAGTCCCATGTCCTTTACCTCATCAGCCTGAGAGCCGGACCCGGGCCCGGCCGTTGGTCAGCACACGCTCGCCGCGATCGGAGACGGCGTCGACCTCCAGTGAGGCCACGCCGCCGGCTTCGTCGACGGCAACAACTTTTCCGGTGCAGGTGATCGCGTCGCCCGCGCGCAGCGGCTTGCTGAAGCGGCACTCCAGGCCCAGAAGCCTGGAGCTGCCCCCGGCCCAGCGCGAGAGGGCTTCGGCGAGGATGCCCATCTCCAGGAGCCCATGGGCGATGGTGCCGGGCAGGCCGACCGAGCGGGCGAACTCCTCATCCACGTGGATGGGATTGAAGTCTCCGGAAGCCTCGGCGTACGCATTGATCTGCTCCTGGGTCACCCGGCGCGTGAGGGGCTCGATCGCGTCGCCAACTGCGACGGTCTTCCCGGCGATGCTGCTCATTGGGCGCCGCCGCGCAGGATCATCATCGAGCGCCCCCTGCAGACCACCGCCCCGTCCGCGGGGCGGACGGCCTCGACAGCCAGGGTCACGAAGGTCATGCCTCGCTTGTCCTCCACGGACTCGATCCGAGCGCTCGCGTCGACCGTGTCGCCCGGCTGGGCGGCCGCCGGCCACTCGAAGGTCTGCTCACCGTGGATCAATCCCGCGAGGTTGATGCCCACCTCCGGGTCGGTGAAGAGCTGCGCGAACGTGGGGGCAAGGCAGTACACCGCCGCGAACGTCGGAGGCACTGCCTCGGCTTCGAGCGCGGTGCCGTCGGCGGCGATGGCCTGCGCCATAGCCCTGGCACGCGCGGGGTCGATCACCTGGCCCGGGGCCGAATACCTCCGGCCGACGTGGCTCTGGTCTGGCATCCCCGTCCCTTCCTTCCTAGAGCGCGCTCGCAGCGGCAGTGAAGCCCGGCCTTGCTGAGGCCGGATCGGCCGCCTCGGGCGCGCCGTAAACGGCTAAAGTTGACATGAGAATCAACATTCCTCTCTCGGCACTATAGGCGGCCGGACGACCGGAGTCAAAGCCTCCAGCGCCGCCGCCTCCACCCGAGTTTCGCCCACCACGGCGCCCTCCCAGTTGCGCAAGGAAGGGCGGCCGAATGGCTCCAGCGCCCCGGGCGGCGGTTGCGGGACTGCACCCAGGCGCTGCAGGATCGCCAGCGCCACCGGTGGGATCGCCTCGATGTTCCCGGCCTCGAGCTTCAGGGCGACGCCGACGCCTGGGGCCCGCAGCACCCCGGCCCACAGGGCCGCACCGCCGATCTTGGCGGTGATGGTGTCGCCGGCATGCTCGAGGAGTGCGGTGTCGAAGGCACCCGTTCCCGCCACCAAGCGCGGATGCTCGGCCATCGCGTCCTGGCAGCGGCGGAAAGCCGCCTCGCGCTGGCCGGCGGCGAAGGCCCGTGCCAGTGCCACCAAGGGCACCCCATATGTGGGGAGCCCGCACCCGTCGATGCCCCAGCCAGCGCCGTCCAGGCTGACGCCCAGGACCCTCGAGAGCGCGGCGCGGACGGCCAGCTGGCAGGGGTGCTCGGGGTCCGCGTACCCCTGCACCGGCCAGCCCGCGACCACGCACGCGGCCAGCATGCCCGCGTGCTTGCCGGAGCAGTTGTTGTAGATGCGCTGGGGGCCCTGGCCGGCGGCCAGGAGCCGGCGGGCTGACGCCGGGTCCACCGGCAGCTGTGGACCGCAGGCCAGCGACGTCTCGTCCAGCTGAACTCGCGCCAGCATGCGGCGAACGGTGGCCACGTGCACGTCCTCGCCATAGTGGGATCCGCAGGCAATGGCGACCTCCTCGGAGGTGACGCCGAGGCGGTCGGCGGCGAGCTCCACGAAGGGGAATGCCTGAATGGGTTTGACGCAGCTGCGCATGGGGACGACGACCTGCGGATCGCCAACGGCGCTGAGCACCGATCCAGCGGAGTCCGCCACAACAGCGTGGCCGCGCAGGGCAGCCTCCGCGAGACTCCCGCGCCAGATCGTGGCGAGCAGCGGTGGTGGCGAGGTCATAGCTGGCAGTGTGCCAGCCGCCGAATTAGAGGAGTTGGACGCTCGGGGTCGGACGGTGGAACCGGACCCGGCAACGCTCGCAGCGAAACACGAGGCGTAGGCCAAGCCTGCCGATGACTCCCGCCGCCCGGCTCTCGCAGTTCGGGCAGGTGGCGTGCTCCTCCGCGAACTGCGTGGGCACGTGCTTCAGAGGGAGCTCAACCGGCTTGTACTTTCTCATGGCCGGGGATCTTAGGACACACACTATCTGATAGTCAAGCTATAACAAAAGCCCATCCTGAACGTCCGGCTCAGCGCCCGTCGGCGAGTTTGGCGCGTCAGGCGCTTTGACTTCTGCACTGGCAGTTTGCTACGGTCCCGCCCGACTTCGACGCGCCGGTTTCCCAGCACGGAGGCCGGTTTTCCCCGCGTGCGATAGGACGCACGCACGGAGGGATAGATTATCGGCGGGCATACCCATCGGGTTCTCCGTCACGTATGGGTCCTGGCGACCGCAGCCGCGCTCGGCTTTTGCGTCACCCGGCCGGCGGCGCAGGCGAGCACGACCCCGGTCTCGCTCCACGGCCTGGATGCGATCCAGATCGCTGCCGTCATCGAGCGACCCGCCGTAGCGCCGCTTGTCATCACGCGTCCTGCCGTCACGGTCATCGTCCGTGCGGGCCAGACCGTGGAATCCCTCGCCACCGAGTACCACAGCGACCCGGCGGCGATTCGCTGGGCGAACGCGATAAGCGGCAAGAACGAGCCGGTGGCGGGCGCCTCACTGCTGCTGCCGCCGTCCTCTGGCGCGCTGGTCCACGTACGAGCTGACGAGACACCGACGACCTTCGCCACCCGGCTCGGCCTCGACCCCAGCACCGTCCTGGATTTCAACCAGCTGACCTCCGACGGCCCGCTGCGCGCCGGAACGTACCTGCAGGTTCCCCTGGGTGCCGCGCCGACCGGCGCTCTCATCTCCAACCGGTTCGTGGTCGCCGAGCGCGGCGTGCCCCAGGTCGCGCCGAATCACGGTAGCGATGGATTCCCCTACGGTCAGTGCACCTGGTACGTCGCCACCCGGCGCGCGGTGACCTGGGGCGGCAACGCGTGGGTGTGGTGGTTCGCCGCCGCGGGCATTCGGCCCGAGGGCCACGTACCCGTCCAGGGCTCGATCACCGTGTTCCGCTCCGGCTGGGCCGGCCATGTCGCCTACGTCGAGCACGTCAACCCTGACGGCAGCTTCGTCGTGTCAGAGATGAACTACTACGGCAACGGCGGCGGCTGGGGCCGAATCGACCGGCGCACCATCGCCGGCAACGACGGCTCCGTGATGGGATTCATTTACTGATCACCGGCTGACACACACCGCCTTGTCCGTGGTCTCGGCGGAGATCTGCACACATCTGCTTAGCTCAAACAGTCCTTGTCCGCCGTGAGCACACATGCAATTGGCGGCATGTCAGCGCTTCGGCGGCCTGCGGAACTCGCCGCAGATGTGTGCAGCCTCTCCGCCACTACCCGTCAAGCGTGACGGGTGTCAGCCACTAAATCTGTAACCGATTCCGGGCACGGAGTGTATGTATGTCGGCTTCTCTGCGTCCGGTTCGATTTTGCGGCGCAGACGGTACACATGCGCGTCGACCGTGCGTGTCTCGATCTCCACTTCGTAGCCCCAGACGCGCCGTAGGAGTTCGCCTCGACTCATGACTTGGCCCGGTCGCGAGGCAAGGAGTGCGAGCAAGTTGAATTCCGTCAACGTGAGCATCACCTCTTCGCCGTCGCGAAACACCTGGCGGC
>DATMRA010000059.1:0-10001 GCA_035566535.1 Candidatus Acidiferrales bacterium | reverse complement strand
CTTGCGTGTGGAGTTGCTCCACGGCCGCATGCCGGCGCGCGAGAAGGAGGCGCGCATGGCGCGGTTCGTCGCCGGCGAAGCCGACCTGCTCGTGTCCACCAGCGTCGTCGAAGTGGGAGTCGACGTACCCAACGCGACGATCATGCTCATCGAGGGGGCTGAGCGTTTCGGGCTGGCCCAGTTGCATCAGTTTCGCGGCCGGGTCGGCCGAGGCATGTACGCGTCGTTCTGTCTGCTGTTTCAGGGTGGCGTCGACGAGGACGGATCGCGGCGCCTGGAAGAAGTCGCCAGGACACGCAGCGGCTTCGACCTCGCCGACCTCGATCTCCGTCTCCGCGGCCCGGGTGACGTGGTGGGCATGCGCCAGCACGGGCTGCCGGAGATGCTGGCCGCGGACCTCCTCGACGTGGCACTGGCGCAGCGCGCACGAGGCGCCGCATTGCGCTGGCTCGACACCGATCCGTCGCTCACCGCGTACGCGCCCTTGAGCGAAGCCATGAACGCGTACCGCTCGGTCTTCGACCTGGACTGAGGCGGCGCCCCATGACACCGCAGTGACCGCCGGCGCTCACACTCGTATCACCGCCGGCGAGTGGCGCGGCCGCATCATTTCCACGCCGCGCGGATCAGCCGTCCGCCCCACGCGCTCGCTGGTTCGCCAGGCGCTTTTCAACATCCTGGGCGACCGCGTCATCGACGCCAACGTGGTGGACCTCTACGCCGGCGCCGGGACCGTCGGCTTCGAAGCGCTGTCGCGCGGCGCGGAGTCGGTCACGTTCGTCGAGCGCAGCAGGGAGTCCTTGGCGGCAATCACCGAGACGGCCGCTCGTCTTCGGTGCGCGGACCGCTGCCGGCTGGTGCACGCCGACGCGGTCACCTGGGCCCGGCGCTCGGGTGAGACGCTGCGAACCTGTGACCTCTGCTTTGTCGACGCGCCGTATCGCGATCCCGACCTGGACCGTGTGCTGGACGCCGTCGGGGCCTCCCCGCCGGCTCTGGTTGTGTGCGAACATCATCGCGAACGACGGCTTCCCGAGCATATCGGCGCACTCACGCTGGTACGCGAGGTTCGCCACGGCCTGAATATCCTCAGCTTCTTGCAACGCACCACCACAAACGGAGCCGACGCGCACGATGAGTGAGCGGATCGCTGTGTATCCGGGAAGCTTCGACCCGGTCACGTTCGGGCACCTGGACATCCTCGACCGCGCGCTGCCCATTTTCGATCGCGTGGTTGTGGGCGTGCTCGCCAATCCGGCCAAGGAACCGCTGTTCACGGTTGAGGAGCGCATCGAGCTCATGCGCGACTGTGTTGCCGGCAAGGTCAATGTGGAGGTCACCTCGTTCGACGGGCTGACCGTCGATTTCGCAAAGACCACGGGCGCGATCGCGATCGTGCGCGGCCTTCGGGTTCTCAGTGATTTCGAGTCGGAGTTTCAGATGGCATTGATGAACCGCCGTCTCAACCCGTCGGTGAACACCGTGTTTCTGATGACGTCCTTCTCCAACGTGTTCGTGTCCTCATCGATCATCAAAGAGGTGTGTCGACTGGGCGGCAATGTGGATGAGGCGGCTCCGGCCGTGAGCGTTGCCGCAATGAAGCGCAAGTTCGGCCTCGAGGTCGCGGACCGATGAGCGAGCGCACCGGCAACGAGCTCACCGCACTCGACATCGTCGACGACCTCGAGGACCTTGTGAGCAGCGCACGTCGGGTGCCGCTGAGCGCGAATGTGATCGTCAATGAGGACGAGACGCTCGAGCTCATTGATCGTCTGCGCCTCGGGCTCCCCGACGAGCTCACACAGGCCCGCCACACGTTGGAGGACCGCGCTCGCATCGTGGCCGCGGCGGAACAGGAGGCGGAACAGGCCCTGGCGGGGGCCGAGCAGGACGCGTCGCGTCTGCTGCATGAGGCAACCGAACGTGCGGCTGCGATGGTGACGGAGAGTGCCATCACGCAGCAGGCCCAGGCCCACGCAGCCCAGCTGCTGGCGGAGGCGGAAGAGCGCGCGGCTGCCATTCGGGGCGAGGCCGACGCGTACGCGCGCGACGTCATGACGCAGCTCGAAGAGCAGCTCATGCGCGCGGTGACGACGGTGCGCAAGGGCATCGAGACCCTGCCCGCGCCGCCCGGGTCGCGTCGCCGGCGACGTGATCGAGAGGCGAGCTGACGGTTCGGCTCATCCCACCCGCAGGTATACTGTCCGCGATCCGTGGACAGCGCCATTTGGCTGCGTCCCACCTTCGGAGAATCGATGCCTCTTCCCAAACAACGCGTGTCAAGTCGCCGGCGCGACTTTCGCCGCTCGCACCACGCACTCAGCCTGCCCACGCTGGTGCCGTGCCCGCAGTGCCGTCAGCCGCGCCCGCCGCATCGGGTCTGCCCCAACTGCGGTTACTACAACGGCCGCGAAGTCATCGTCACCGAGTAAGCGCACTGCCAATCGCACTCTGCTTTCCGGGACAGGGAAGCCAGGCCGCCGGCATGGCTTTCGGGCTTCTGGAGACAGACACCGCGCGCCGCTTGCTCGCTGCGGCATCGGCAGCCGGGATGGACCTGGCTTCCGCACTCGAGGGTGATGACGATCATCTGCGGCGCACGGATGTCGCGCAGCCCGCGCTGCTCTTCGTGGAGTGCACATTGCTGGCGGAGATCGCAGACGAAACGCCGATCGCGGCGGTGGCAGGACACAGCGTGGGCGAGTACGCGGCCTGTGTCGCGGCCGGCGCCCTCGAACCAGAGACCGCGATGCGCCTGGTCATTGCACGTGGACAGGCGATGGCGGGCATGCGCGAGGGAACAATGTGCGCCTTCATCGGACTGGACGCCGATGTCGTCGCATCGCTTTGCGAGGACGTGCAGCGGCAGACCGGTGAGGTCGTCGTGGTGGCCAATCTCAACGCGCCGGGTCAGGTTGTCATCAGCGGCAGCGTTGCCGGGGTGAATGCCGCCACCGAAGCCGCGACGCAGAAGGGACTCCGACGCGCGATCCCGCTCAACGTCAGCGGCGCGTTTCATTCGCCCCTCATGGCCGATGCCGCAACCGCCTTCGCAGCCGAGCTGGACAGAGCCGACATTCGCGACCCGCGCGTGCCCGTGGTCTGCAATGTCGACGCGACGGCAGTGGAGACCGCCGACGCGCTTCGCGACCGGCTGCGCCGACAGCTGACGTCACCGGTGCGGTGGGTGGATTGCGTCGCGACGTTGCTCGACCGTGGCGGCGATACCCTCGTGGAGGTCGGACCTGGGACTGTTCTCAGCGGGCTCGCACGCAGGATCGCGCCTGGGGTGTCCACTGCCGGTGTGAGCAGGCTCGAGGACGCGCGCGAGCTCGGCGTCCCACGGGGCGCTGGATGAGCCCGGGCCCGCTCGACGGCCAGGTGGCGCTGGTCACGGGTGCATCGCGCGGCATCGGTCGTGCAACAGCTCTTGCGCTGGCCCAGGCCGGCGCCGATGTCGCGGTGGGTTGCAGCGCGGACTCTCCGACTGCCGACGTCGTCGCCGGCGAGATCACGGGACTGGGCAGGCGTGCGGTCGTGCTTGCGGCTGACCTTGCCGATGTTGCAGCAGCTGGGGCTCTCGTCGAACGAACCGTCGCGGGCCTCGGCGGCATCGACGTCGTCGTGAACAACGCCGGCATCACGCGCGATGGCCTTGCGGTCCGCATGAGCGACGCCGACTGGCAGCAGGTCATTTCAGTCGACCTCAGCGCGGCCTTCGTCATCTGCCGTGCCGCGTTGCGCCCGATGCTGCGCAAGCGCTACGGACGCATCGTCAATATCTCGAGCGTTTCCGGCGTGGTCGGCAACGCGGGGCAGGCGAACTATGCAGCCGCCAAAGCAGGCCTGATCGGCCTGACCAAGTCGCTGGCGCGTGAAGTGGCCACGCGCAACATCACGGTGAACGCTGTCGCCCCGGGCTTCATCGAGACGGACATGACCACAACACTGCCGGACGGCACGCGGCAGGCCGCGGTCCAGCAGGTGCCGATGGCGCGCATGGGAACCGCGGATGAGGTCGCGGCGTGCATCTGCTTCCTGGCGTCGCCGCAGGCGTCGTACGTGACCGGACACGTGCTCCACGTCGATGGCGGTCTCGGCGCATGACCATAGAATGGGACGCTAACGTGGCCGAACCCACCCCCGAGCCCCCGGCACACGATGAAAAGAAGGCGCCCGCGGTCTCGATCGACGGGGCATCCGGGCCGTATGCGTGGCGGCCTCCCGCTTCCGACGCTATCGTTCCCGATCAGACAGGTGCAGCAGCCGCCGCACGCACATCAAAAGAAGAAGGACAGACAGATGCCGGACTACAGTTACGACAGGTTCAAGGCGATCGTGGTGGACCAACTCGGCGTCGAGCCCGATCAGGTGACGGTGGAGGCGTCGTTCGTGGAGGATCTGAACGCGGACTCCCTCGACCTGGTCGAACTGATCATGGCGTTCGAGGAGGAGTACCAGATGGAGATCTCCGACGAGGACGCGGAGAAGATCGGAACGGTGGGCCAGGCCTGGGACTACATCCAGGAGAAGGTGGGCGCGGCCTCGTAACCCCAACTCCGGAGCCGGCTCCGGCGGCGACGCCACCTCCAGTCCCACCTCCAGTCTCACCACCGGTCTCGCGAACCGAGCTCTCGGCTGCCGAACAGGAGCGTCTCGAAGCACTCCAGAAGCGCATTGCGGTGCGTTTTCGCCACCCCGAGTTGCTCCGCGAAGCGATGACCCACGCCTCATGGAACAACGAGCGCGGGGCGCCCAGCGGCCCGGGGCACGACAACGAGCGTCTCGAATACCTGGGCGACGCTGTGCTCGAGCTCGTGGTGGGGGAGTACCTGTTCCGCCGGTTCCCGACGTACAACGAAGGACAGCTGACGCAATTGCGGGCGGCGCTGGTGAACACCACCTCGCTGGCCCGGCTGGCCGACCGGCTGCAGCTGGGGGAGACGCTGCTGCTCGGTCGCGGCGCGGTGAAAACCGGCGGGCGGCAGCTGCCGTCGCTGCTGGCCAACGCGTTCGAGGCGATGATCGGCGCCATCTTCCTGGACCAGGGCTACCGCACCGCGACCCGCGTGTTTCTGCAGAACATCGGTGACCTCGCCGAGTGGGGCGACGAAAACTTCAAGGGCCGGTTGCAGGAGGCGTCCCAGGAGAAGCGTGGCGAGACGCCGCGCTACCGGGTCGTCGCCAGCGGCGGCCCCGGACACAAGCGGGAGTACACCGCCGAGGTGCTGCTCGGCGACCAGGTCTCCGGATCCGGGCGCGGAGCGACCAAGCAAGCCGCGGAGCAGTCCGCCGCCCAGGACGCCCTGCAGCGGCTGGTCACCTCCAAGCCCGGCGCCGCGGCGACAGCGGCCGGAGCCGCGCGCGACGCCGCGCGCGATGCGGCAGCCGAACCGGCCCGCGTGCGGCGGCGGGTCGCCGAGGTCGCGGCCGATCGTGGGGCCAGCTCGGTCATCCCCAAGCAAGCCGCCGCTGCCGGCGGAGCACAGGCGCGGCGTGGCCTCCTGGCGGCGCTGCGCTCGGCGGCGGAATCGCTGGTCGGTCGCTTGACGCCCGAGCCCCCGCCGCCGCCGCCACCTGCCGAACCGGCCCGCAAGCGCACCCGGAGGGGACGCCGGGGTGGCCGCGGCCGCGGTCCCCGGCCGGCGGCGCCGAAAACATGAGCACCAGATCTTGGGCCTGCGAGGCCGCCATGCCCCAAGATATTGACGTGAGCGCCGGACTGCGGGGAGAATCCGCCGGATGAGGTTGCGCCGGCTGGTCATCTCCGGCTTCAAGACGTTCGCGTCCCGGGCCGAGGTGACGCTGGACCGCGGCATCACGGCGATCGTCGGCCCCAACGGGAGCGGCAAGAGCAACCTCGTCGATGCCCTGCGCTGGGCGCTGGGTGAAACCAACGCACGCGAGCTTCGTGGCCAGCGTATGGACGAGGTGGTCTATGCGGGCGGCGGCAAGCGCCCTCGCCTGAACGTCGCCGAGGTAGAGCTGGTCATCGACAACGAGGAGGGCCGCCTGCCGGTTGCGGACCCTGAGGTCGCGGTGAGCCGCCGGGTCGTACGAGGCGCCTCCGACACCGAGTACCGGCTCAACGGCGAGCGCGTCCGGCTCCGCGATCTGGAACGGCTGCTCGGAGCCACCGGACTGACCCAGAACGGGTACGCGGTGGTCGCACAGAACGACATCGACGGAATCATCGAGGCCACGCCCACCCAGCGCCGCGCCCTTGTCGAGCAGGCGGCCGGCGTCCGCTCCATGCGGGTGGCATGCGAGGACGCGGTAGCGCGCATCGGCCACGCCGAGGTGACCCTCCGGCGCATCGAGGATCTGCTGGCCGACGGTGAGCCGCGATTGGTTGAACTCGCTGATCAGTCGACGACTGCCCTGGCGCAGCGCGAGCTCACCGACCGGCTCATTGAGCTCCGTGGAAGCCTGGCGCGCGAGGAGTGGCGCGCGGCCCGCGGGCGGTTGAAGCTGGCCCGGCGCCGGCTCGACCACGCCACCTCGCGGTGGGAGGCCGCCGACGAAGCCGACGCCGGCTTCAGCACGCGGGCGGCTGCGGAACGAGGCCGGCTGGAACGGGTTCGTGGCGACCGTGACAGCGCCCGCCAGGACCTCGAGGCGGCGCGGCTGGCCGCCGAGCGCGCGGCCGCCGATGCGCGTCAGTGGAACGAACGGCTGCGAGCGGCTGTCCTCCGGCGATCCGTGGGCCGCGAGGAGGCCCGAGCGGCGCAGGAGGACGCAATCGCCGCGGCCGCCGCGAGCGGACGAAATCGCGACGCGCAGCGCGGCGAGGGCTCGTCCGCTCTCGCGGCTCTGCGCGCCCACTGCGCTGATCTGCAGCGCGTGGAGGCCGACGCCAGGCTCGCGCTGGCGGCCGACGAAGCCGGCCTTGCCGACGCCGAGGCCGACCTTACGACCGCGGTCGCAGCCGAGCGTGACGCTGAGGCGGCGGTGCGTCAGGCCCGCCTCCAGCTGCAGCTGATTCAAAACAGCACGGCGTCGCTCGACGCGGACGTCGCTGCCGCGGTCAGTGCACTGGATAGGTTGAGCGCCGACCTCGCCGGCGCCGCCGACGCGGCAGCCGCGGCTGATCGCGCCGCAGCCGAGGCCGAGGCCCAACTGGCCAGCGCTCAGGCTGCCGCAGAGGCGGCCTGGGAGGACGTCAATGCCGCCGAGGAGGTCAGCGCCGAAGCATCCGAGGCCGCGAGGACGGCGTTGGCGCGTGCTGCCGAGGCGCGGGGCCGGTTGAGCGGTGCCATGGGTGGAGACGGTGGCGTCGGCCAGGCGGTTGCTCGGGGTGTGGTCTCGGCCCGTCGCCTGATCGACTGCGTCTCAGTTCGGAACCCGGCAGACGCCATCGCGGTCGCGGCTGCTCTCGAAGGTCACGCCACGGCGTGGTTGGTCGCCGATACAACGGGGGCCGCTGCCTTCTTCGATGCGCGAGGGCCGCGGGAGGAGTTGGTGGACGCCGGGGACCCCGCCGATGACCACGACCCCGCTCCGCCAGCCCCGTTCCGGCGAGCTGTCGACGCTGTCGAGGTGCTCTCGGCCGCTCGGCCCGCCGTCGTCGACGTCCTGCGCGGGGTCTGGCTCGTCGACGACATGTCCGGAGCGCGCGGCGCCCTGGCGGCCGGCGCTCGAATTGCCGTATTGCCCGACGGCCGGGCCGTCGAGACACGGCGCATCCGGGGTGGCAACCCCGGACACACGCTGGAGTACGCGGCTGAGGATCGGGCGGCCGAACGGGATGCGGCTGACGCCACGATTCGTGAAGCCGCGGCCATCGCTGCCGTCGCGGCCGCTCGCGAGCGGGTCAGCGCGGCAGAGGGCGCGGCTGTTGCTGCTGTTGCGTCGGCGCAAGCTGCCCGGGGCGCCGCCGCGACCGCCGCGGCCACGCTGACGGCTCGAGGCGAGCAGGTGGACGCCGCCGAGCGACGGCTGGAGCAGAACCATGCGGCGCGCGGCGAACGGCACGGCCAGGAAGAGGCGGCCCAGCGGGCAAGCGGCGACGCTGCCGCGCGGTCGGCCGAAGCGAGAAACCGAGTGGAGGACGCCCGTAGCCGCGCTGATCATGCAGCGGCGGGCCTCCACCAACGCCGTGACGCACTCGCCTCGGCAGCGACCGCCGCCCGCGAGGTGGAGTTGGAGCTGGCCCGTGGTGAGGGCGCCCTCACCGAAGCAGCCGATCGAGCCGCCGATCTCAGCCGCGCGCTGGCCGTTGCCGAGGCCCGGCGCGACGCCGCTCGAGCCAGGATCGCCGCCGCTGAGGTGGAAGCCCTGGCCGCGCTGGCCGAAGGAGGGGCGGCTCGCCGGGCAGCGGCCGGTGCCGTCGCCGCCGTCACTGCCGCGCGGGCGCGTGCCGACGACACCGCCCCGCTGCTTGAGGAACTCGAGCGGGTGCTGGTGGCCTTGGAGACAGAGCGGTCCGAGGTCGCGGTGAGCCTGGCCCGGGCAGAAGACGAGCGGGCGGCCGCGCAGATCGAGCTGGACCAGGCGGAGCTCGATCTGCAGCGTCTGACCGACGTCGCGCGGGACGAGGGTGACGATGACGGCGCCGACTGGGACCCAGAGGCCGCCGACCGCGCCGAGCGCGAGATCGTTCGTCTGGAGCGCAGGATCTCCGCCCTGGGACCCGTGAACGGGCTCGCGCCGGAGCAGTACGAGGCGCTGCTCGCTCGCGTCACGGTGCTGCGTGAGCATCACGCCGACCTCAGTGCCGCGTGCACGGACATTCGCAGCGTGGCCCGCCGTCTGGCGGCGGACCTGGAGCGGCGCTTCGACTCAGTCTTCGACGCGGTCTCGCTCGAGTTTCAGAAGCTGTTCGCCGAGCTCTTCCCGGGAGGCCGGGCCACGCTGCGGCTGGAGGAGCCGCCGATCGCCGATGCCGACGAGGAAGAGGAGGCCGAGGGCGTGGCCGACCGCCGCCCGGGTGTCGAGATCCTTGCCCAGCCTCCCGGAAAGCGGCTTGGCGCTCTGCGGCTGCTGAGCGGCGGCGAGCGCGCCCTGACAGCGCTGGCCGTCGTGCTCGCCCTGCAGCAGGTCAACCCCAGTCCGTTCTACGTCTTCGACGAGGTCGATGCCGCTCTCGACGACAGCAACGTTCTGCGGTTCACGCGGTTGCTTCGCCGGCTGGCCGCGGACCAGCAATTCATCATGGTCACGCACAACCACATCACCATGGCGGCGGCGGATGTGTTGTGGGGAATCACCATCGACTCCGACGGCGTCAGCTCCGTGATCGGGGTTCAGTTCGACGCCGACGTGCGGCCCGAGCACGACACTGTGCCGGGATTGCAACGCGTTCCCATGCGCGCCGTCCGTTGATCCCGTAGCACGATCACCTGATGGACAACCCCGAAGAGCTGGTCGAGGCGCCACGCCGTGCTGCCTGGTGGCGGCGCATGTCGGCGCGGATGGGACGCGCATCGCGGGCATTCGGTGAGCAGCTGCGCCGGATCGTCCTGCGCAAGACGATTGACGAATCGTTCTACGACGATGTGCTCGAACTGCTGATCAGCGCGGACTGCGGCGTCGACGTCTCCGAGCAGCTCGTGGCGTCGCTACGGGAGAGCGTCAAGCGGGAGAGGCCGGCTGATTCGCAGGCGGCGCTTGCCCTGCTGAAAGGCGAGATGCTGTCAATGCTTGGGGAGCGCGACCGGCGGCTCAACATCGGAGCACGACCCAGCGTCGTGCTGTTGGTGGGGGTCAACGGCAGCGGCAAGACGACCACGATTGGCAAGCTTGCGCACCGGCTTCGCGAGGCGGGGCGGGTGCCGCTGGTCGCCGCCGCCGATACGTATCGCGCCGCGGCGATCGATCAGCTGCGCGTCTGGGCGGATCGCGCCGGCGCCGACGTCGTGGCGCACCAACCCGGCGGTGACCCCGGAGCGGTCGTGTTCGATGCCGTCCAGGCGGCCCTGGCGCGGCGGGCGGACGTGGTGCTCGTCGACACGGCCGGAAGGCTGCACACCAAGGTCAACCTGATGGCCGAGCTGGCCAAG
>DATMRA010000058.1:0-2124 GCA_035566535.1 Candidatus Acidiferrales bacterium | reverse complement strand
GGTCTCCGCGTTCGCGTGGCGGCCGACATTGGAAAGCGCCTCGCGAATGATCTGCGTGACATGCGCGGACGCGCCGGACAGCCGCGCCTCGAGGGAGCCATCCACGTCGACGACGACGGTCACCGCCGTGCGTTCCTGGGTTTCGTGCGCGAGCTGTTCCAATGCGATCGTGAGGCTGCCTCCGGTGAGCATGCTGGGTCGGAGTCCAAAGATGTAACTGCGCAAGTCGCCGATCACGAGGTCGATCTCCCCTACCGCCTGTTGAATACGGTCCGCCAGGCGAGCGTCGCCGACGACTGCAGCTGTTCCCTGGAGCCCAAGACCCACTGCAAAGAGGGACTGGATCACGCCGTCATGCAGGTCCCGCGCGATGCGCTCACGGTCCTCGAGCATCGTCAGCCGCGCAATCTCTGACTGCGCACGCGCGTACTCGAGTGCCAGGACGGCTTGTTCTGCGAAGCTCTCCAGGAGGGGGATGTCTGCGGAGCGGAAGGGTCGTCGGCCCGCGCGGCGTCCGACCGCCATGACGCCATGTGCGCTCGTCCGCAGCGCGACGGGAACGAGGATCATCGGACCAACCTCGACGTTGACAGCGTTTGTGGCAGCGGCACCAGCAGCCGCCAGGACACGCAATCGGTTCTCGTCGGGAATGCTTATGGTGACCACGTCGGCGTCGGCAAGATCGCGTGCGTGCTGCGCCACCAGCTCGAGGACGCTGCTCGCTGCGGTGCCGGCAAGCAACGCGGTCGCAACTTCGCGCACCGCACCGAGCCAGCGCTCGCGCATACGCACCTCTTCGTATAGGTGTGCGTTGGCAATGGCGACGCCCGCCTGTGAGGCCAGCACAACGATCGCTGCCTGATCGTCTGCGGTGAACTCGGGTGCATCCTGCTTGTCGGTCAGGTAGATGTTCCCGAAGACGCGCCCGTGGGCCCGCACCGGCGCTCCAAGGAACGAGCGCATCGGCGGATGGTTTGCAGGAAAGCCGACGGATCGTGGGTCGCGGGCAATGTCGGCAAGGCGAAGTGGCTCGGGCTCGCGAATGATCAACCCGAGGATGCCGTCTCCTCGAGGAAGGTCACCGATAGCGGCGCGCTGCGAATCGCTGATGCCCGTCGTGATGAAGTCGTTGAGGCCGGTGCCGTCCGCCGACAGCACGCCCAGAGCACCGTAGGTGGCTCCGCTCAGATCGACCGCGAGCTCGACAATCCGTCTGAGAAGCGCGGGCAGAGAGAGCTCCGCGGCCAGCGCCAGCCCGGTCTCCAACAGGCGTTCAGCTCTATTCGCGCTGACTGCCATCGGTTGCAAGCATAGATGAGGGCCCTCATCTCAGCTCGCTGGTACAGTGCGGACGTGCCCGAAGAGATGCAGATCCGTGTCGTCGTCTGCGACGACCACGAGCTGGTGCGACAGGGTTTGCGCAGCGTGCTCGATGGTGTCGGGGGATTGCGTGTGGTCGGCGAGGCAGCGGACGCTGATGCGGCACTCAAGGCGGTGGCGGCGGATCGTCCCGACGTCGTGATCATGGATGTCCGCCTTCCGGGTCGATCGGGAATCGAGGCCTGTCGCGAGATCCGCTCCGCCTTCCCGGACACAAAGGTGCTGATGATCACGGCGCATGCGGACGACGAAGCTCTGTTCAGCTCGATCATGGCGGGAGCAGCCGGATTTGTCTTGAAACAGGTGCGGGGAGCGGACCTGGTCGGCGCCGTGCGTCAGGTCGCCGCCGGCGGATCGCTGCTCGACCCTGCGGTTACTGCGCGCGTGCTCGCGCGACTACGAGGTGAGAGCACAGGCGGCGACGCGGGGGTGGGCGATCTGACTCCCCAGGAGCGAAAGATTCTCGACCTCGTCGCAGAGGGTATGACCAACCGTCAGATTGCCGAGAAGGTGTTCCTCGCGGAGAAAACGGTGAAGAACTATGTCTCGAACATCCTGATGAAGCTCGGCTTGTCGCGCCGCGCCGAGGCGGCAGCCTACATGGCTCGGCGCCGCGCCAAGAGCCGGGACGCTACCGACTGGTCATAGGGGCGCCGGGGCCGCGGCGCGAGCCTGAGCCTCGGCTCGCCGCTTGATGCCCAGCATGCACTTGCGCATCATCGGAAAGTCGGCAATTTCGATGAG
>DATMRA010000057.1:0-9315 GCA_035566535.1 Candidatus Acidiferrales bacterium | reverse complement strand
CCTCGAGGGTGCGGGCGAACATCGCTTCCTCGTCGCGCAGCGTGGTCTCGATCAACGGTCTGTGCTCCTTGAGCTCGGGATAGACAACGCCCATGAGCTCCACCAGCGCCGGCACGGCTTCCGCGAGGCCGCCCGTCAGCGACAGACTGCGCCCGTGCACCGCGGCGCGGCGCACCACCCTGCGGAGCACATAGCCACGGCCCTCGTTGGAGGGCAGCACACCATCCGCGATCAGGAACCCGGCCCCGCGCAGGTGGTCGGCCAGGACGTTGAGCGAGCGGCGCCTCGACGGTTCCTCGGTGTCGCGCCCGGCGCGCCGCTTGAAGTCGGCGATCAGAGGTGCGAACAGATCGGTGTCGTAGTCGTTGCGCACGTCCTGGACGACTGCTGTCATCCGCTCCAGTCCCATCCCCGTGTCCACCGTGGGCTTGGGCAGGAGGGGGCGCGAGCCATCCGACTGCTGGTCGAACTCCATGAACACGAGGTTCCAGTACTCGCACCAGCGATCGCCGCCGCACTCGTCCTGCGGGGTGCAGGCCGGCCGGCCGCACGAACACGGCGGCCCGAAATCCCAGTACAGCTCGCTGTCATACCCGCACGGTCCCGTTGGACCGGCGGCCCACCAATTGTCGGCGAGCTTGGCGATGCGGTCGCGGGGAACGCCTATCTGCTCGGCCCAGATCCGTTCCGACACCTCGTCGTCGGGGTAGATGCTCGCCCAGATGCGATCCGGGTCCAGCCCGAACACCTCTGTGCTCAACTCCCACGCGTATTTGATCGCCTGCTCCTTGAAGTAGTCGCCGATCGACCAGTTGCCGAGCATCTCGAAGAACGTGTGGTGGAAGGCGTCTCCCACGGACGCGATGTCGTCGTATTTGAGGCCTGCGCCCCGGAAGCACTTCTGGCATGACGTCAGATTCGGCGACGGTGGCATGCGCTGCCCGGCAATGTACGGCTTGAGCGGCACCATTCCGGCCACGGTGAAGAGAAGCGACGGATCGTCGTGGGGGATGAGTGAGGCACTGGGTAAGCGATGGTGCCCGCGCTCCTCGAAGAAGCGCAGGAAACGCTCCCGTATTTCGAAACTACGCATGCTGAATTGAGCCCGGAAGCTACGCCGCGATTCTAAGCGACAACAGGATCGGCGGCGGATTCGGCGTCCATGTCACTCGGGGACGGCATCGCCGAATTCCTTGCGCAGGTGCTCGATTGCGGCGCGCTGCAGACGCGAGACGTGCATCTGAGAGATGCCCAGACGCTTGGCCACCTCAGTCTGGGGCAGCTGCTCGACGAACCGGAGGGCGAGAATGCGCCGCTCGCGGGGGGTCAGGTGGGACATCACCCGGTCCAGCACCCCCTGGGCTTCAACCCGGGCCAGGTTGGCGTCTTCCTGACCGAGGCGGTCACCGAGCGTCACGGTGTCCTCGCTGGTCGCTGCTGACGCGGGCGCCTCGAGCGAGATCGTGTGCTGTGCTGGCTGTACCTCGAGCGCGGCCAGCACGTCCTCCGGCTCGAGCCCGAGCCGCTGGGCAATCTCGGCCACCGATGGCGTGCGTCCCAGCTCCGCCTGCAGCGCCTGCGACGCGCCGTTGACACGCATCAGGTTCTCCTGCAGGCGCCGCGGCACGCGAACAGCCCACGAGCGATCGCGAAAGTAGCGCCGGATCTCGCCGGCGATAGTCGGTGTGGCGAAGGTCGAGAACTCGTTCTCCAACGACGGGTCGAAGCGCTCGATGGCCTGGATCAAGCCGACGAAGCCGACCTGTTCGATGTCCTCCAGCGGCTCGCCGCGGTTGGCGAAGCGGCGCGCGATGTAGCGCACCAGGTCGCTGTTCAACTCCACGAGCCGGTCCCGGACGGCCGGATCCCGCTTGGCGGCGTACTCGCGGAGAAGGCGGCGAACCTCCTCGCGCTCAGGGGTCGACGCGGGCTTGGCGAGCGTGCGCGGCCGCGTCGCGGTGGTCCCGCCGCGACGCGGCGGTTCGCTCACGAGACGCGATACTTGGTCAGGCGGACTCGCAGGCCACCCGTGCGCTCGTCGACCCGATAGCTGCTGTCATCGACGAACAGGCCCATCAACCGCAGCGCGAGATCAACAGCGGCCTCTCCCTCCACCTGCTGGAGCTCGGTGCCGGTGCGGGCGCGCTCGGCCTGGGCGCGGACCTGGGCTTCCATCTCCGCGTCGCGGCTCACCGTGCTGCGAACGTTCACTTCGAGGCCGCGCGCGCCAAGCTTGAAGGCAATGCGCACCTGCCCCGTGAGAACGCCTGATCTCTCCAGGCAGCCGATGGCGTTCTCCACGGCCTGGGCGACGGCGATCGTGAGGTCGTCGATGGCATCCATGTCGAAGCCCGCGACGCTCCCGACGGCAGCGGCGGACCGTTTGGCCACCACAATGTAATCGCGGTCGGCTGGCAGGCGCAGCTCTGTGACCCGGCCACCCATATCAATAGGTGCGTACCCCTGGCCGGGCTTCACAAAACGCCTCCTCCGCCCGCGACGCTCGCGCCCTAGGCGCCGCTCGACGCGCCTGCGGTCGAGCCAGCCGGCTCGCCGGCGCCTCGGCCCTCATCAATCGCGCCGACGACCTCGGCCTCCCATTCCAGCTCTTCGCGCTGCCGGCGGCGTGAGCGGATCCTCCAGAAGGCAAGCGCACCGGCCACTCCGCCGATCGCGATCAGGCCCTTGCGGCCCAAAGGTACTTTCATGAATCAGCCTCCATGGTGAATGACGGGCACGATTATGGAACGCGGCGGCGTCCGCTGATCAGGGCGCCGGCGAGTTCGCACACCAGGATGCCGATCACGTCGGCCACCGGGTGCAGCACGCCGAGGCTCGGGCCGCCGAAATGAGCGGCGGTTGCCAGAAGCTCGGCGGCCAGCAAGCCGATTGCCGCAAGAAGAAGCACCCACGCGTACGCGAGGCGCCGGGGCGCCACGAGACGCGCCACCTGGGCCCCGATGAGGATGAAGAGAATTGCCAGCCCCAGCGCGGGGCTCACGGCCGCCTGGGTGGTTCGATGAGCGCCAGCCCCAGCTCGCGAAGCTGCGCGGGATCGACCGGCGCGGGTGCGTCGGTCATCGGCTCCTGTGCCTGCTGGTTCTTGGGGAAGGCGATCACGTCACGAATGTTGTCGATGCCCAGACCTTCCATCACCATCCGGTCGATGCCGCCGGCCCATCCACCGTGCGGCGGCACACCGTACTCGAATGCGTCGAGCAGAAAGCCGAACTTCTTGCGCGCTTCGGCCGCATCGATGCCGAGAACCGCAAGCACACGACGCTGAATGGTGGGGTCGGTGATGCGGATGCTGCCGCTTCCCACCTCACGGCCGTTGACGACGATGTCGTACGCGCGCGACCGCACCGCGAGCGGGTTGGTCTCGAGCAGGTCGAGATCATCCTCGTGCACCATCGTGAAGGGATGATGAGCGGGCTGGATCTCACCGGTCTCCTCGCCGCGCACGAACATCGGAAATTCCGTCACCCAGATGTAATCGACGCGCGAGTCGTCGTACAAATGGCGTGTGCGACCCAGGTGGTTGCGCAGCGCCCCGAGCGCAGCGGCAGCGACCTGCGGCGTGTCGGCAACCATGAGCACGCAGTCGCCGGCCTCCGCCCCGACCGCGACACCGACTGCCTCGAGCTCCTCGGGTGTGAAGAACTTTGCAATGCCGCTCTGCCAGCCGTCTGCTCGCTTCCACAGATACGCAAGGCCGCGCGCCTTCGCTGCACGGGCGATCTCCAGCAGCCTGCCCTCGATCTCGCTGCGTGTGAGGTCGTCACCGCCCTTCACGCAGATGGCCTTGACCACTCCCCCACCGGCGACCGTCTCGCTGAACACGCGGAACCCGCTGGTGCGCGCCACCTCCGTGATGTCGTGGAGCAGCAACTCGAAACGCGTGTCCGGCTTGTCGACGCCGTACCGGTCCATCGCTTCCGACCACGTCAGCCGGGGAAAGGGCACACGCAAGGGACTGCCGCGGAACTCGCACGCGTGCCACGCCGCCGGGATTGCATGCTCCAGTGTCGCGAAGATGTCGTCCTCGTCGACGAAGGACATTTCGATGTCCAGCTGTGTGAACTCCGGTTGCCGGTCGGCGCGCAGGTCCTCGTCGCGCATGCAGTGCGCCAGCTGAAAGTACCTGTCGAAACCGGCCACCATGCAGAGCTGCTTGTACAGCTGCGGTGATTGGGGCAACGCGTAGAAGTTGCCCGGAAACAGACGGCTGGGCACCAGATAGTCGCGCGCCCCTTCAGGTGTGGCGCGAATCATCATCGGCGTTTCGATCTCGATGAACCCTTGCTGAGTCATGGCGCGTCGGATCTCCGTGGAGAACTGCGCGCGCGCCCGCAGGTTGCGCTGCATGCGCTCGCGCCGCAGGTCGAGGTAGCGGTGTTTGAGGCGCAGCTGCTCGTCGACCTCGGTGTCCTCGTTGACCGGGAACGGCGGCGTCTTCGCGACCGAAAGCACCGCGCACGCGCTGGCGTGCAACTCGACGTCACCGGTGCCCAGTTTGGAGTTCACGTTCTCCGGGGCGCGACGGCGCAACTCACCCTCCACGCGAAGCACCCACTCGAGACGAACGCTGTGCGCGGCATCGTGCGCGTCCTTTGCAACCGCGGCATCCAGGACCACCTGCAGGATCCCGCTGTGATCGCGCACGTCGAGGAAGATCAACCCGCCCTGGTCGCGGCGGCGATCCACCCACCCGTACACCGTCATCCGCGAGCCTTCGTCGGCGGCGCGCGGAGCCCCGCAGAATGTACGCGTCACTGTCATGCGGGAGTCTCCAGCAAGCGTGCGACGGTCGCGGCAAGCTCTGCTGACGGCACCCGCTGCTGGCTGCGCTCGGCGAGGTCGCGCACCACGGCGTCGTCGCCGCGCATCTCCTCCTCGCCGACGATGACGGCGACGCGCGCGCCAAGACGGTCGGCATTGCGGAGCTTGCGGTCGAGGCGGCGCTCCGAGACGTCCAGCACGACGCGCACCCCGGCCGCGCGCAGCGTGCGTGCGAGCTCCGCGGCGCGATGGGTCTGCGGTGTCTCCACCGAGACCACGATGACGTCGCAATCCGGCTCGGGCGCCGGCGCGAGGCCGAGTTCCTGCGCGACCAGCAGGATGCGCTCGAGGCCCAACGCGTATCCGGCGCCCGGGGTGGGAGGCAGGCTCAATGCCTCGGCCAGCCCGTCGTAGCGACCGCCGCCACCGAGCGAGTTCTGCGCACCGTGGAGACTGTCGTGCCAGAACTCGAAGACCGTGTCGGCGTAGTAGTCGAGCCCGCGCACGATGCGGTAGTTCACCGTGGCTTCGACCCCGGCCGCCTCCAGTGACGCCAGCACCGAGGTGAAGTACGCCTTGCTGCCCGCGTCGAGCAGGTCCCAGATGATCGGTGCATCCGCGACCAAATCCGCATCCTTCTTGCAGTCGAGCAAGCGCAGCGGATTGATGTCCAGCCGCCGCTTGCAGTCGTCGCACAGGCGGTCGCGAAATGGCGTGTAGTACTTGACCAGCGCCTCGCGGTATATGTGACGGTCCTCCGAGTCGCCGAGCGTGTTGACCTGCAGGCGCACGCCGGTCAGGTGCAGCGCCTCGAAATAGCGCCATGCAATCTCGATCACCTCTGCGTCGAGCTCAGGCGAGCGCTCGCCGATCGTCTCCACGCCGACCTGCGTGAACTGCCGCTGACGCCCGCGCTGCGGGTTCTCGGCACGGAACATCGGCCCCTGGTAGTGCACCCGGACGGGACGGCGCTCCTGATCGAGACGGGCGCCGACAACGGCACGCACCACGCCGGCGGTGCTCTCCGGCCTTAAGGCGAGTGACCGTCCACCGCGGTCCTGGAAGGTGAACATCTGCTTCTCGACGATGTCGGTCTCCGCGCCCACGCCGCGCATGAACAGCTCCGCCGACTCGAAGATCGGCGTTTCGATGGGCCGGAAGCCGAACGACTCGACGACTCGTCGATGCGTCTCCACCAACCAACGCCACGCGGTCGCTTCCGCGGGCAGGATGTCTCGGGTGCCTCGCGGGGCAGCAATCTCCGCCATGAACGCCCGAGTCTACGGGTCCGCAGTCGCCGAGCCAGACTCTCACGTCCTCTCCGGCGCGAGCGGCGTCGCTCGAATACGTCAGGACTTGGTCGCGCTCCAGGACCCCATCTGGCCGTTGGCGAGGTCCGTGTAGGAGCCAGACATGCTGTTGCCGCCCGACACCGTCCCGGTGTACGTGACGACGCCGACTGCTCCGAAACTGATTGAGCTGCCGGTCACGGTCCCGCTGATACTCAGGTTGTCGGGTGGCGACGACAGCGCGATGGTGCCGGTCAGCGCTCCCGACGTCTGAGCCCACATGAGCGTGAAGCTGCCGTTGAATGGACCGTTGTACGTCCCCATCCAATTCCCGGAGAGGTCGACGGTGGCCGGGGCCTGGGCGGCTGTCGCCGTGGGAGTCGCGGTCGCTGCCGTCGACTGGCTCGGGGTCGGCGTGCCACCGGACGAGTCGCCGCAGCCCGCCAGCACGCCCGCTGCGACCACCACCATGCTCGCAACGATGAGTCTCGTGCCGTTGTTCATGTGTGTTGTCCTCCGTTCATCCCAAGAAGGTCCAGCTGATGGATCCGGCGAATCGCATGACTACTCACCCGGCCACGGCGACGCCGCGGCCTCGAGAATTCGTTCGAAGGGAATGGCTGCGCGCTCGGCTGCACGGCGCACCGCTGTCTCGGACCCCAGAAAGCGACAGAGGACAACCTCGTCCTCGCGCATGAGCAGCGAGCCGAGGTAGCGGACACCATCGCCCAGGGCGGATGTTTCGGCGGCGCTGGCAGCAGCCCGCGCATCCATGTCGCGAAGGTCCGCCTCGCGCACGCCGGGCCAGAAACACTCGGCCACGTACTCGATGGCCTGTTGTTGTTCCACGCCACCACCGTAGCTGCGCGCCATCGGCGTGGATAGCGGGAAAACCCTACGGAATGACCGCTCTACTCGTGTGTGCTCTCTACCGCGGACTGTAAAGCGCGTGCCAGGCCGCCACGCGAGCGGATGCCAAGTTTGTGGTACACGCGTGTCAGGTTGGCCTCGACCGTCTTCGTTGTAAGGAAGGCCCGCTCAGCGATCTCGCTGTTGGCGAGTCCTGCCACGGCAAGCTCGGCGATGCGACGCTCCGTCGGAGTCAGCTCATCAGCTTTGGATGGCCGCAGTCCCAGCCGCGACAGTTCTGCAGTGGCCTTTAGGGCCCACTGACGCGCGCCCAGCCTCGCGAATGTTTGCTGCGCCTCGCGCAGAGCGGCGGTGGCCAACCGCTTCTCCTTGCGACGCCGGTGAACCTGCCCCTTGACCAGCAGCGTGCGCGCCCGTTCAAATGGCATGTCACTGCGCGCGTGCTGCGCCAGCGCGTCTTCCAACACGACAACGCCTCGGTCGCTGTCACCTCGAGCGGTCCAGAGCAGTCCGCGACAGCGACCGGCCGCCGCTCGCGCCCATGCTCGATCGAGGGCGGAAGCGCGCTGCTCCAGCCACTGCAGCAGGGAGTCGGCGCGGTCGAGCTCGCCCAGTTCGACGAGCGCTTCAACTTCCTCAGGCAGGAATAGTCCGAATAACGGGTCGCCGGCGGGCAGCGCCGTGACCTGCGCGGACAACGGTCCGAGCGCCGCGTCCACGGCCGCCGGGTTACCGCTCGAGAGCTCGGCGATGCCGAGTGCCCACAGCGCGTAGACAGATCCGACCAGCCAGCCAAGCTCCTGGAGCCGATGCACCGCTTCCAGGGCCTCGCGACGCGCATCGTCGGTCGATCCGTCGTGTGCGTGCACCAAGGCGCTCGTCGTGAGCGCAAACGCATGGGCGGCCGGATCCTCGAGCAATGCCGCTGCCTTGCTCGACTCGTCGGCACAGCGCCGCGCCGCGGCGAAGTCCCCGCGCCAGACATGCGCCCAGGCAAGCCAGAAACACGAGTATGGGATCGGACTCTCCTGTCCGCGGTCGAGCGAGTCGGCGTGCAGTCTCCCGAGGACCAAGAGCGCTTCGTCCAAACGGCCTGAGTACAGCAGCATGCAGCCGTAGGTGAACTCCGGCGACATCTGCCACGTGCGCTCGCGCGTCAGATCCTCCAGCTCGCGCGCACGGCGGACGCGGTCCTCATCGAGGCCGCCGCCTGCCATGAACTGCAGAACTGCTGTGACCCCGAGAGCGTCTGCCAGCACACCGCGCGCCCCGGTGCGTTCGGCGGCGACCAGCGCACGCTGGGCGTGTTCCAAGCTGCCTGGTATGTCACCCAGGCTCACGCAGAAGTACCCGACGTCCATCTCGAGGTCGGCGCTGAGCGCGTCGTCGCCCGTCGCTGCCTCGAGCGCTTCCTGGCCGACCGCAAGCGCAAGCGCGAAGGAGCTGCGCCGCGAGTGCAGCTGAGCGAGAAGGCCCAATGCGCGGGCACGGATCGACGCGGCGAGGGGACCCGCGGTGACTTGCATGAGCATCGCCTCTGCGCGGCCCAGGTCACCAGCGTCGAACCAGGACTTCGCAGCGGACACCTGTCGAACCGTTCGGCGCTCGGCTTTGCCAGGAGGCGTGCGTTCGATCGAGAGCTCAAACAGCTCCGCAGCGGCGACGGGCGCGCCACGCGCCCTGGCGGTGACTGCCGCTTCCTCCAGCTGAGCGGCAATCACATCATCCGGTTGGTCGGATCCGAGCGCAGCGTGCCGTGCACGTTCCTCGGGTTCTGTCAGCTCGTGTGCCAGCCGGGCATGCACGCGCCTGCACTCCGCATTGCCCGCCTGCGCCTGGATCGCCGAAGCGAACAACGGGTGCGCGAACCGGATCTGGCGCGACTCGACGGAGACTATGCCTGCCCGCTCCGCGAGCTCGAGCGCGCCACGATCCACCTCGTCGATCGTCGGGCGTGAGAGCACGGCGGCGGTGAGCAGCGCGCTCCGGGTCGACAAGGGCAACCGCTTGACTCTGGATGCGACCAGCTCCGACAAGCTGGCGGGTAGGGGAAGGCGGCCGGCTTCGAGCGGGCGATCACCCAACTCGGCAGCGATCTCGAGCGCATAGAAGGGATTGCCGCCGCTGGCGGTGGCGAGTTGCACCATCACCGGCCGCGGCAGCGAGCGTCCCGTGCGCTCTTTGATCGCTTCGTGAAGGGCGGCGACAGTGAGCGGCCCGAGCCGGACGGTTCGCCTTCGTTCCGGATCCGCAGCGCGGTCGAAGGTGGCCGCGCGGGCCCCGATCCGGTGCGTGACGAGGAAGGCGATCGGTTCGGCATGGAGCCGTAGAACCACGAACTCCAGGGCGCGCGCCGATGGCGCGTCGAGCCACT
>DATMRA010000056.1:0-5526 GCA_035566535.1 Candidatus Acidiferrales bacterium | reverse complement strand
CGCGCCCTCGGTTGGCGTCGCCCCAGCCGCTCAACATGAAATACAGCGGGATGAGCATGCCTTCCCAGAACATGTAGAACAGGAGCAAGTCGACGCTGAGCAGCACGCCTGCGGTGGCCGCCTCGGTGAGCAGCAGCAGCGTGCAGTAGAGGCGGAGGCGTTCGGTGGTCATGCGTGACACCGCGAGCGCACCCAGCAAGAACACACCGGCGTTGAGCGCCAGCAGCCACCCGGAGAGCCCATCGAGCCCGAGGTGATAGCTGGCCCCGATCGCGGGGATCCAGGTGTGCAGCTCCTGGTAATGCAACGTCAGCCGCGCCCCGGATGCCGGGGCAGCCGACATGTTCCACAGCAGCGTGCCCACTATCACCGCCACGGTTGTGGCAGTGGCCACCGTGAGTCCCTTGATCGCAGCTGTCTGGCTGCGCGGCACGAGCTGAAGCAGAAGCGCGGCCCCGACCGGGATCACGATGACGAGCGTCAGCCAGGGAACGTTCATCGCGCCAGGAACACCACGGTGACGACGACGAAGACCACCGCCGCCACGGTGAACACCGCGGCGTAGTCACGGATGAACCCCGTCTGATACGACCGCACATCCAGGCTGAAACCGCGCATCAGCTCGACGAGTCCTTTGATCCATCCATCCATCACATCCGGCTCGACGACACGCCTCGCCGTCCGAGCGACCGTGCGTATCGGCTTCACCAGGGCGGCGTCGTAGATCTCGTCGAAGTAGAACTTGTTGTAGGACAGCAGCGGCAGCGCCCGGGGAAGGCGCGCGACCACCTCCGCGGGGTCCGGCTCGCGGCGCAACCAGAGCCGCTGCGCAACGCCCACGCCGAAGAGGCTGGCCGCGGTGCCAAGGATCAAGGCCAGGATCGCGATGCCCAGCGCGGGCTCGGTGACCAACCCCGCCGGCGTGCCTGCGAAGACGGGGCTCAGAAAATCGCTGAAGACCCGCACCGTGTTGGGAATCGGCCACTGCAGTGGCCACGCGACGATGAGGCTCAGCACGCCGAGGATCACCACCGGGATGAGCAAGGCTCTGCCCGCTTCCTTGGCGGCGTACACCCTGGCTGTCTGCGGCTCGCCATGGAACACGGTTGCCCACAAGCGGAATGCATACAGGCCGGTGAGGACGTTCACGCCGAGGCCGACCATGTACAGCAACCACGGCACCGCTCCCGGACCGTTGACGGTGCCGAAGCCGAGCAGATTCTCTTTGCTGAACCAGCCCGCCCAGATCGGGATACCGGCGAGCGCAAGCGAACCGGACAGGAACGACCAGTGCGTCCAGCGCATTCGTGCCGCCAGCCCGCCCATGGCGCGGATGTCCTGCTCGTCGTGGAGCGCGTGGATCACGTTGCCGGCCGCCATGAAGAGCAGCGCCTTGAACACCGCGTGCACGGCGAAGTGGAACAGCCCCGCGGTGTAGGCTCCGATGCCGACCGCGTAGATCATCAATCCGATCTGCGACATCGTCGAGTACGCGATCACACGCTTGATGTCGATCTGTGAGAGGGCGATGATGCCTGCCATCAGCGCCGTGCCGATGCCCACGACCGCCACCATCCCGCCGGCAATGGGCGCCAGGTTGAAGAGCGGGTGGAAGCGCGCGATCAGATACACACCCGCCGTGACCATGGTGGCCGCGTGGATGAGCGCCGAGACCGGGGTTGGCCCCTCCATCGCGTCGGGCAGCCATGTGTGCAACGGAAATTGCGCGCTCTTGGCGAAGGCCCCGATGGCCAGCAGGGAGCAGATCCCCGTGACCAGGATCCCGCCCTGGGGAAACGCGTCGGTGCGGGCGAAGATGTTGGGCAGGCTCAGCGTGTGCGCGTTGAGGAAGATGAGGAACGCAGCGATGACCAGTGCGACGTCGCCGATCACCTGGGTGATGAACGCTTTGCGCGCTGCCTGCACCGCGCTGGGTCGGTCGTACCAGAAGGCGATGAGCAGGTAGCTGCTCAGCGCGACCAGGGCCCAGCCGATGATGAGGATGACCAGGTCGGCGGCGAGCACGAGCAACAACATCGAGAAGATGAAGAAGTTCATGTACGCGAAGAAGCGCGCCACGCCGGGGTCGTGATCCATGTAGCCGACGCTGTACACGTGGATCAGGAAGCCCACCCCGGTGATGACCATCATCATGAGCGCGCTCAGCGGATCGAGAGTGAAGTCCATGCCCACGCTGAGGTTGCCGTTGCCGAGATCGAGCCACTGCCACAGACGCACCGATGTCGCGCTGTGGCCCGACGGCGCGCCGATGACGTTGCCGAGGATGACGCACGCCACGACAAATGACGCAAAGATCGAGATGGTCCCTGCGAAGTTGACGAAGCTGCGCCCGAGCCGCGGCCCGAGCAGCGCGTTGAGCGCGGCGCCGCCGAGCGGGAACAGCAGGACCAGCAGGACGAGCGCGGAAGCGGTGTCGACGCTCATTCGCTCAGCTCACTGATGTCGTCGACATCCAGTTCACGGCCGAGGCGAAAGATCTGCGTGATGATCGCCAGCCCGACGACAACCTCGGCCGCCGCCACCACGATCACCATGAAGGCGAAGATCTGCCCTTCCTGGCTGTTGAGGAAGCGACCGTACGCCACCAGCGCAACGTTCGCCGCGTTGAGCATGAGCTCGATGCACATGAACACCACGAGCGGGTTGCGCCGGATCAGCACCCCGGCGGCGCCGACGGTGAACAGAAACGCGGACAGGCCGAGGATGTAGGGGAAGAGACCGGTGCTGATCACGGCCGCACCGCGCGCCGGGTGAGGTAGACGGCGCCGATGATGGCCACCAGCAGGAGCAACGACGTTATCTCGAATGGCAGCAGGTAGGTTGTGAACAGCTGGCCCGCGACTGTCTGAACGTTGCCCGCCGCGTTCACCGCATCCACCGGGAACGAGAACGTGTGATACGGGTCGCAGGGGCCGGCGTTGAGCGTGGTGCAAGCGCCTTGCAGCGCCAGCGCTCGGAAGCCGTTGTTGTTGTATGTGATGCCGTTGCCGGCGGCGACGAACACAAGGATTGTCACCGCTGCAACCGCAGCCAGGCCGACAAACGCGCGCCAGTCGAGCGCAGGGCGATCCTCAGCCTCGGGGTTCAGCAACGCGATGATGAAGACGAAGAGCACCATGACCGCGCCCGCGTAGATGATCAGCTGCACCGCGAACAGGAACTGCGCGTTGAGCAGCAGAAAGAGCACGGCGACCATGGCCAGGGTGACCACCAAAGAAAGCGCGGAGTAGATCGTCTGCCGCGACAACACGACGCCCAGGCTGCTGATGGCGGCCAGCGCCATGGCCACCGCAACGAGCACGTTCATGCGCTGTCTCTGGCGCCCGGCTCTGTGACGGTGGGGACGTTCGCGGGAATCCCGAGGTCGCCCGGGTGTGGCCCGAGGGACGTCGGCAGGCTTGCTTCGTTCTGGTCCCAGGCAACGCGTGGGCTGACTCCGGGATCGATCTCCTCGCGGCCCTTCTGGTCGGCGCCCGCGCCACGCGCGCTCGCTGGACCACGCGCCTGCGCGAAATGCGGCCAGGACTCCAGCAACTCCGCCTTGGTGACCACGGTGTGCTCGCGCCGGTAGTCGGCCAGCTCGAACTGTGGCCCCAGCGTGATCGCCTCTGTTGGACACGCTTCCGCGCAGTACCCGCAGTAGATGCAGCGCATGAGATTGATCTCGTACCGCTCCGCATAGCGTTCGCCCGGGGATACCGGGTTCTGGGGATCGTTCTCCGCCGCGAGCACGTAGATGCAGCCGACGGGGCAGGCGGCTGCGCACAGCTCGCAACCGATGCAGCGCTCGAGGCCGTTGTCGTAGCGGTGCAGGATGTGGCGGCCGCGGTGCCGCGCCGGCACCGGCTTCTGCTCTTCGGGGTACTGCACGGTGATTGGACGCGACAGCATCTGCTTGAACGTGAAGGCCATGCCCTTGACGATCTCTTTGATCATGCCGGCAGGTTCACGCCCGCGCCGCCACGACGGCGCCGGTGATGACGATGTTGATCAGGCCCAGGGGCAGCAGCACCTTCCAGCCGAAGTTCATCAGCCTGTCGTAGCGCAGCCGCGGAAGCGTCCAGCGCACCCAGATCATCACGAACAGCAGCACCAGCACCTTGCCCAGGAACCAGAACGGGCCGGGGATCCAGTCGAAGGGATGGAACGGCAGCAGCGGCAGCGAGCCGCCGAGGAAGAGTGCGGTTGCGATCGACGAGACCGTGACCATGTTCACGTACTCGCCGAGGAAGTACAGGCCGAAGCGCATCGAGGAGTACTCGGTGTGGTAGCCGCCGACGAGCTCGGTCTCCGCCTCGGGAAGATCGAACGGTAGCCTGTTGGTTTCGGCGAACGCGCCGATGAAGTACAGGAGAAACGCGAGCGGCTGCAGCACGATGAACCACACGTGCTGCTGCGACGCCACGATCTGTTCCAGGTCGAGTGATCCGGCGAGGATGATCACGCCGATGAGGGCGAAGGCAACGGCCATCTCGTAGGAGATGAGCTGCGCGGACGAGCGCAGCCCGCCCAGCAACGAGTACTTGCTGTTCGCCGACCAGCCGCCGAGGAACAGCGAGTAGACACCGAGCGACGTCACCCCGAGGATGAACAGAAGGCCGACGTTGAAGTGCGTGATGCCCCAGTGGAACTGGTAGCCGAACCAGCTGTTGGTGCCAAGCGGGATCAGCGCATACGCCAGCATCGCCGCTCCGCCGGCCAGGCTGGGGCCGATCATGTACAGCACCCGGTCACGCCCCGCGGGTGCGGCGTTCTCCTTGAAGAAGAGCTTGATGCCATCGGCTGCCGGCTGCAGCAGGCCGAACGGGCCTACGCGGTTGGGTCCGTAGCGAAGCTGGATGCGCGCAGATACTTTGCGTTCGGCCAGAGTCAGATACGCGAACGCCGTCGCGAGAAACACCACCAGGAACGCTGATTTCAGTATCAGCACCCACCAGAAGTCCTGACCGACCAGAGCGGTCCAGAAGTCGGCGATCACGCCACCGCCTCCCCCACCCATGCTGTGCGGCCACCGTTGCCCGCCGCCTGGTACGCAGGAATCGCTTCACGCAGCGCGCGGTTTACCGCGATGGGATCGCCGCGCCCCCAGTCTTTCGCGCCAAGCTCCGCGGCGAGCGCGGTGAGCACTCGCGTTTCAACCGGCGTCGACGTCGCAGGTGGCAACGCGGGCCGGATCCGCTGCACCCGTCCTTCCAGGTTGGTCACGCTGCCCGCCTTCTCGAAGAAGGCATGACCCGGGATGAGCACGGTCGCGGCCTGCGCCACGACGCCCGGCCGCGTGTCGATGGCGATCACGGCGTCGACGCGCTGCAACGCTCGTTGGAGCAGCTCACCGGCTGATTCCAGCGCCGCGTTCGGTCCGAGGATCAACAGTGCGTGGATGGCCCCCGACGCCGCCGCCTCGAGAATGTCGCGTCCGTTCTTGCCCGAGCTCGTGTTGCGATAGCCGGCCGCCACGTTGGGCAGCAGGCCCATGTCCTTGGCGCCCCGCCCGTTGACACCGCG
>DATMRA010000055.1:0-4055 GCA_035566535.1 Candidatus Acidiferrales bacterium | reverse complement strand
CGACGACCGATCCCACCGGAGCGGTGGCGCGACCGATGTTCATCCAGCAGACCAGCGGCACCAGCCTCACCGGCGGATCCTGCGCAGCACTGGCGGCGAATGCGCCCGAGGTTCCGTGGGCGGCTCTTCTCGTGGCCGGCGGTGGCGCCATTGCAGCGGTGGTTTTGGGCAGGCGGCGCACGCGGCAACCGGCGATGTAAGCGGGCCCTGATGTCACACTGAGCACCGGCCCATGACGGTGCAAAGCAATGACATCTGAGAACTCGCCAGTCGACCTGCTCGCTCGTGCCCTGCGCCAAGCGGAAGAACTCATCGCGACGGTAACGCCGGATCAGGCGAGCCTCCGCACACCCTGCGCGGAATGGGACCTGCGAACGCTCGTCAATCACGTGGTGCGCGATACAGATCAATTCACCAAGATGGCAACCGGGGCGAAATGGGAATCAGGTGAGATCGCGCTCGACCCCGACCAGTGGCTGAACGCGTTCGCCTCAGGATCCGCCGGGTTGCTCTCGGCGTGGCGCGAGCAGGGCGCTCTTGACGCTGCGAGCACAAATCGCATCAGTCAGCAGATAGCCGAATTCAGTGTTCACGGCTGGGATATCGCCCGCTCCAACGGGTACAAAGGTCAGCTCGACGCAGAGGTCGCCGCCTTCGGCCTCCAATGGGCGAAGCACGCGCTCAAGCCCGAATATCGCGGAACGGCGTTCGGGCCGGAGGTCGAGATCGCGACTGACGCACCGGCTCCGGACCAGCTCGCGGCCTTCTTCGGTCGCCGGCCTTAGACCCGTCCAGAGTAGGTGCGAGCCGGCCGCTCAGCGCTCAGTTCCCGCCCTCGATCTTGTTCCCCGCCGGCGACAGCACGTCCCAGCCGGCGCCGAACGCGTTCAGCCCCTGACCGTGGGTGTCACCAGCGTTGGTGTCGCTGATGAAGTGGTACAGCGGATGGCCGTTGTAGGTCACCTGCGTGGTGCCGTCGCTGCGCATCGTCGTGCCCAGCATCGCCTGCGTCGCCGCGCCCGCCGCCATGGGTGTTCCGTTGGTGATCAGTGGCGGCCAGTTGGCTGCGCAGTCACTGCCGCAGGTGGACGTCGTCGTCGTGTCGGCTTCGAAGAGATAGAGCGTGAATCCCTTTCCGTCAACGAGAATCTGACCTAGCTTGTTCGACGCGACGCCAACGGTGGCGCCCACCTGTGGCAGTGCGGCCGACGCCGTGGGCGTGGCCGTGGCGGTTGGCGTGGCCGTCGGCGTGGTGGTGGAGGCACCGGCGACACCGCCCGGCGTGGTCGAGCTGCCGCAGGCGCTGACGAGCAACGCCCCGCCAACTGCGGCCGTGAATCCGAGCAGAGTTTTCATGACCCAAGATATCCGCGGCGGTTACACCAGGACGTCTGCACAGCATGCTCGGCGGCGTGAATCGTATTGAAAGTTGACTCCAGAACATGGGATTCCGTAGGATCACGGATCACGATGTCTGGTGCGCGAACGCAACGGTTCACACGGCGTCTCTGGCTCGACTGGGGACGCTGCCGCACAGACCTGTCCGGCTGTACAGCCTGATCCTGCGTCGCTGAGGCGCTCAAGCGCCTCGACACACATTCGCGGCGCTGCCGCGAGCGAAGCAAGTTCCCCAATGAGTTCCACGCGTTGACGCGCGTGGGTCAATCAGACAAACAGCAGGAGGCCCCCCAAATGCCCGACTACGCACATCCCGAGGTCCTGGTCAGCACGGACTGGCTGGGCCAGCATCTCGATGATCCCGCCGTACGCGTCCTCGAGGTCGACTACGACCCGTCGAGCGCATACGAGCTGGGTCACATCCCCGGATCGTTCCTCGTGGACTGGAAACGCGACATCAACGATACCGTGCGCCGCGACATCCTCTCGAAGGAGCAATTCGAGCAACTCCTGAGCCGGGTCGGAGCGACTCCCGACACCACGCTCGTCCTGTACGGCGACCTGCGTAACTGGTTTGCCGCCTTTGCTTTCTGGACATTCGCCATCTACGGACATGCCGACATCCGGTTGCTCAACGGGGGACGCCGCAAGTGGATCGACGAGGGTCGCGAGACCACTGAAGCAGTGCCCACGGCCACGCCCACGCGATACGTGGCAGGTGAGCCCAACACTTCCCTGCGCAGCTTCCGCGACGACGTGCTCAAGGTGATCGGGCGCGACGACATCAGCCTGGTCGACGTGCGCTCGCCGGCGGAGTTCAAGGGCGAGATTTCCGCGCCGCCCGAGTACCCGACCGAGGGCGCGCAGCGCTCCGGGCACATTCCGGGCGCGGCGAACATCCCCTGGGCACAGGCGATTCAGGACGACGACACGTTCAAGCCCGTCGAACAGCTCGCCGAGCTGTACGGCTCCAAGGGTGTGAGCAAGGACAACCCCGTGATCACGTACTGCCGCATCGGTGAGCGCTCGTCGCACACCTGGTTCGTGCTCAGGTACCTGCTCGGCTATCCGACAGTGAGCAACTACGACGGCTCGTGGAGCGAATGGGGCAACGGCGTGGGCCTTCCCGTCGAGAAGGAAGCACGCGAGCTGGTCGGCGTCTGACGAGTTTCTGGCAAGCGTAGAACGCCGTCATGTGCAACACGTGTGGTTGCTCCACCCTCGACGAGATGTCGGGGGTGGAGCGCGTCAAGGCGTCGAGCCGCGCATTGCGCGGCTCGATCAAGGAGGAGCTCCGCGACGGTGAGGCTACCTTCAGCGACGACACCGCACAGCTGTTGAAGTTTCACGGTGTCTATCAGCAGGACGACCGCGATCGGCGCAAGGAGGCTCGGCGCCTCGGCCTCGACAAGCACCACATGATGATGATCAGGACGCGCATCCCGGGTGGCGACGTGCCACCCGATGCGTACCTGGCGCACGATCGCATCGCCGGCGAGTGGGGCAATGAGACGCTGCGCGTCACGACGCGCCAGGATTTCCAGCTGCACGGCGTGTTGAAGGGCGACCTGGGCAGCGCCATCAAAGCGATCAACGACGGGCTGCTGACGACGCTCGGGGGTTGCGGCGACCAGGAGCGCAACATCATGTGCTGCCCGGCACCGCTGGACAACCCGTTGCGGCGGGATGTGAACCAGCAGCTCGCGGCTCTCGTAGCGGGGCTGACGCCGACGACGCGGGCATATGTCGAGATCTGGCTCGACGGCGAGCTTGCGGCCTCCTCTGAGCCCGACGCACCGGATGCGCTTTACGGTGAACGATATCTGCCGCGCAAGTTCAAGACTGCGATCGCCGTCGAGGGCGACAACTGTGTCGACGTGTACGCAAACGACCTGGGTCTGGTGGCACGTGCCGACAAACGTGGGCGGCTGGCGGGGTTCGAAGTTCTTGTGGGCGGTGGCCTCGGTCGCACCGCGAACAAGCCGAACACGTGGCCCGCCGTGGCGCACCCGCTCGGGTATGTGACTTCCGAGCAGGTCGTGGAAACGGCGCGCGCGGTGGTGGCGGTGCAGCGTGACTACGGCAATCGCTCTGATCGACGGCACGCGCGCCTGAAGTACCTGCTCGCCGACCGCGGGCTGGACTGGTTCCGCGATGAAGTCACGAGCCGGCTTGGCTTTGCCCTGCAGCCGTCACAAAAGTTGCGCTGGGAGTCGGCCGACGACCATCTTGGCTGGCACACGCAGAGCGACGGCCGCTTCTTCTACGGTCTGTTCGTTGAGAACGGCCGCATCCAGGACGCCGGAGGTCAGAACGTCCGAAGTGCGCTGCGCGAGTTGGTGGTGTCATTGCGGTGCACGGTCCGGCTGACGCCGCAGCAGAACGTGCTCCTGACCGGTCTTCGCGAAAGCGACAGGACGACGGTGATGGACACGCTGCAACGCTGGGGAGTCGCGTTGTCCGAAGAGATTCCCAGTGCGATCCGTCATTCCATGGCCTGCCCGGCCTGGCCCACGTGCGGTCTGGCGGTGGCCGAGTCCGAACGCGTCATGCCCGATCTGATCCGCGAGTTGAACGTGCTGCAGGTCGGCACGGGGCTGGGCGACGAGCAGATCAGCTATCGCATGACCGGGTGTCCAAACGGTTGCGCGCGTCCA
>DATMRA010000054.1:0-7863 GCA_035566535.1 Candidatus Acidiferrales bacterium | reverse complement strand
CTGCAGCTTGGCCATGAAGCCGTCGGGGTCGCGCACGTCGAAGACGTAGTCGAGCTCGGGCAGGCGATCGAGCATCGCCTCGCCGTGCTCCACCGCCATGCACCCGGTCACGGCGATGGCGCGCCCGGCGCGCTCACGTTTCCACGGGATCAGCTCACGGAACTTCCCAAAGACCTTCTGCTCAGCGTTGGCGCGCACGGTGCAGGTGATGAGCACCGCCAGATCAGCCTCGGCGAGCGGCACCTCGGCCACGAAGCCGATGTCAGCGAACTGCTCGGCCAGCTGCTCGCGATCGGCGTCGTTCATCTGACAGCCGATGTGCCACAGATGCACGCGCGGCGGCCTCCCGAGCACGGGCACAATCGGCTGCCGCTTGGGCTGTCGCGTGACCAGCGGAAGCGGCACAAAGGTGCGCGCCGAACTGCTTAGCAGAGGTATCTGGTTGATGGTCGAAGCCTACCAGCGGCCGGGATCCGACAAGGCGGCTAACGGTGAAGCCCGAGAGGCGCGGCAGCGGAGGGTTCGAAGCCGGCGTCTCGGAGCCGCGGCGGTCCCCGCGGCGAGAGCCGAGGGGCGAGGACGCCAAAGGCGTCCCGACCCCGTACGGCGGAGGACCCTCTGCTGCCCGCCTCTATGGGCTAGCGGAGTGACGCCCTCTGTCTATCCCGGCTGCCTATCGGACTTCGACGATCAGGCGGATGCCCGTGCGCTCCTCGCCGTCAATCGATATGTCGATGAACGAGGGGATGCAGACGAGGTCGAGACCGCCTGGGGCGACGTAGCCGCGAGAGATGGCGATCGCTTTTATCGCCTGGTTGATGGCCCCGGCGCCGATCGCCTGGACCTCGACCTTCGACTGGCTGCGCACGACACCGGCGATGGCACCGGCGACTGCGACGGGCTTGCTTGTTGCTGAGACTTTGAGGATTTCCAATGGCACGGCAGAACCCTTAGGGCCAGTTTGCGTGGACGTGTGCGTGGTTGTGGACATTATCCGGAACGATTGTGCCTGTCGTGGCGATTGGACCGAGTTTGCGCGATCCGATCGTTACTTCGCGTACTCCACCGAACGGGTTTCGCGCAGCACCACCACCTTGATTCGGCCGGTGTAGCTTCCTTCCCCGTGCAGCCGCTTGGCGATCTGGCGCGCCATGACCTGGGCGGCGTCGTCGTCGATCTCCTCGGGCTTGACCATGACGCGCAACTCCTTGCCGGCCTGCATGGCGAAGCTCCGTTCAACCCCGGGGAAGTCGTTGGCGATGGCCTCGATCCGTTCCAGGCGCTTGATCGAGCCTGCCAGCGACTCGCGCCGGCCCCCGGGTCGTGAGGCGCTGATGGCGTCGGCCGTCATCACGATGAATGCGAGGGTCGAGCGGGGCTCCTCGTCGTAGTGATGCGCGCGCACCGCGTGCACGACCGCCGGCTTGCGTCCCAGGCGGGCGAGGATCTCGCCGCCGATGATCGCGTGCGATCCCTCCACCTCGTGCTCCACCGCCTTGCCGATGTCGTGGAACAGCGCGGCCTCCTTGGCCAGCTGCTCGTCGAAACCGATCTCGGCTGCGATCATCCCGGCGATGCCGGCGCTGTCGACTGCGTGGGCGAGCACGTTCTGCCCATACGACGTGCGAAAGCGGAGCGTGCCCAGCAGGCGGGCCAGCTCCGGGTGCACGTTGGTGATGCCGACCTCCTGCATCGCCTGCTCGCCGTCCTGCTTGATCCGCTGAGCCAGCTCGTTGCGGCTCTTGGTGACCATCTCATCGATGCGCGCCGGATGGATCCGGCCGTCCGCGAAGAGGCGCTCCAGGGCCGCCCGCGCCACCTCGCGACGCACGGGGTCGAAGGCGCTGAGCACCACCGCCTCAGGCGTGTCGTCGACGATGATGTCGACGCCCGTGGCGGCCTCGAGGGCGCGAATGTTGCGGCCCTCGCGGCCGATGATCCGGCCCTTGAGCTCGTCTGACGGCAGCTGCACGACGGTGACCGACGCGTCGCCGGTCTCCTCCGATGCCTGGCGCTGCATCGCGGTGATCAGGATTTCCCGGCTCTTCTCAGCCGCTTCCTCGCGGACGCGGGTCTCGGCTGCGCGGATGCGCTCGGCGATCTCCCCGGTCAGCTCCCCTTCCACGGCGCTCAGCAGCTCCGCGCGCGCCTCGTCCTGCGACAACGCGGCGACACGCTCCAGCTCCCGTTCGATCGTCGCGCGTTGATCTTCGATCGACTGGCGCAGGGCTTCGAGCTCGGTCTCTCGGCGACCCAGACGTTGCTCGTTCGAATCCAGCTCGCGCAGGCGGCGCTCGATGCCTTCCTCACGCTGGCTGGTGCGCTGCTCGAGGCGGGCGACCTCAGCCCGACGTTCGCGGATCTCGGTCTCGCCCTCGTCCCGGCGCCGCGCAGCTTCCTCCTTCGCGGCCAGGAGGATTGCCTTGCTGTCCTGTTCGGCGACGACGCGCAGGTCTTCCTGGCGAAGGTCGTCGGCATGGCTCGATTCGCGTGCCCGCGCGATGCTGCTTCGTGCGTACAGGAGCGCGCCGACCGCGAATGCGGCGGCAACGACAAGCCCGATGAGGGCCGCTAACTCGGTTATGGGATGAACTCCGGTCTGGGACACAACCGTGCCCCGTGTTGGCGCCTCGTGCGGACAACAGGGCTGGAAGCCGGGTCGCAGATCGCTTTCGACTTCCCGCGCGGGCCGGAGAACAACCCCTCCGGTCGGTTGCCGCGTAAGACCTCGCGATTGTACGGGGCACAGGGCACAAGCGGTGCCGGACGTACGCTGCCGATGCTTCGAAGGCCCTAACCTTGAGGCGTGAGCGAGGGAGATCGAAGCCCAACCGGAGTCATGGAGGAGCCCTTCCATGTGCCCCCTGGGGTCTCTGAGGACCATCCTGAGGGCGACCAGGCCCTGGCGCGATCCCTGGAATCAGAGTTACGCGAGCACCGCCCGTCGACGCTGACGGCGCTGCTCACCGCCACCGGGCTGCTGCGGGTGGCCACGGTCGGCACCGCAGTGGCAGTGCAGTTCGACCTGAGTGACCTGGCCGGCGGACGCCCCAACGGTGTGGCCATCGGGTTCGTCGGCGCCTCCCAGGCGATCACCGAGATGATCTTCGCGCCTATCCTGGCGCGCTACGCGGACCGCTTCGGGCGGTCGCGGTTCCTGGTGGGCGGTCCACTCCTGGGCATGCTCGGCGTTCTGCTCGTTGCCCTCGGCGTCAACGCGGCGCAGCTCGCGGGCGCACGGCTCGTCGAAGGTATCGGCGCCGCCGCCTTCGTGCCCGTGGCCTTGGGCACGGTCGCCGCTGCCAGCTCCCACAACCGCCCAGTGCGAGCGCGAGCCAGCGGGGCGTTCGAGGGCGCCACCCTTGCCGGCTATGCGGGCGGTTTCGCGCTGGGGTCGTTCGCGTGGGTGGCCTTCCATCGCGGGGCGTTCCTCCTCCTCGCCGTGCTGTACCTCGCGGCGTCGTTCATCTGCCTCGTGTGGGTGCCGCGCCTGCAGCCGATGCTGGTCAGCCCGCTGCGAACCGTCGTGCGTGCAGTCCTTGGACCCGGCCCGATGCGTAGCTTCCTCCCCGCGTGGCTGGCCGGGTTCGCGCTGCTCGGCGCTTTCATGGCAAACCTCGCTGCGCTGTTGCGTCACCGCCCCGAACCGGGTCAAGGGCTCCTGCACCACTTCGATGAACGGGTCATCGGGCTGTGGCTCGTTGCCTGGATCGTCTTCTTCCTGATCGGGATCGTGCTATGGACGCCGGTACTGAGCAGGAGCCGCCCGGTGGCGATCATGCGGCGCGCCGTCCCAGGCGCGTGGGTGATCCTCCTTGCGCTGCTGCTGTTGAACCACTCGCAGCTGCACCTGGCTCCGATTTGCATTCCGCTTCTGGCAGTCGGGGTGATGTGGCTTGCCGGGTTCGGCCCGGCGGCGGTGGCATACCTCGCGGACTGCAGCGAAGCGCTGGTTGCCGACCGAGCCGCGCTGATGTCGTTCTACACGGTGGCGCTGGCAGGGGGCGGCGCCGTGGGCGCCATCCTCGGTGGCGTGGCCACGCGCCTCTTCTTCGCCGACGGCCTGATCGGTCTCGGACTGATCCTCTCGCTGACCACCTTCGGACTCCTGGTGATCGTCGCTCGGCAGGACCGGGGCACGCCGGCCCGGCTCAGCGAGGCTGCGTCGCCGGCACCCTGATACGCGGCACGTCTACCAGGCCCACGCTTCTGGCGCGGGCCCGGGGCCGGGGAAGATCTCATCGAGCCTGGCTAGCGTCGCTTCGTCGAGCTTCAGTTCCACCGCCCGCAGGCTGTTCTGAAACTGTTCGGCGGTGCGAGGTCCGGAGATCGGGCACGTGACAGCGGGCTGGTGCAGCAGCCAGGCGAGGCCGACAGCCGAGGGCACCTCGCCGATGTCGTTGCAGAGCGCTTCGTAGCGCTCGATCTGGCTTCGGTGTTTCTCGAGCAGGTCGCTTGTTTGCTGTGAGGCTGAGCGGCCGGTGTCGCGTGGCTTGGCCAGGATCCCTCCCAGAAGGCCGCGCATCAGCGGGCTCCACGGAATGACCCCCAGCCCGTAATGCGCTGCAGCGGGCAGCACCTCCTCCTCCGCGTGACGCTGCACGAGGTTGTACAGGCACTGCTCGCTGACGAGGCCCATGAAGTGCCGCGAGCGCGCGGCTTCTTGCGCCTCAGCGATGTTCCATCCGGCAAAGTTGGACGAGCCGGCGTAGAGGATCTTGCCTTGCTGCACAAGGACCTCCATGGCCTGCCAGATCTCCTCCCACGGCGTGTTCCGGTCGACGTGGTGCATCTGGTAGATGTCGATGTGGTCGGTCTGCAGCCGGCGCAGCGACTCGTCGCACGCGCGCCGGATGTTGCGCGCGGACAGGAACGTGTCGTTGGGCCAATCGCTCATCGAGCCATAGACCTTGGTGGCGATGACAACCTTCTCGCGCCGGCCGCCACCCTTCGCAAACCATCGGCCGACGATCTGCTCGGTGACGCCCTCGCCCTTCTTCCACCCGTACACATTGGCCGTGTCGAAGAAGTTGACACCGGCGTCGAGCGCCGCGTCCATGATCGTGTGGGAATCTTCTTCGCTGGTCTGCGGCCCGAAGTTCATCGTGCCGAGGCACAGCCGGCTCACCGAAAGTCCGCTGCGTCCAAGGTGCGTGTATTCCATGCGGCCTACGATGACACCCGCGGCCGGCCCGGCGACGTGACCGCTTGAAACCGTGGCTCGGCTCATCAGCGTGAAGCCGAAAGCGGGTTTCATGTAAGAAAAATGCCCGTAAGCCGCATCCATCTAAGTGGAATGCACCAGGAGGCAATCGTCGTCGCCACCTACCCTCGAGATGACGCCGAACATGCTTTTGAGCGGGCTGTCCTTCCGGAGAGACCGCGCCTCTATGCGCTGGCCGTCACGATCACCCGGGACCTTGCGGAGGCGGAGGATGCGGTTCAAGACACGATGCTCTCCGCTTGGCGTTCGTGGGCCAAGGTGCGCGATCCAAATCGCCCGGGGCCTTGGTTGACCCGGATCTGTGTAAACCACTGCCTCCAGCGCCAGCGCCGGATCAACCGCCTGCTGCGGTCCGGAGACACGCGCGAGGTGCTGCTGCGTCCGCCGATCGAGTTTGAAGGTGAACTCCTTGACTTTGACCGTGCGTTTGCTCAGCTCTCCGTGAGGCAGCGGGCGGTGTTCGCGCTCCATGTCCACCACGGCTACACCCTCAACGAATGCGCGCGCTTGCTCGGCTGCCGCCCCGGCACTGCCCGAAGCCATCTCGGGCGCGCGGTTGCCGCGCTGAGGAGGGAGATGATCAATGCCTGAGGACCCGCTCAGAGAGAATGACGAACTCTTGCGCGTCGCCCGCTCCTACTTCACGAGTCTCGCGTCAGCGCCTGTTCCGCGCAGCCTCGAATCCCACACGCTGCTCCCCACGCCGTCGCGGCGCACGTCAGGCGCCCGCCGGGCCGTCACCTCCGCACTTGCATTCGCGGCCGTTGCGGCCGCGTTGTTCCTGATTGTCTTCGGGGTCGGTCATGTGTTGGTGCAGCGGCACGGAACGCCGGCGACGCTTCAGCCATCGGCGAGGGCAACCGCCACTCCGGCCGTCTCGCCCCCGCCCGGCGGCCCAGTGCCTGCCCGGCTCAACGGCAACTGGGTTTCGCCGGCACCGACCGGCAACCCCGACGATGCCGCTCACCTGATCCTTCAGGGCGCCAAGTTCGAGATTCAAACCAGCGGCGGATTCTCATTTGGCATGGTCGCGGTGAACGGAAACGAGATCGACTTCTTCAATGGCGACGTGTGCCGAATCCCGCTACCGGGTGGCGTGGGTCGGTATCAATGGACCCTTAGCGGCAACAGCCTGCATCTCACGCCGCTCAACATAGACCCGTGCGGGGGACGCACGAGGCCTCTGGCGAACGCGACCTACATCAAGCAGGCTAGCTGACCGCTGCACGAGTTCCACGCCTGCACATCGATGAGTCGTAAGAAAACGGCTCACTCCCTGAATCTATGTAGACGAGAGACGCGCAGGCGCCTTCGCCTCGGAAGATCGCCGCTCGCGGATCCTCAGGCGAAAGCAACGGCACGATGAGGTCTTCACATGAACGCGGTGTACACGGAAACGGAATCGTACGACCCCACGACTCGTCGACGTCCGCACCACGGTGTGAGCGGCAGCGCGGGTCGTCGATTGCGTGGCGTTCCATCGGGTGCGTTCTTGTTGCTCCTGCTCCCCTGCTTGCTTGTCGCCTGCGGTGGAGCGAACCCGACGACAACCGCTACCGCACACGCCAGCGCTACTGCATCGCGCACGCCGACTCCCGCGGCCTCGCCCCCACCAGGTGGCCCCGCACCTGTCCAGTTGATCGCCGATTGGGAACTGACACCGTTCGCATCGAATCCGAACAACGCAGTGGATCTGATCGTCAACGCCACCACGTTTTCGTTTGAGACGAGCGGAGACACCAATTTTGGCGACCTCGTCGTCAACGGAACCGAGATCGACTTCTACAACGGCGACGGCTGCGGGCTCGCGCTGCCGGACGGAGTGGGTCGTTACCGGTGGAGCCTACAGGGGGCAGCGTTGAGCTTCGCGCCCTTGGCTCAAGATCCCTGTGGAATGCGCTCAACTCACCTCTCCAACCAGATCTACGCAAAAAGATAGGGCGCATCGGGACAGCTCGAATTCAGTCGATCGCGCGCAGGGCTCGCACAATCACGTCGCCGCTGAAGCCGCGCCTCTGCAGCGCGGCGCCGATCTTTCGGCGGCTGCGGTCATCGACAGCGCCGCGACGGTCCAGTCGTTCGAAGAGCTCACGAGCGGCGGCCACGGCCTCGTCCTGCTCACCCACGGCCAGTGCTTCCGTTGCGCTCGTGATGGTTTCGGCGTCTACTCCCCGTGCGCGTAGATCCGCGACGATCCTCATGCGCCCGTGATGCGAGCGGCGGTGGCGCGCGGCCACCGACTCAGCAAGCGACGCGTCGTTGATGTACCCGAGTTCGCGGCAGCGTTCCACCGCGTGAGCGGCAGCCTTTGCCGAGTAGCCGCGCTGCTCCAGTCGCCGCTGCAGTCCCGCGGCCGACTGAGCAGCGCCGCCGAGCACCCTGAGTGCGGTGGCTTCGGCGGCGTCGAGATCGTCCGGATCCTCAACCGTGCTTGCTGGGCGCGCGCGGCGCATTCGCCCGTACTTCTCAGCTGACTGGAACCGGCGGGGTTGCGCCGTTCTCGGGCACGGGTTCTGTTGGCACGGCTTGGGGCAGTGACGCCAGGCGGACCTTGGCCGCGACCTCCTCGAGGAGCTCGGGATTCTGGCGCAGAAAGTCGCGGACGTTCTCACGACCCTGGCCCAGCCGCATGTCCCCAT
>DATMRA010000053.1:0-10126 GCA_035566535.1 Candidatus Acidiferrales bacterium | reverse complement strand
GCGCCCGTTGTGCTCGATTGTGATGAAACCCTCCTCGATGTCGATGTTGGGGGTGCCGTATTCCCCCATTGTGCCGAGCTTCACCAGGTGGCAATCGGGGGCGTGGTCGCGCATGGCGAACAGGACGTTGAGAGTGCCGATCACATTGTTCTGCTGCGTCATCGTCGCGTGCGCGCGATCGCTCATCGAAAACGGGGCACTGCGCTGCTCCCCAAAGTGCACGATCGCCTGGGGACTCGTCTCGCGTACAAGCGCGTCCACGGCCTCGCCGTCGCAGATGTCGAGGCGGCGCCACCGAATCTCGTTCCCGCCCGCCTTCGACCAGGCCCGGACACGCTCGCCCATGGTCCGGATTGGGACCAACGACGACGTCCCGCCTTCCCGGTCCCAGCGCCTGCGCACAAGGTTGTCGACGGCGACAACGTCGTAGCCCTGCGCCGCCAGGTGCAGCGACGTTGGCCAGCCCAGGTATCCGTCCGCTCCGAGAACGATGACCGTGGCTGAACTGCCCATTGATCCTCCTCGGAAAACCGCGTGGCAAGGACTCTTGTCCCGGCCTCCTTTCAATTCGATTATCCCCAAGCAGGTACCCGCCGCACCACGACCGGCGTGTCGCAACGCACCGGAAAGCCGGTTTGGGGACAATCTCGGGCCATGAGCTCTCCCGCGCGCCGGCGCAACCGCGCGCTGCTCAGGGCGGCTCTGGCAAGCGTCATCTCCGTTGGGGCCCTGGTGCTCGCCTGGCGCGCTCTCGGGCGCTCAGTGGAGTGGGAAGGCATCCAGCTCACTCCGTTGCCAGTGCTGTTCGCGGTGGCCGGAGCGCTCGGGTTCCTCGCGGGTCGCGCCTGGCGGTTCTGGCTCTTTCTCCCGCGCCAACGCGGCGACCCGGTCGAGCTGGTCGGCGTCACCGCGGCGTCGTGGGCGGCCGGACTGCTGCTTCCGGGTCCCTCGGCCGATATCGCGTTTGTTGGACTGGCACGGCAGCGCCTGGGCGTGAGTGTCGCCCACGCGTCTGGCGTCGCGATCATCGCGAGGGTCCTCGACGTCGTCAGCCTGTGTTTCGTCGCAGTCCTGGCAGCACTCTTCACATTTGGCCGCGAGTCGCCCGCGCTGGTGGCGACTGCCGCGCTCGTGGGAGTCGCGGGCGCTGCCGCGCTCGTCTCGCTCGCCGCCCCTCGCCCCCGCCGCGCGATCCTCCGCTTTGCCACCAGGATTCCCCGCGCCCGTCAGTTCGTGACGCGCGTCGACTCGTCGCTCGATGAGCTGGCCACCGGACGGCGCTGGTTCGGCCTGGTCGTGGCGACTGCAGCATGCCGCCTGGCCACCGCGCTGCAATACAGCGCGCTGTTCACCCTTGTGGGCCTCGAGCTCGGCTTCTGGCAAACGTGGTTTGCGCTCTCGATCCGGACGTTGCTGTTCACCATTCCGATTCAAGGCATTGCCGGAATCGGCACGGGGCAAGCATGGTGGGCCGGCGCGCTGCTGCTCGAGGGGGTGGCCGTCGGTGACGCGGTGGCCTCCGGGATCACGTTGCAGGCCATCGACCTGGCAGTGTCGCTTCCGGTCGCCGGGCTGATGAGCCTAGCGCTGCTGCGGCGCAGACGCCGGCGTGGATCAACCAGCGCCGCCTCAGCAGCCGAGTCCGCCGCGTCCTGACCGCTAGTCGGGGGACACCACCAGGGTTCGGTCTATCGCGGCGACGGACGCGGCGCCCGCGAGGGTCATCGCTTCGATGAACTCGCCGCGCAACATCTCGAGCAGCAGCTGCACTCCCTGAGCTCCCTCGGCGGCGAGTGCCCAGCACACAGGCCGTCCGACGAGCACGGCGCGCGCCCCGAGCGCCAGCGCGACGAGCACATCGATGCCAGTGCGTATCCCACCGTCCACCAGCACTTCGCTCCGAGCGCCCACAGCGTCGGCGACGTCAGCCAGCGCGGCGGCCGTTGACACCACGCGATCGAGCTGGCGGCCGCCGTGGTTGGAGACGATGACTCCGGCCGCCCCGGCGTCGATGCAGGCGATGGCATCGTCCGGTCGCAGCACTCCTTTCACCAGGACGGGAAGGCCGGAGATGTCGCGCAGCCACTGAATGCTCTCGAACGTGATCGATGGATCGAGGTTCGTGTCGGCCGCGATGTCGGCCCCAGGCTTGACATACGCCGCGGCGTTGCCCAGGTACTGCTCCATGGTCATCGGTGGAAGGCTGGCCGAGTGGCGACGTCGGGAGATCGTCGGCGTGTCGCCTGTGAGCACGAGCGCGGTCGCGCCCAACTGCGTCGCCCGCTGCACGAGCGATACGGTGATGTCCCGGTCGCGCATCACATAAACCTGGAACCACCACGGGCTGTCGAGCGCGAGAACGATCTGTTCGAGCTCGGCGCTGGCGCGCGTGGCAACCACCATGAACCCCGCGGCAGCGTTCACGCCTCGAGCGGTTTCCACCTCCGCTTCAGGGTGCGCGACAGCGTGATACGCGGTCGGCGCGACCATGACGGGGACGGACAGGTGCGCGCCGCACACCGAGGTTGAAGTGTCGACGGTGCTCACGTCGCGGAGTGCTCGCGGCCGCAGCCGGAATGCGCGCCAGGCGGCGGACGCCTCGCGCATGCTGATCTCCTCGCCGCCGCCGCCAGCGATGAAGTCGAATATCGGTAAGGGTAGAGCTGCAGCCGCGGCCGCCTCGTGACGTGCCAGCAGCTCCACAAGCGACTCGCGCGGCATCGTGGGGCGCGTCAGTGGCGAGACATCGCCGCGGCGCCGTCTGTGGCCGCCGGCAGCGCAGCTTCAGCCGTCCGGTGGTCGGACCCACCGAGTCCGGTCAGTCCGGCAACGCGATCCAGGTGCTGGTCGGCGCTCCCCAAAAGCCGGGACGACGCCGATGCGCGGCGCAGGAACAGATGAATCGGATGCTCCCATGTGAAGCCCATTCCCCCGTGCACCTGGAGTGCGGATGCGGCGACGTGCCAGGCCGCGTTGACCGCGGCCACCTTCGCGACCGATGCGGCAAACGGCAGGCCGCTGGGCTCGTGATCCGCCGTCCATGCGGCGCTCAACACCGCTGATCGCGCGCTCTCCACCAACACCAGCATGTCGGCGCAGCGGTGCGACACCGCCTGGTACGCACCGATAGGCCGGCCGAATTGTTGACGCTGCTTGGCGAACTCGACCGCCATCTCCATCGCGTGCTGCGCCACTCCCACCAGCTCCGCAGCGATGAGGATCTCCACGCAGTCCACGGCGTGAGGCTGCCCGACGTGCAAGGGCTCGGCCGCCCTCGGCGCGATGCGATGCACGCGGCGCGTCAGATCGATGCCGTCAGCAACCTCGAGGCCTGCAGGAACCGGGTCGACCACGAGTGCATCGCCGTCAAACGCTAGCACGGCGATGGCTGCACCCTCCGCGTCGAGCGCCAGCCCGGCGCCGTCACGCTGCACCTGGCCGAAGGCGGCACGGCGCTCGCCCGACGCTATACCCGGCAGCCAGCGCTGACGATGCTCTTCGTGTTGCGACGCGGCCACCAGGAGACCGGCTGCGGCATTGCCGAAAAAGGTGGCCGGGGCCAGCGCGTATCCAAGCTCTTCGACGACCAGGCTCAACTCGAGAACGCCGGCGCCCTGGCCGCCCCAGCGCTCCGGCACCGACAGCGCGGTCCACCCCGCTGCAGACAGCTCTGGCCAGAACTCGTCCGTTCGTGTGCTGTCGCGGCGGTTGGCCGCGGCCGCGTCGTATCGCGCCGCGCTCAGGTCATGCACGGCCTGCTTGATGGCGCGCTGCTCGTCGTCGAGATCGAAGCGCATCAGTTCTCGCTCAACGCAACCGCGGGAGCTGGAGCACCCGCTCGGCAAGAATGTTGCGCTGGATCTCGCTGGTTCCGCCCTCAATCGAGTTGGCCCGGGCGCGCAGCAGACGGTAGGTCCACGCCGGCTGATCCGCGAGGCCATCGTGGCCCAAGACGTCGAAGGCGAGTTCAGTCAGTGATTGATTTATCGCCGCCCACTGGATCTTGACGATCGAGCCTTCGGGACCAGGTACGCCGTCGATGGCGCGGGCGAGGCCGCGATAGCCGTTGAGCCGTATGGTCTCGGTCTCGACGACGAGCTGGGCGTAGCGGCGCCGGATGCCGGCGTCGGCGTCCAGCCCGTGCGCGCGGATGAGCTCGGCAAGCTCAGTCAGCGTCATTCGGATCTGCAGAGCCGATGAGGCGCCGAGCCCGGGACGTTCGAACATGAGCGTGGCCAGTGCCACCTGCCAACCGTTGCCCACGCCGCCGATCACGTTGTCATCAGCCACGGCGGCGGTGTCGAAGAACACTTCGTTGAACTCCGTCTCGCCGGTGATCTGGCGCAGCGGACGCACCGTGACGCCGGGCTGCTGCATGTCGCAGATGAAGTACGTGAGATTGCGGTAGCGGGCGTCCTCGCTGGTGCGCGCGAGCAGCATGCACCACTTGGCTCGGTGCGCGAACGACGTCCACACCTTCTGCCCGGTGATCTTCCAGGCGCCGTCGACGCGCTCCGCGCGCGTACGCACCGCGGCCAGGTCGCTTCCCGCATCCGGCTCGCTGAAACCCTGGCACCAGACCTCTTCGCCCGAGAGGATCGGCGCCAGAAAACGGCGCTTTTGCTCCTCGGTGCCGTGCGCCATCACGACCGGGCCGCCCATGATGAGGCCGAGGATGTTGGCTGGCGCGGGTGCGCGAGCTCGCACCATCTCCTCGTTGAAGATGGTCTGTTGCATCAGCGTCGCGCCGCGCCCGCCGTATGCCTGCGGCCACGCGATGCCCGCGTAGCCGGCGTCGTGCAGCGTGCGCTGCCAGGCCAACCGGAAGTCGAATTGCTCTTCGATGCCGTCGGGTGAGGGACCGGGATGGTGGTCGTGCAGCCAGGCTCGAATTTCGTCCCGAAACTCCAACTCGAGCGGCGAGAGGCTGAGGTCCATCGGCCGCCACCATAGTGCATGCACCTTCCCGCTGGTAAGGTCTCGGGACACGATGTCGGCCACTGCCGCGAGCCTCGACGTGAGAGGCCTGTCTGTGCACTTCGGTGGCGTCGTCGCGCTCGAGAACGTGGACCTCACCGTGGGCTCGGGTGAGATCGTCGGCATCATCGGCCCGAACGGCGCCGGAAAGACGACGCTCTTCAACGCCGTCTGCCGGCTCGTTCCGCCGGAATCCGGGACCATCACCTATGCGGGCCGGTCGCTGCTCGGGTTGAGGACATCCCGTCTCGCACCGCTGGGCATCGCTCGGACGCTGCAGGGCCTCGGACTCTGGCCTCGACTGACCGTCCTCGAGAATGTGATCAGCGGCCACGTCGGGAGCGGCCATCTCGTCGCCGATCTGCTCGCGTTTCCCGCTTCGGACCGCCGTGAGGCCAGCCGATCTGACGAGGCCATGGCCATCCTCGGCCAGCTCGGCGTGGCCGATCGAGCCGGTTCATACCCGGGTGTGCTGCCGCACGGTGTGCAGAAGCGAGTGATCATCGCTCGTGCGCTCATGTCGCATCCCTCGCTGCTCCTGCTCGACGAGCCGGCGAGCGGGCTGGCGGCGCCCGAGGTGCAGGAGCTCGTCGAGCTGTTGCGCACGCTGCGTGAGCAGATGGGCGTCGCACTCGTCGAGCATCACCTCGACATGGTCATGCAGGTGAGCGACCGCATCACGGTGCTCAACCTGGGCCGTGTCATCGCGTCGGGGACGCCGGAGCAGATCCGCGCCAATGCAGAGGTCGCCACCGCGTACCTGGGAGAGCAGGTCGCGCATGCTTGAAATCTCCGATCTGACGGTGGCGTACGGCGGAGTCCTCGCGCTCGATCACGTGTCGCTGACGGTTCCAGAAGCCAGCATCACAGCGGTGCTCGGGGCCAACGGGGCCGGGAAGACGACGCTGGTGCGGACAATCTCGGGGCTGGTCAAGCCGCGATCGGGACACGTGCTGCTCGACGACCGGCGCTTGACCGGCCGCGCGCCGGAGTCCATTACGCGAATGGGTGTGGCGCACGTTCCCGAGGGACACGGCATCATCAGCGAGCTCAGTGTTGACGAGAACCTTCGCCTCGGCGGCTTATGGCGCCGCGACCGGGCCGACCATCGCGTTGCGGTCGAGGAAGCGTACGAGCTGTTTCCGCCCCTGGCGTCGCGACGCGCCGTGGCGGCCTCCAGCCTTTCGGGCGGGGAGCGGCAGATGCTCTCCATCGCCCGCGCGCTTGCCTCGCGACCCACGGTGTTGCTGCTCGACGAGCCCTCACTCGGCCTGGCCGGGATGGTTCTGGCCCAGATCATGGCGCGCCTCCGCGCGCTGACCGCCGAGCGCAAGCTGGCCGTCCTGCTCATCGAGCAGAACGCGCGCAGCGCTCTCTCTGTTGCCGACGAGGCCGTTGTCCTGTCGATGGGGACCGTCGTGGTGCGCGACCGGGCCTCGCGGCTTGCGGGCGACGAATCGCTGCGTCATGCATATCTCGGCTTCTAATGCGCACGTTCCTCATCCTCACCGTCGACGGGCTCACCAACGGATTCATCTACGCGTTGGTGGCGCTCGCGCTGGTCATGATCTGGCGCGCGACGCGCGTCATCAACTACGCGCAGGGCGCGATGGCCATGTTCACGACATACATCGCCCTCTTTCTCATCACGCATGGAGTCACCTACTGGCTGGCGTTCGTCATCACGCTCGGCGCCGGGTTCGCGCTCGGCTCCGTGACGGAGCGCGTGCTGGTACGCCCCGTGGAGGGGCGGCCGGCGCTCAACATGGTGATCCTCAGCCTCGGACTGCTCATCTTTCTCGAGGCGCTGGCGCCCATGCTGTTCGGCGGCCAGGTCAAGTCGTTCCCTGCACCCTTCTCGCGCATCGACCTCACCGTGGGTTCGACGGTCCTCTACGTCTCCCCCTTCGACATCTTCATCGTCGGCGCCGTGCTCGCGGTCATGCTGCTCCTGACGCTGTTCTTCCAGCGCACCACCATCGGCCTCAGCATGCGCGCCGCAGCGCTCAGACCCGAGATCGCGCGCCTTCTCGGCGTGCGAGTCGGAAACATGCTCACGATCGGATGGGGACTCGCGGCGATGCTCGGGGCGCTCGCGGGCCTGCTCATCTCGCCTGCCATATTCCTGTACCCGAACAACATGGACGAGGTCCTTGTGTTCGGGTTCATCGGCGCGATCCTGGGTGGGCTGGAGAGTCCGTCCGGCGCCGTGATCGGCGCAGTCGTCGTGGGCCTCGCGCTGAGCTACGTCGGCGGGTACATCGGCTCGGACCTGGAGACGATAGGCGGTCTTGTCATCCTCATCGCGGTGCTCATGGTCCGGCCGCAAGGGTTGTTCGCGCGCGGACAGCAGCGTCGGGCATGAACACACTCGCGCGACACGGTCTCTTCTTCGTGGCTGCGGCCGCGGTGCTCGTCGTCGTCACGTACCAGGTGGACGAGTTCACCAACTACAACATCGCCGGTGTCGCGATTTTCGTCATCGCGGCTGCCGGTCTCACCGTCCTCGTGGGGATCAACGGCCAGCTGTCCCTGGGCCACGGCGCCTTGATGGCCGTCGGTGCGTACACCACGTCGCTGCTGCTGAAGGCGCAGCCACAGACTCCATTAATTGCCACCTTGCTCGCGGCGGTCATCACCACCGGCGTGGCCGGCGCCATCATCGGTGTCGCCGCGGCGAGGCTGCGGGGTCCATATCTGGCGGGCGCCACGCTTGCACTTGCCGTAGGTCTCCCCCAGATTGCCACCCATTTCGGCAGCCTGTTCGGAGGCAACCAGGGGCTGCCCGTGGCTCCGCTGTCACCGCCCGCGTTTCTGGGGAGCGACTTCTCCAGCAATCGCTGGCTGGCATGGGTCGCACTCCTCGCCGCGCTGATCACGTTATTCCTGCTCGCCAACCTTGTTCGCAGCGCGACAGGCCGCCGGATGCGATTGGTGCACGATGACGAGACCGCCGCGAGGCTGGCGGGTATCGACGTGGAGCGCACCCAGGTGCTCGCCTTCATCATCAGCGCCGCCTGCGCCGGTCTCGCGGGCTCGTTGCTCGCCTACCAGCTGGGCATCACGTCCCCGACCGGTTTCAACCTGCAACTCTCACTGCAGTTGCTGAGCGCCATCGTCATCGGCGGTCTGGGCAGCCTGTCCGGCGCCGTATGGGGGTCGATCCTCCTCGTCATCCTTCCCCTCAAGATCAGCGACCTGGCCGGGAATCTCAACCTCTCCAGCGACGTGGCCAACAACCTCCCCCTGGCCGTGTACGGAGCCGTGCTCGTGATCGCGATGCTCGCGTTCCCACGCGGGATCCAGGGCGCACTGCTCAGAATCGTCGGCCTGGCACGGCGAGCGATCCGCACAATCGGCCCTCGCCCCCAGGCCAGCAGCCCCTCATGACAACGGCATACCGTATCGGCTACCACGGCACGCCCAAGGAGGACCCGGCATGAGCTCACGGATCACCACGTCGAAGACCGCAGTGGCGGGAGCCATCTGCGCCGCCGCAGCGGTGGTCGCCGCCTGCGGTGGCAGCAGCGGCGGCGGGTCGACCAGCAACCAGGCCTCTGCGCCAGGCATCACGCCGACCACTGTCACGATCGGCAGCACGCAGCCACTCACGGGACCGGCAGCACCGGGATACTCGGAGATCGCGCCGGCCTCGAAGGCGTATTTCCAGTATGTCAACGCGCACGGTGGCGTGTTCAACCGGAGCATCAACTACACGTACCTCGACGATCAGTACAACCCCACCGCCACGTCGACACTGACCAGGAAGCTGGTGCTGCAGGACAACGTCTTCGCGGTCTTCAGCGCACTGGGCACACCGACGCATCTGTCGGTCGTCGACTATCTCAACGCTCAGAAGGTCCCGGACCTGCTCGTCTCATCCGGCTGCAACTGCTGGAACAACGTTGCTCAGCATCCCTACACCTTCGGGTATCAGCCCGACTACACGATCGAGGGCAAAATCCTCGGCCAGTACATCAAGCAGACGTACGCGGGCATGAAGGTCGGCTATTTTGTGCAGGGCCCGAACGATGAGTTCGGCGACGACGGCGTGCTGGGGCTCAACGACGCGCTGCAGGGCGGCGGCGTCACGGTGGCGAGCCCAGTGCAGTACTACGCACCGACGGCGGCCGGCGCCATGGGCGTCAAGGCGGAGATGGCCGCCCTGCAAGGTCAAGGAGTCCAGGTGATCGCCGCGTTCTCGATCCCGGTGTTCACGGCGACCATGCTGGCCAGCGCCGCCAGCATCGGTTACCACCCGACCTTCGTGGTCAGCAACGTCGGGTCGGACGCGCCCACGCTGACCGCCATCCTCACCGGCGGCGCTCTCGGCGTGACGCTGCCGCAGGCACTGATCGGCGGGGTCGTGACCGACGCGTATTTGCCATTGGTCAGCGACAGTTCCAACCCCTGGATCACGCTGTTCAAGTCGATCAAGGCCCAGTACGCGCCCACCCTTCCCTGGGACGGCAATGTGCTGTACGGAATGGTGCAGGCGTACACATTCGTCCAGGCGCTCAAGGCCGCAGGGCAGAACCCGAGCCGCACCGACATCGTGCACGCACTGGAAAACGGCCATTTCACTGGGCCGGGAATCGTGCCCTTCGGCTACTCGTCGAGCAACCACCTCGGTTACATCGGCGTGCAGGTGGCCAAGATCGGACCCGACGGCACCGGAACCTTTGTCGGGCCTGTCTACACGACCGACGACACGAGCGGCGGCGCGATCACGCAGTACAGCGGCACGCCCTCGACGCCTCCGGCGAACGGCATCCCCTAACGACTGACCCGTCTGTGGGGGTCGCAGGCCGCGAGCCTGCGGCCCTCACCTACCATCGTGGCGATGAGAGAAGAGTTGTTCGTGGGCGGCGCCTGGGTGCCGTCCACGGGGACCGAGTGGATCCCGGTCGAGAATCCCGCCACTGAGAAGCTGATCACGCGCGTGCCCGACGCCACCGCTGAGGACGTCGACGGCGCGGTCGGAGCCGCGCGGGACGCGTTCGGACCATGGTCGGCGACCGATCCAAGCGAGCGCGCCCGTCTACTGACGACGCTCCGCGACGCACTCAAGGCGCGGCAGAACGAGATGGCCCAGCTGATCACAGAAGAGATGGGTGCTCCCACCAAGCTCGCCCGCGGACCGCAGACT
>DATMRA010000052.1:0-12299 GCA_035566535.1 Candidatus Acidiferrales bacterium | reverse complement strand
CCCACCAAGCGGGAGGTGCGTTTTGTCGAAGAGCGCGCCGCATTCGCGGCGGTGCAGCGCGCCTGCTGGGGGGCGCTGCGGGCTGCACCGGTTGCCGGGCTCTCGCCCGCTGCCGCGACGGGAATACCGTCACTGGTGTTGGGTGGCGACGTGTCCCTGCGCGACGGCGATATGTCGCCGGCGTACTCGACAGCAGAGTCCGCGTCGCCGTCGTACGCGCCTCCGGATCGCCAGACGCCGGACTTCTCGCTTGCCGATCTCGCGCCCCTGCAATCGCTCGGACAGAGTGGCGGCGAGTGGATCGTCGCAACCGGCGGCGGTGCTTTGGTGCTCGTCGATCCACACGCCGCGCACGAGAAGGTGCTCTACACGGAACTCCTTGCCTCGTGGTCGGCGCGGGAATCGCCGGACACGCAATTGTTGCTGCTTCCAGCCGTGATCGAGTGCGACGCTGCGCGTATGGAGGCGTGGGAACGTCACTCTGAGGAGATCGAGCGCTGCGGGTTCAGCGTCGAGCAGTTCGGACCCGGGCTGCTGCGCTGCACAGGCATTCCCCCGATGAGCAGCGGAGCGGACGTCACTCGCCTGGTGACCGATCTCCTCGACACACTGCTCGACAGCGAAGGCGCCGGCGGTGCGCGGAGTCACCGGCTGGCGGCATTGGTGGCCTGCCACAGCGCTGTCCGCTTTGGCGACCGGCTTGACGGCAACGCGCAGCAGCGGTTGCTCGATCAGCTCGTGGCGACGCCGGGCGGCATGACGTGCCCGCACGGCCGGCCCACCGTGCTGGTCCTGCGCGACGACGACCTGCGCCGCGCGTTTCGCCGTCCTCTTCGATGACCCAACCAATCCTCGCCATCGTCGGCCCGACGTGCGTGGGCAAGACCACGGTGGCGGTAGCCTCGGCGCAACGACTCCCGGGAACCGAGCTGGTGAACGCCGACTCCCGCCAGGTGCGCACGGGTGCCCTGGTGGCGACGTTCGCCCCGACTTCGGCAGAGCTGCACGGCGTTCCGTGTCACCTGCTCGGGCTCGTCCCGCCCGGCGTGCCATTCAACGTTGCCGACTGGCTGGCTGAGGCGACGACCGCGCTCACCGACCTTGAAGCCCGCGGTGGGCGCGCCATTCTGGTGGGCGGCACCGGACTGTTCGTGAAGGCGCTCGTGGACGGATTCGACTTCGGGAAGGTGCCGCCGGACCCGACCACGCGGGAGGAGCGGACCGCAGAGGCGGCTACGGACGACGGACTGCGCGGGCTCGCCGCAGAGCTCACGGCGCGAGATCCCCAGGGTGCCAAGCGAACGGATCTCCGCAACCCCCGCCGGGTGCTGCGTGCGCTCGAGATCCTTGATGCGCGACCCGGCCCACTCATCGAAACGCGCGGCGCGACGCCGCGATGGGAGGTCGTACAGGTCGGGCTCGACGTGGCCGCGGACGCCCATCGCACGCTCGTGCAGCGCCGCGTGGAGGACATCTTCCACAGCGGTGCGGTCCTGGATGAGGTGGCGGCACTGCTCGAGGCCGGGGTTGGCGCGGATGACCTGGCCGCCTGCGGCATCGGCTATCAGGAAGCCCTCGACGTGCTGCGCGGCGCACGCGACGTCGACGCGGCGATCGCCGCAACCGTCGGTCGCACGTTGCGATATGCAAAGGCGCAGCGCACGTGGTTCCGGCGCGACCCGCGGGTTCACTGGCTGCGCAGCGACCTGCTTTCAGTCGACGAGTTGGCCGCTCAAGCAGCCTCGCTTGCAGACTGTATTGCCCTTGGCCCCGCTACGTGACTGGGAGATCCTGACATGACCAGTAAGTTCACCGAGCTTGCGATCGACTGTGCCAATCCAATCGGTCTCGCCCGGTTCTGGTGCTCGGTCCTTGACTACGAGGTGCAAGACGAAGACGACGGAATCGTCGGCATTGGCCCCCGTATGGCGGCTGATAGCAAGAACCTGGTTGGCCCGGTGCCACCGACGTTGACATTCGCGCGCGTGCCCGAGGGCAAGACCGTCAAGAACAGGCTCCACCTCGACGTCAGCCCAGCCGACAGGGAGCAAGACGAAGAGGTCCGTCGCCTGCTCGAGCTGGGTGCCCGACACGCCGACGTCGGCCAGGGCGATGTGAGTTGGGTCGTACTTGCCGACCCAGAGGGGAACGAGTTCTGCGTCCTTGCGGACCGCCGCCCCTGAGCTGTCTCTGAACATAAACGGACGTTTACAGTCCGCTGCACAGAACAAACGTTTGCGTTTTCCACCAAGCCGTGATACAGTCCGGCTCGCCCACTCGGTTGGAGGAAAACCACCCAATGGCGAACACCATCAACGCGCGGCAGCGCCAGATCCTGGACTACCTCCGTGCCCACGCACGCAATCACGCGTATCCGCCCACGGTGCGCGAAATCGGGCATGCGGTGGGATTGAGCTCGTCGTCCACTGTGCAGAACCACCTCAACACGCTTGAGCTGCGTGGCTTTATCCGTCGAGACCCGTCCAAGTCGCGGACGGTCGAGATCGTCGAGGCCGACGGGGCGGTGGCCACCGGCTCGCGGGGCAGCAACGTCATCCAGCTCCCACTGATCGGCCGCGTGGCCGCGGGCACGCCGGTATTGGCTGAGCAGAATATCCAGGACACGCTCGCCGTCGGGCCCGAGATCGCCGGAGGCGACGACGCGTACGCTCTGACGGTGCACGGGGACAGCATGATCGGCGCCGGCATCAACGACGGAGACATCGTCGTCGTCCGTCCCCGTCGTGACGCTCCGGCCAATGGCACCATCGTGGTGGCGCGCATCGAGAACGAGACCACGGGTGAGAGCGAGGTGACGGTCAAGCGCTTCTTCCGCGAAGCCGACCGCATCCGCCTGCAGCCCGAGAATCCCTCCCTGGAACCGATCTACGCCCGGGACATGCACCTCGAGGGTGTTGTCACCGCCGTGATCCGGCTGCTCGGCTAGCCACAGGTTGCGGCGCCGCGGCGGGTGCCGGCGGCACGAATCGGGGTAGCGATCCCAGGTAGGCGTCGAGGGCGGCCGCCAGTTCGGGCGAGGCCAGGCCATGCACCGTCACGCGGGTGCCGCCATCCTCATGGGGCACTGCGCTGATCGCGAGGTCCGGCCGGTTGTCCAGAAGCACGGGGATGGCCGGCAACAGGCCGATTGGGAGGAGCGCTATGAACACCGGCGTGATCGCGGTCAGGATGAGGATCGCAAGGACGAGGACGATCCCCAGCAGAACGGCCATCTCCGCGCCGTAGCGGTGGCGCTTGCGCGGCCGAAGGATGAGGTAGTTCTGGCCCTCTTCGGCCACCGCGAATCCCGGTAGCCGGCGGTCGGCAAATTCATGAAGCACGTCTTCGGCCGGACGCACGGTCCGTAGCGAGAATTGATATGACCGGGTGGGCCGTCGAGCCCACCAACCGGGGATTTGCACCTCACCCCAGTTGTACCGCTTCGCGCAGGGGTTTGGGTGTGTCGAATCGACCACATGCGCTAGGGTTTGACGGTGGAGTTAGCCGCGCCCTCCTCGTTCAACTCCGATCCGATCCTCATCGGGGTTGCGTTGGCGAGTGCGGCCGCGGTGGGGTGGCTGCTCTGGCGGAGCCGCGAGGGCCCGCGCACCAAGCGACGCCGGAAGGTGGCCCTCGGGCTCGCGCTCGTGCTGCTCGCGGCGGTGTGGTTCAGCCCCATCGCGGTCATCGCGCAGCACTACCTGCTCTCCGCACATCTGCTGCAGGTCACGATCCTCATGGGTGTCGTACCACCGCTTCTCCTGCTGGCGATGCCCCGAGTACCGGTGGCGCATCCGCCGCGCGCGGTTCGTGTCGTTCTGCGCTTCATGGTGCATCCGCTCGTCGCCATCGTCGCGGTGAACGCGGCTTTCTTCGGATGGCACACAACCGGTGCGTATAGCGCCGCGATGCAGAGCAACTCGTTGTACGCGCTCGAGCAAGTGTCGCTGCTGCTGACGTCGATTGCCTTCTGGTGGCCGATAATCACGCCGTTCTCCCCGCCGGTACGATCGATGACTCCACTGGGGAAGATCGGCTACATCGTCCTGGCGACGATCCCGCAGACCTTCGGCGGACTAGTCGTAGCGCTGGCCCATCACTCGCTGTATCCGGCGTACGCCGCAGCTCCGCGGTTATTGGGCCTCGACGTACTCACCGATCAGCAGATTGCGGGGGCGTCCATCGCCATCGTCAGCAAGATCGCGCTGTTCGCGGCCTTCATCGTGATCTTCGTGCACGCCCTGGACAGCGTCGCCGACGCAGAGGATGGCGGAAGCGGCGATGGTGGGATCCATCCCCACATCGAGCCCCAGCCGCTCCCGTCCGGCACGCCGCGCTGGTTGCTCGACGTCGCCCGGGGTCGGACAGTGACCGAGCCGCGAGCCCGACCGCGGCGCCGCGTCAGGGCGCCGGCAGGATCAGGATCTCGCCGGGAGTAAGGCCCGCGCTCTGGAGGTGATTGCTCGCCTCGATCTGGGCGACCCGTTCCTGGAGGTCGTCGCCGGGGTAATGTGAGCCCGCAATGGCCCACAACGTGTCGCCGGAATGCACGACGACGCTCTGAGGGCCGCTGGAGGCGCCGCCGTAGGCGACGCCACCGAGCAGGAGAACGCCGGCGACGGCGACCCCCGCAGCGGCAGCCCACGCTTTGGGTCGGCGCCTCGCTGGACCGCGACGCGAGTATCGATGTGGAGCGATGGCATCCTGGATCAAGGTTCCTGCACCGAACGTATGTTCCATACAAGGCACCATAACAGGGAACGGATGTTCGAGTCAATGGTCCGGGTGACAGGCTCGACCGGCGCGCGTGGCTGACTCGGGGATCCGCGTCCGGGTTGCCGCGGCTGTCTGCGAGGGCGATCGCCTATTGCTGGTGCAGCACGAGAAGCGCGGCGCTCGATACTGGCTGCTTCCCGGCGGCGGGGTTGAGAAGGGGGAGACGCTGGTTGCAGCGGCCGCCCGCGAGCTGGAGGAGGAGACCGGCTACACGGCGGAGATCGGCCGGCTCTTCCTGATGGCCGAGGCGATCGAGCCCGGCGGACGCCACATCATCAACATGTTCTTCGCCGCCCACAAGACGGGTGGCGAGCTGGTGCTGGGCAACGACTCGGCCCTCTGCGACGCGCAGTGGCACAGCCGCGAATCCGTGATCAGGTTAACTCTGTATCCGCCGGTCCGCGACGAGCTGGTGGCCAGCTGGGATGAGAACTTCCAAGGACCGGTGCGCATTCTGGGCAACGTCTGGCGCCCAGCCGAGCCCATCGAGGACTAGCTCAGCCACGCGGGTAGCGGGACACAGCGAAGACAACCACGCGCCATCCGATCGTGGATAACGCGATGAATGCGTACGCGACGATGATGAACGCGAGAGGAGTGTCGCGATGCGTGATGGTGGAACGCAACACGAGGGCGATGGCGACGCCCACGACTTCCGTGACAGACAAGCGCAGTGGGAGCCGGGTTCGAGATGTGTACAAGCCCGTCGCGAGCGCAGTAGCGAACCAGCCGGCGATAAAGGGCCAGACAACGATGAAGAACCACTGCGGTCCTTCACCTATGTCGTGACTTTGCCGGCCGAGGATTACGAAAGCGCAAAGGCAGACGCCGTCCAAGATCGGGGGTGCGGCGACCTCTATCGCCAGCCGGGGGCCTCCGCGCTTCAACTCGGAAGACGCTTGACCACGACGACGGCAATACGCTCCTCGAGGTAGGGGTCCTCGGTCTTGCCGCGGAGCACATCGACGCGTATTGCGGTTGCGCCGCGCTGGGCGAGGATTATCCCGATGTGCGGCCCCGATAAGAGGTAAGCGGCGTCACTCCCGGGGACTGTCACGCTGGTCGACCGCATCGCTGGCGGATGGAACAAGGATTGTGCGTTGGCGGCAGCTGAGCCGGACAGAATGCTGATCGCCGCCCCTAAGACGGCGGTGTTAGGTGGTGGGCTCTCGGTGGGGTCGAAGTTTCCGATGGCCGTATGACTGGTCGATGACCAGGAGCACGAGGCGGTCTCGTTTGTAACTTGAGTTACCGGCGTGCCGAGAGCGTCGGAGACCTGCGCGGCCGATATGAGGCTGCAAGCATGGACGACCCTGACGACGGTCGGGCTCGGCCACGTTGACTCGCTGCATGCTGCCAAGGGAGCGCAGATCGTGAGCGCCACGAGCATCGCCCAAACGCTCCGAAGATCGAATCTTGGTGCCACGCGCAAACACTACGCCGGCGGTCAGCCGGTCACCCGAAGCGACCGCGTGAGGTGCTGGTACCGAACTCACCCTCCGGGCTGGTCGTCTACCAATCCTCGATAAAGGGTCGGGATGATCCACACGACGCGGAGGCCTTTGGTGGGCAAGCCCGAGAACGCGTCCTCGACAACGTCCGGCGCGCGTTCCGACGCCGAGCGGTGCGCCCCCGTGGAGGATCGCGGCTACGATGCGGCACGACGTTCGTATAAGTACGTGATCAGCGATGGCAGGAGGTCCGGTAGTGACGACCATTTTCGTCGAGCCAGATGGCGGTGAACGCATCCATTGGCCACAGCAAGGACATGACTTCGTCCTCAAGATCACGTCAGAGAACTTGGGCAGCTTCAGCTTGACGGAAGCTGTGATTCCACCAGGCAAGGGAGCTGGGCTGCACGTTCACGAGGCGTCCGAGGAGTGTTGGTACGTACTCGAGGGTGAGTACCGCTTCACGGTGGGTGACACCGAGTTCACCGCTGGACCGGGCGCGACGGTGTTAGTGCCGCGTGGAACTCCTCATGGGATACAGGTGGGAGAGACGGGGGGACGCAATCTCACCATCTTCGCGCCTGGCGGGTGCGAGATCGCATTCCGAGAGATAGGGGCGGCTCAGCAATCGGGAACAACGGGGCCCGACTTCTGGCGGCAGTTGGGCGAACGGACATCCACGCGATTCAATGTCGGGTAGCGTCACTAAGCAGCTATCGATCGAGTGACGAACCACTCGCCCAGGCGAGTATCCGCAAATGTACCCAGAGGAGCCGCAGTGCGTGCTCGCCGGCTGAGGCGAAAGCGCCCTGAACCTAGGATGTCGTAGTGAACGAAACGGCTCACGGCGACCCCAAGTTCGCTGAGGTACGATCCTCTTGCGGCTGAATACCCGGATCGTTGGAAAGCGAGGACACGCCTCGGTCCATTCAGCTCATCCGAGGGAGAGCAGCATGCCGGAAGCCACCCTGCCCATGGTTGAACTAGCGAGTCGGTATTCAAAGGCGTGGGGCGATCGCGATGTGGAGGGGATCCTCGCGATGCACCTCGATGACTCCACTTTTCAGGTGCACGGAATCGACTCTCGATCCAAAGGGAGGACCGAGATTCGCGTGGCACTTGAAGCGTTCTTCGCCACCTGGGCGGACACCCGCTTTGAGGGCCGATCGCGCATTGTCGGGGAAGATTACTGGGTCTTGGAATACACACTTCATGCGACATTGTCGGGACCGCTCCGAGTGGGAAAGCAGACGATCAAGGCCGCCGGCCAGAAGGTGAGCTTTGAGGGGGTCGACATTGTCCGCGTGTCGAGCGGTCGCGTGGCAAGCAAGGACAGCTACATCGACGCGATCGCCGTGTTGGAGCAAACGGGTTAGGGTAGCCAGCTTCAGGGACGCGAACACGACTTACGCGGCTGTACGCGTCTGGGACGTTGACGTAGGCAGCGAACCTAGTATCCGATCGAGGTCCCGAGTCTCGCCCCGTGGGATCCGATCCACTCGAAGTATCGAAGGTCAGCCGCGTTGGCCAGGCCAGGGTGCGCTAATCACCCCTGAGGCGCTGTCGACGGCAGTTCCGCCGAACGCCTGGCGGCAGCGAGAATGGCCTAGAGTGGAGCTGCTAGCTGGCCAAACCCCGCAGCCGGGGTTGTCAGGGTTCGCGGCGGCGCGACGCTCCGAGCAGGAGCATGGCGATACCCACGGATATCGTCACCGCGCCGGCCGGCAGCGGCATCCCAGCGCCGGCGGCGGGCACCGGCGTCACTGCTGCCGCTGCCACACTCACAGCCTGTGATGTCGTCGCCGAAGGACCGCCGTTGCGGCTCATGGTCTGGCCGGTGAAGACCTGGGTGGTCGATGTGCCCCCGCTGCTCGTTTCGGTGACCCTAACCGTGAAGGTGCCCGCAGCCGCATAAGTGTGCGTCGTGGTCGGCGCGGTCGTGCTGGCCGTGCTGCCGTCGCCGAAGGTCCAGGCGTAGGTGGCGATGCTGCCGAAGGTCACCGTCGACGCCGAAGCGTCGAAGCTGGTTGCCGAGCCAGCCTGGCCTGCGGTGACGGAGAGGTGAGCCACTGGGCCCTGGTCCGGGGTGATGGCCACCCCGGTGGGAGCGCTGCCCATCGGGATCGGCGTGCCCGCGCTGTTGCTGGCGGTGGCGATGGGGGTGACGGTGTTCGAGAGCTGGTTGGCCACGTAGGCGGTGGTGCCGTCCGGGGTGATGGCGATCCCGTTGGGAGCGCTGCCCACCGTGATCGGCGTTCCCGCGGTGTTGCTGGCGGTGGCGATGGGGGTGACGCTGTTCGAGCCGCTGTTGGCCACGTAGGCGGTTTTGCCGTCCGGGGTGATGGCGATCCCGACGGGACGGGTGCCCACCGCGATCGGGGTGCCCGCAGTGTTGCTGGCGGTGGCGATGGGGGTGACATTGTTCGAGCCTTCGTTGGCCACGTAGGCGGTCGTGCCGTCCGGGGTGATGGCGATCCTGAAGGGAGCGTTACCCACCGGGATCGGCGTGCCCACGGTGTTGCTGGCGGTGGCGATGGGGGTGACGCTGTTTGAGCCGCTGTTGGCCACGTAGGCGGTGGTGCCGTCGGGGGTGATGGCGATCCCGAAGGGATCGTTACCCACCGGGATCGGCGTGCCCGCAGTGTTGCTGGCGGTGGCGATGGGGGTGACGGTGTTCGAGTCCTCGTTGGCCACGTAGGCGGTCGTGCCGTCCGGGGTGATGGCGATCTCGACGGGATGGGTGTCCACCGCGATCGGCGTGCCCGCAGTGTTGCTCGCGGTGGCGACGGGGGTGACATTGTCCGAGAGAGCGTTGGCCACGTAGGCGGTTTTGCCGTCCGAGGTGATGGCGATCCCGAGGGGAGCGCTGCCTACCGTGATCGGCGTGCCGCCGGTGTTGCTGGCGGTGGCGATGGGGGTGACGGTGTTCGAGCCGGTCACGTAGGCGGTCCAGGCCGGGGTGGCCGCCGCCACCGGATGGGCCTGGGCCAGCGCCCCCATCGCGAGCAGCGTCCCAATAGTCGCCTGTACCAATCGGCGATTCATTGACCCCATGACGGCCTCCATGGAGCGACGTAGTCGCGCAACCCTGACTGGACCTGACCAGCTCCTGCGGGAGGGTAGCAGGCAGGCCGTCGTTGCACAGCGAAACCGGTCGTCGGACGCCTTCTTCGCCTTTGGCGGGCGAGATTGGCCCACTCCAGGCCAGCATCATCTCTCTGGTTGTCTTCGGAGGATCTTGCCTTGACCAGCGTCGACGCTAGCGGTTGGCAACCTCCTTGAGGTAGACGCCCAGCCGCTGGTACGCAGCGCGCTTGCGCCGGTCGGTGATCTCCGTGTACACACGAAGTGTTTCGAGTGTGGCGTGGCCCAGCACCTCCTGCACGAGGCGCACGTCGCCGTCGGTTGCCTCGAGCAGCGTGGTGGCTGCCGTGTGCCGTGCGGTGTGAGGGCTGCGCAGCTCACGGATGACGGCGAAGAGTGCCGGGTCGGCGCCCACTCGGCGGCGAAGCTCAGTCAGGGCATGGCGCGCGCCATCGGGTGTGAGGCGGTTCCCTGGCAGCGCCTTGCCCCGCGGCATATCGGCGCGAGCTACGCTGATGAACAGAGCATCGCTGGGGTCGGGTCCGCGCGCCGCAAGGTAGTCTCGCACCGCTGCCAGAGCGTCGTCGGTGCAGTACACCGTCCGGTGCTTGCCGCCCTTGCCGAGCACGCGAAAGCCCTCCGGTCTGACGTCGCCGCGGTTCAACGCGCACGCTTCGGAGATCCGGCAGCCCGTGCTCATCAACAGGTGCACCAGCGCACGATCGCGCAGGTCGCGCACACCATGAGTGGGCAGCGCAGCCAGGAGCTTGGGCACGTCGGCGGTGGGAACCGGGTGCGGATCGCCGACCACATACCGCGGCACCATCACCTGGCGGCTGAGCTCGGGCGCGATCCAGCCCTCGTCGTATGCGTACGCCAGGAAGCGGCGCAGCGCGACCAGCGCGCGCGCTCGGCTCCGTGGGTTCGGCAGGACGTCGGCGAGCTCGATCTGGTAGCGCCGCAGCACCGATCGGTCGATCGCAGCGCACAGGTCATCGGCGATGGGCCTGGTCCGCATGTATGCGACAAATTTGGCCAGATCCTGTCGATACGCACGCGCCGTCGTGGCCGGACGATTTCGCTGCACACGCAGCCAGTCGAGGAACTGCTCGATCTGGTCGGGGAGGGGATCCCCTGGTCCGGGAACCTGGCCGGCCCACCCCGGCAGACGCCGGTTCTTCGGAGCGTTCGGCCGGCGCGATGCCGCGGTGCGTGCCATGGCCGCATTATCAACCGCTGCTGCTGCAGTGGCACGTCAGCCGCGACCAGCGCGGCTGGTTACGTCCAGTCGAGTTCCTCGACTCGACCGCTGCGGATCACGACCTCACCCCAGCGTTCCTCCGGAGCGCGCCATATCGTGTAGGTCCCAGCGCTCAGTCCGGGAAACACCGCAGCGAACACCGCCCTGTCTCCGACTCTGCGCTCATGCACCTCGACGTGTTGACGCGCGTTGTCGTCTCCGCGTGGACTGACCTCGATCTCCATGCCGCGCAGGTCCTCACTGGTTCGGATGACCAGGGCGCCCACGCCATCACCAATGTCGAGGACGACGCCTGCCTGGCGGCTCAAGTCGACGGACGGTTCACTCATCGGGACCGGACAGCGGCGGATGTCATCGCTGTGCCTTGCATGGTGTGACGCCGGTCCGAGAACGCTCTCGGACCGGCTTGCACCGCATGTTCCTTACGACGGATTGTCGAAGCCGTCTTTCGGATTGCCGAGGTACGGAAACGACGACTGGTAGCGCGCGCTGCCGACGATCGCCGCGACCTGCGCCGAGGTGAAGTCAGAGACGAGCGCCGCGGCGGCGTCGGCCGATGGGAAGTGAGTGGGGTCGACAAATGGGATCGTCAACCCGGCGATCGCTCGGACCTCCACCGTTGCGACGTCATCGAAGACCCGCCGCCCGTTGGGAAAGCCGGCCGCATCCCCTGCGACGAGGCCGAGCGGGTTCGGACTCACCGTGGTGGGCGGAATGGCCATGTTCAACCGCAACATGTCCGCCGGTTTCGGTCCCGTGAAATTCTGGAATCCGGTGATGACCCCGGTCGGTATCCCGGTAAGGAGGATCGCCTGCAAGTCCGCGCGCGGACTCGTGTAGGCGGCCAGCTTGGTAAAGACGCCCGGGTACAGGGCGGGCAGCAAGCTAGCCAGCTCCGGATGCTGCACATACTTAAGGAAATCGTTGTCTTCGCTGGGCGGGACCGCGTTCCAGCGATCTTTCTTACCCATGGGCACGATGACTTCGTTGAACAGCGGGTTGCCCATCCGAGACACCTGCACCCAGGGCCCCGACTCGATGTCGTCGCCGCGCACATGGCTCTTGCGCCGGTAGGCAGCCGCCCATACACCGATGGTTGAGTTGGAACCGGTCACGCTGGTGGGGGTCGAGCCGTCGTGGGTGAGCCACGACTTCGGCACCTGGATCGCCATGCTGTGGACATTCACCGCCTTGGTCGAGTCAACGCCGTCCGCGTTGAGCGGCGGATGGATCAGATGCAGGCTCTGAAACGGTCGCAGCGCGGCAAGGTCGAACACGGAGCCGAGGTCCACATAGAACCCTTCGATCCGCTGACCCGCGAAGACCTTGACGCCTCCAGCCAGCGTATGGATTGCCGCGTTCGCCAGGTTGCCGTAGTTCGGCGTCGAGCGCGGGCCTATGTTCACGGGAGGTGAAGCAAGGTGCGAGCCGAGCACCTGGACGTCATCTCCGTGCACGCGACTCACCGTGTAGAACTGGCGCCGGTTGAAATGGGAGTCGTTGAGGCCGGTGATCTGCCCGGTGTTGTACAGGAACGTTTCAGGGTTCAGGACTTCGGTGGTGAACTCGAAGCGGAACGAGACGTCCTTGTCGCCGTCACCGTCGTTATCGACGTTGATCTCGTACAGGACGTCGTCGCCGAACTCGTAGAAGTTGGGGCCGCCATCTGGCCCCTCGAGCGGGATGTAATTCGCGATCAGCGTCACCGTCCCTGAGTTGTCAGGGCT
>DATMRA010000051.1:0-2054 GCA_035566535.1 Candidatus Acidiferrales bacterium | reverse complement strand
GCGGCCTCCATGTCCTCGCCGAGGAACTCGCGGATGGCGCGCGCAACGCGGTGGCCCCAGCCGCAGGCGTCGACGATGAAGGACGGTCCCTGCACGCAGTCGCCGCCGCAGAAGAGCTTCGGCACCGACGAATGGCCGCCGCGGTCCGCCGCCACCAGGCCACGTTGCGTGACCGGGACTGTCTCATCGGGCCGCTCCATGATCTGGCCTGACGCGAAGATCACGTAGTCGGCGCCCACCACCCAGCGCTCGGCGCCCTCGTCTTCCTTCACCGACGAGAAGATGAGCTTGCCGGACAGCTCGTCGAACTGCAGGTCGTGCAATGGCGCGAATGCGACGGCACTCACGTTGCCGTATTTGTCGCTCAGGATCTCTTTGACGATGACGCCGCTGTGGATCTTCAGGCCGATCTCTTTCGCCTCGTGCAGCTCGTTGCCGAAGGCGGGCAGGCGATCCTCGGGCTCGATCGCCACCATCCACACCTCGCGGGCGCCGAGCTTGATCGACGTCTGGCACGCGTCGGTGGCCACCGCGCCACCACCCACGACGACAACGCGTCCACCCATGGGGAAGTGATCGGGAATCTGGTCGTACGACACCTCACGCAGGAAGCTCATCGCATCGATGACCTGGGGCAGGTCGCTTCCCGGAATCGGCAGGATCCGGCCTTTCATCATCCCGATGCTCAGGAACACCGCGTCGTACTCGTCGAGCAGATCCTTCACCTTGATGTCGTCGTCACCGGAACCGATGTTGCTGTTGGTCCGCACCTCGATGCCGGTGGCGAGGATCATGTCGATCTCCCACTGCAACTGGCGATGGTCGAAGCGGAACGGCGGGATCGACGTGCTCAGCAGCCCGCCCACCTTCGCCTCGCGCTCGTAGACGACCACGTCATAGCCCTGCACGCGCAGGTCCAGCGCCGCGGTGAGTCCGGCCGGCCCCCCGCCGATCACAGCGACGCGCTTGCCCTTCGCAGCGGCGATCTTGTAATCGATCCACAGCCCCTGCTTGAAGGCGAAGTCGGTGGAGAACCGTTTGATGGACTTGATGGTCACCGGCTCCTCGCCCGCATCCCAGCCGCGCTTGCAGTCGGTCTCGCACGGGTGGTTGCACAGGCGGCCGAGGATGCTCGGGAATGGATTGGTCTCGTGGATGACTGACCAGGAATCGACGTAACGTCCCTGGCTCACGTAGTCGATGTAGGTGGCGATGTCCTGCCGGATTGGACAGTTGCGCTGACAGGGCGTGATCGGCACGTTGAACCCAAGATCGCGATGCCCTCGCAGGATCTTCATCGGCGCCTTGTCGACCACGTTCTTGCCAATTGCGGCCAGAATCTGAGCGGAGCTGACCATGCCTGCCGGCTGGCTGCGCCGCGAGAAGATGCCGCCGTCGAGGGCTGTGACCACCAGCGCGTCACTGCCCTCGCTGCGCATCGCAGCCGCGCCCTTTTCCACGCGCTCGCCGAGGTCCATCCGTGGCACGGCACGCATCACGTCGCCCACCCGCGTCGACGCGAGATGCCCGAACGCGGGGATCACCGTTTCCAGACCGACCGCGCCAAGGATCTCGTCGGTGCGCGTCACGAGCAGCGGGACAGGATGCTGCACGCGCAGCGTCTCGAGCACGTCGGCAAGGGTGTCGTCCGGATCACACTCAGCGCCGAGGACATCGGCAACCGCTTCCAGCTCAGGCATGCGCCCGCTCCTCACTCGCAAGCATGACCGCGGCCCGCGCGGCGGCCTCCCGCGGCGTGAACATGCCGACGGGTGTCTCGTCCTCGTGCATCACCACGGCGAGGCGTCGTTGGTTGTGGGCCATGAGCGAGATCACCTCGCTGGCGCGCTGGTACTCGTCGACCAGCAACGCGGGCTGGCGCAGCACGTCACGGGCCAAGACGTCCGTGGCCGGCGGACGCATGGCGAAGTCACTGCCGGACATGACCACGTCGCCGGCGACCAGCCGGTCAAGGATGTCCTCTTGCTGCACGTATCCGACCGGACGCCGGTCGAGCAGCACGACGATCTCGGCCAGCGCGTTGTCCGCGAGCA
>DATMRA010000050.1:0-6467 GCA_035566535.1 Candidatus Acidiferrales bacterium | reverse complement strand
CCGCGTGTGGCATCCGGGCGATTCCAATATTCCTTGAGCAGGATGTCGGACTTGATCACGACTTCGCCTTCGCCCCGTTCGCTGATCACGCCATCGTCACTGCGCACGCGAACGTCAGTGAACATGGTGGCGCGTCCGGCCGAGCCGGCCTTGCGCAGCGCGTCTTCGCTGAGCAGCAGGGTGCCGCCACCGCACGATTCGGTGAGCGCGTAACCCTGTACTACCTCAATGTTTTTGGCGGCATACATCTTGATCAGCGCCTCCGGCATGGGCGCACCGCCGGTGATGAAGTAGCGGAAGTCAGGCGCGTTGAGTTCGGCGAACTGGGGCACCTGGCGCATGAAGTTGAGGATCGCCGGCACGGCACCACCAATGGAAACCCGCTCATCGACGATCAGTGACCACACCTTCATCACATCAAATTGTGGCATCGAGATCAGACTGGCGCCGCGCATGGCGCAGAAGATGACCGTCGTCAATGCCGCCACGTGGAACATCGGCAGGGGTAGCAGTAGGCGGTCCTGGTAGCGCACATCAATGGTCGAGCACCATGAACTCGCGGCCGAGTGCACCGAGTCGTGGGTATGCACCACTCCCTTTGGATGTCCGGTGGTTCCCGATGTGTACATGATGAATAAGTTGTCGGCGCCGCCGAATTCGCCGGCCGGTTCGTTGGCAGCCGCGGCCTTCAGGCGTTCGCGCAGAGAATCAATGCTGTCCGCTGCCGGTACCCAGTCGGTGACGGTGCAGGAAGAGTCGGTATCCGCCTTGATGGCGTCAACTACCGTCGCCGACGGTTCACCGTAGATCACTACCTTGCTGCCGCTGTCGGACAGAATGAAATCCACCTCAGGCGACGCAAGGCGTGTGTTGAGGGGGACCGCCACGGCCCCGATCTTGGCTGCGCCATAGAACAGGCAGCAGAACTCGACACTATTGGGCATCAGTAATCCCACGCGGTCACCTTTGCCGATCCCGAGCGAGGTGAGCAGGTTGGCGCACCGGTTCGCCAGTGCGTTCATCTCTGCGTAGTTCATGCGCACGTTGGTGGATGGCTCGACGTAGGCCTCGAGCAGCGGAGAAACGGTTGCGCGTTGTCTGAGCATGGAGCCAATGTTCTTCATGGGGTTCTCGACTTCGGTGTTGTGTGGTTGACGTTCTGATCACGCAAGCTTGGGCGGCGACCTGCCGTTGTTGGACTCGTTGCGCCAGAGTCAATTTGGAGCGCCGGGAATGCCTGTTCAATGAGTTCGGCAAGCCGGAAGGGCTCGTGGACTGCTTCCGGCGCCGCGCCAATGGCGATGCACAGCTCGGTGTTGAAGCTTGCAAAGCTGACGTTGAGTCCGGCGCCGGGCGGCACGATGGGCAGGCCATGGAATGCAACCAACGGCGCACCGGCGAGGTAGAGCTGCTCGGTCGGCCCCTTCATGTTCGATATCACCAGGTTGGCGCTCGGCGCCTTGCCGAGTCCGGGCACGGTATCCGACAGGGTCAGGCTGCTCAGCAGCAAGAGCGCATAGGCCTGGCGCGACGTCGTTTGCATGCCGCGCCCCTTGTCCTTCGCACTCGTTGTCGCTGTGCTTATTTCCTTAAGGCGCTCAATGGGACTCGCCTCGGGCGTACCCATGGGGATCAGTTCGGCGCTCACCTGATTACCCCCACCCCCGCCCGATTTGTCACGCAGCGACATGGGCATGAAAGCCACTAGAGGCCGGTCGGTGGGAACCTGGTGTTCGCCGAGGTAGTGATGTAGGGCATCGTCGATGATGGTCATGACCACATCGTTGACGGAGGTGTCGGTCGCCTTGGCAACGGCCTTTACGTCGGCGAGCGGCAACTCTACGTCCGCATAGGCGCGCGCCGCTGATTTCGGCGTGTTATTGAAGAGAGTACGTCGCGCCGTGAAGGGCAGGGATGCCTTGCGCGACTTCAGGTTCAGTGATTGCGCGCCAAGGTCTACCACGTCTACACCCACGCCGAGAACGTCTCCAGGCAGCTTGCTCAGTCCGCTGAGCATGCCTTGCAGTCGCTCTCTCCGCGACACGATGGGGCGTGTCCGGCGTGGCCTGTCAGCGCTCTCAAACGACATCCAGGGACCGGCCAGCGTCTTGTTGTCTGGTGAATCGCTCAGGAAGTTGCGCATCGCGCGGAGCCCACCTTCACCATCGATGAGCGCGTGGTGCACTTTGATCATGACAGCGATCCGGTCATTCTCGATCCCGTCGATGATGTAGCACTCCCAGAGCGGGTGTCCCCGGTCGAGCAGGCTGGTGTTCAGGAACGAGACCGTTTCGTGAAACTGCTGCATGGAACCCGGTGCGGGCAGGGCGATGTGCCGAATGTGATATTGCATGTCCGGCTCAACGGTTTCCCACGCCGCGACATCTCTGCCCAGCCACTTCAGCTTGTGATTGAAGGGCTTGGCCGCCTGGCTATGCCGATATGCGTCGAACAAACGCGGCCCGAACGAAGACTCCTGTCCTTTTGGTTTTTGGAAGATGGTGAAGGCAGCCATGTGATTTGGCCGGTTGGCTTTCTCCAGCAGCAGGAATGGCAGATCGGTCGGGCTGATGCGGGTCATGTAGCAATCTCCTTGTGGTTGTGGACGAGTGCTGCAAGAGCATTCAGGCCGGTGAAACTGCCCGCTTGTTCTCGGGCGGATCGAACAACATCAGTGCGCCGGCGTCCCTGTGGTCGAAGGTGCGGGGGAGGGGCCGGAGGGGCTCGCTGTGACCTGCGCGCGGGCGACCGCGAGCAACTCGTCGAGCGAGGTCCGGAAGCCGCGGACCAACTCCCACGTGTCGGGAACAGCGACGGCGTCGGCAAGGACGCACAGGTTGAACTGGTCGCAGTAGCTCCAGACGGTCATGTTGAGCGTCGCACCGTGGGAGATCTGCCCGGTGGAGAACCACCGATCGACGCGCCACCGGCCGAGGTACCGCGGTTCACGCGGCCCCGGCACGTTGGACACGACCACGTTCTTGAACGTGTCGAAGCGGCCCTTAGTCCGCGCATTGGCACGGGCAAGGGCCGAGATGACGCGTTCGGGCAGCAGCTCGATCACCGCGCCGACGTCGGCGTCCTTGGTCTGGGCGAAGTGCTGCTTCGTCGCCTCGGCGGCGACGCTTGTCGCGCGCAATCGCTCGAGCGGGTCGGCGATCTGAGCCTGCAGCCAGACGTAGTCGACCGACGAGTAGTTGCCCGGGTGGGCGCGCTCGGCCGCTGGAGTGACCGCCAGCGGCATCGTGGCCACCATCGCTTCGTCGGGCAGTGAGCCGGAACGCTCGAGATAGCGGCGAACGCCACCCGCGACACACGCCATGAAGACGTCGTTGATCGTGACGCCGAGCGTTTTGTTCACCACGCGAACGTCGGCGAGCGGGAATGTCTCGCAGGAAAACCGCCGGCTGCGCGACAGCCCGCGCTGGAACGGGCCCGGCGGCGTGGAGCGGTCGAACGCGGACGGGACGCGCCGATCGCCGCCTTTAGCGAAGTCCCGCTCGATGCGCACCCGATCGCGCAGGGCCCGTGCGGTCGGCGCGACCCGGCGGAGCCTGGAGGGCAGGTCTCGTAGCGCCCAACCCAGTCGCTGCCTTGTCGACGGCAGCGGTTGCGGCGCCCACGGGGGCGGAACCACCGCGGCATCATCAGGCGTGTCGTTGTAGAACGCGGCGAGCATGTCCAGCACGCCGACGCCGTCGGAGTAGGCATGGTGCAGCAGCGTCACGAGTGCGACGCGACCGCCTTCGAGGCCCTCGACGACCCAGACCTGCCACAGCGGCCGGTCGCGATCCAGCGGGTGGGCGTAAATCTGCTCGACCAGCTCGCAGAACTCCTCCATCCCGCCGGGAGCGGGACACACGACCCGGCGCACGTGCGCGTCGAGGTCGAACTCGGGGTCCTCGACCCAGATCGGGTGATGCAGGCCCAGCGGCGTCGGCAGGTACCGCAGACGGAAGACCGGAAGCAGGTGGGCGCGCTCCTCGAACATCCGCCGTGCCTTCGGCCACGACCAGCCGTCGGGGTCTGTCGACGGGTCGAGCACGCTGATCTTGAGCGTGTGGTTGTAGGCGCTGCCTCCATCGAGGTACAGCATCAGTGCGTCGACGCCGTTGAGTCTTCGCATCACGTTCAGGTCTCCTCCACGTTTCGCTACGAGGACCCTAAGCCCTTGATGACACAGTGTCAATATCTAACGACACAGTGTCATTAGTTATTGACACTGTGTCGTTAAGGGCCTACCATCGGCGACCATGACACCGACGAAAAAGCCATCTGATGCACAGACACGCGACACAGGTCTCACGGTGGCCGTGACCGGGCCCACCGGGGAGGTCGGGCGCTCGCTGCTTGCCGCCCTAGAAGGCTCAGATCAGGTCAAGCGTGTGCTGGGCATGGCGCGACGGCCATTCGACCCGGCCGAATTCGGCTGGAAGAAGGTCGAATATCGCCGGGGTGATGTGCTGGACCGTTCGACGGTCGATGAGCTCGTCGCCGACGCGGACGTCGTGGTGCATCTCGCATTCATCATCTTCGGCAATCGCGAGGAGACCCGAAAGGTCAACCTGGAGGGCACCCGCAACGTGTTCGAGGCGTGCCTCGCGGCGGGCACGCGCCGGCTCGTCTACACGTCATCTATCGCGGCATACGGCTTTCACCCCGACAATCCCGAGGTTGTGACGGAGGACGTCATGCCACGGGGAACGGAGGAGTTCTACTACTCGGCGCAGAAGGCCGAACTCGAGGCGCTGTTCCACGAGCTGGTCGACGGCTCCGGCATCGAGGAGTACATCTTCCGGCCGAGCATCGTCGGGGGACGCGACGCGCCGGCGCTGATCAACGACGTCGTCAAGCGCTTCCAGCTCGGCGGGCGCCTGCCGCTGGAACGAGATCTCATCCGGGTCATCCCGGGTGCATCTCCGGTGATACCAGACGCCGGGACGTCGTTTCAGCTCGTGCACCACAACGACTGCGCCGACGCCCTCCTCGCTGCGATCGAGGGCCGCGGAGCCCCTGGCATCTATAACCTCGCCGGAGACGGCGTGGTCACGATGACGGATATCTCGCGCGAGCTCGGCTGGCGGACGGTCCCAATGCCGGGTTTGGCGGTCAAGGCCTTGGTCGGATTGGTGACGCGGCTCGGGCGTCTCCTCCCGCAGGAGCTCGCTTGGGTCAACGTCGCACGGCGATCCGTGATCATGGACACCGCAAAGGCGCGCCGCGAACTCGGCTGGCGACCGCGCCACGATGCGGCGGAGACCATGCGCGAGACGATCGCCGGCGCGAAGGCCGCCGGGATCCTCTGATCACATCGATGATTGTCGACGTCATGTCATTAAGTTCGACTACTGCTCCCGGCGCTACGCTGACTTCGATGACCGCGAAGCGGCGCATACGGCGCAAGCCAGAGGACGCCGAACGCGAGTTACTCGACGCGGCGGAGGCGCTGCTCAAGGAGATCCGCTTCCGCGATCTCACGGTCGATGCCGTCGCGGCGGCGGCGAACATGCGGAGGTCGAATTTCTACAACTACTTCAAGGACCGCAACGAGCTGGTCATGCGACTCGTCGATCGGATCGGGGGCGAGATGTTCGCCGCCACGCGACTCTGGCTCGAAAGTGAGAACCCCGACCGCGTCGCCGCATTGCGGCAGGGGTTGCGCGATGTCGTCCGGATCTGGAGCCGGCACGCCGACGTGCTCGCGGCGATGGACGAGGCCTCCCATCACGACGAGGTTGCTCAGCAGTATTTCCGTGGTGGGATCGTCCAGGAGTACATCGATCAGATCACCACGCTCATCCGTCGCGAGAAGCGTCAGGGCCTCACGAACGTCGCCAATCCTGGCGAGGTCGCACGCGCGTTGATCCTCCTCAACGTCACCTACATGACGGAACGCGTCACGATCGACCACGCCCGCCCCGAAACGGTCGCGTCGGTGCTGGCACAGATCTGGATTGCCGCGCTGTACCCAGACGCGACCTGAGCGGCGGTCATCCCTCTCGCGTCAGTGAACGATCACGCCGCGGATGTTCTTACCGTCGCGCAGGTCTTGGTAGCCCTGGTTCACCTCGTCGAGGGTGTAGGTGCGAGTCACGAGCTCGTCCAGCATCAGCTGACCGGCGTCGTAGAGCCGCAGCAGCCGCACGATGTCGTACTGCGGATTGCATGAACCGAACAGCGACCCCTTGATGGTCTTCTCGTGCAGCGTCAGGTCGGTTCCGGAGATGTGCACGGTGAGCTTGGCTGGGTCTGCCAACCCGGTAATGACGACGGTGCCGCCCTTGCCGATCACTGCGGTCGCCGCCGAGACAACCTCTTCATCTACGGTGCCCACCAGGATCAGCGCTGCGTCGGCGCCCTGCCCCCAGGTGAGCTCGTCGACCTTCTTCGCAGCGCTGGCGGCATCGGCGAAGGCGTGGGTGGCGCCGAACTTGAGCGCGGCCTCGCGCTTGAGTGCTACCGGGTCC
>DATMRA010000049.1:0-3756 GCA_035566535.1 Candidatus Acidiferrales bacterium | reverse complement strand
GGGAAAGGCAACGACCAGGTGCGCTTCGACGTCGCCGTGGGCGCGCTGGCGCCGGAGCTGCGAGTCGTGGCGCCGGTGCGCGACTGGGATATGGGCCGCCCCCAGGAGATCGAATATGCCGCGCGGCACGGCATCGAGGTGCCGGTGACGCACGCGTCGCCGTACTCGGTCGACGCCAATCTCTGGGGTCGGAGCATCGAGAGTGGAGTGCTCGAGGATCCGTGGAATGAGCCGCCGCCGGATGTGTTCGCTTGGACGGTGGACACCCAGACGGTGATCACGGAGCCTGTCGTGGTGGAGATCGGCTTCGAACACGGCGTACCGGTGTCGCTCGACGGAGTATCGCTGCCGCCGGAGGAGCTCGTGATACGGCTCAACGAGCTCGCCGGCGAGCATGGTGTGGGACGCATCGATCATGTCGAGGACCGGCTCGTCGGAATCAAGTCGCGAGAGATCTATGAAGCGCCGGCGGCAGTGGTGTTGCATGCCGCGCACCGCGCACTGGAGGCGCTGACGCTTACGCGCGACGTCCAGCAGTTCAAGCAGCGCATCGCAGACGAGTGGGCGCGCCTGGTGTACGACGGTCTCTGGTTTGGCGCGCTGCGTGTAGCTCTGGACGCGTTTGTGACCGCAACCCAGGAGCACGTCACCGGCGCGGTGCGCATGCGCCTCGGCAGCGGCGATGCCCGTGTGGTCGGGCGCCAGGCGCCGCAATCGCTGTACGAGCCCGACCTGGCGACGTACGACCGTACGCACGACAGCTTCGACCACGCCGCGGCGCGCGGATTCATCGAGCTCTTCGGCCTGCCGTTGCGCACGCAGACGCGCGTGCAGGGCGCGCTGGACGATGCAGCGCCGCTCAAGGTCGAGCGGCGCACACGACGCCGCGGCGATGGCTGACGAGGCCGCGCCGAAGGTCTGGGCTGGGCGCCTCGGCGACGAGACGGCGCCTGGCGTGGAGGAATACACGGCCGGCATCGATGTCGATCTGCGTCTTCTGCCCGGCGACATCGCCGGTTCCGTGGCGCACGCCGCGATGCTGCAGGCCATCGGCGTGCTCACCCCGGCCGAGCACGATGCGATAGTTGGAGGGTTGGAACGCATCTCCGACGAGATCAAGCGCGGCACTTTCTATTTCCAACCCGGTGACGAAGACATCCACACCGCTGTGGAGCGGCGTCTCATCGAGCTCGCAGGGGCTGCCGGCGGCAAGCTGCACACGGGACGGAGCCGCAACGACCAGGTTGTCACCGACCTTCGGCTCTATGCGAAGGGTGCGTGCCGCGATCTGACGCTGGCGATCGCTGACCTGCAAAGCGCGTTGCTGCTCCGGGCTGAGGAGCACATCGCAACGGTGATGCCCGGCTACACGCATCTGCAGCGCGCCCAGCCTGTCTCGCTCGCGCACCACCTCCTGGCGTACGTGGAGATGCTGCAGCGCGACGTCGGCCGCATCAGCGATGCGCGTGCTCGGTGCGACGTAATGCCGCTGGGAAGTGGCGCGCTCGCTGGGTCGACACTCCCGCTCGATCGCGAAGCGGTCGCGCGCGACCTCGGATTTGCCGCCATGAGCGCCAACAGTATCGACGCGGTCGCGGATCGCGACTTTGCGGTGGAGATCGCGGCCGCGTGTGCGCTGTTGATGGTCCATCTGTCGCGCCTGTGCGAGGAGATCGTCCTGTGGTCGACCAGCGAATTCGGCTTTGTTTCGCTGCCGGATACGCATGCGACGGGCTCCTCGATCATGCCCCAGAAGAAGAACCCGGACGTCGCGGAGCTCGCGCGCGGACGCACCGGGCGCGTGGCCGGTTCGCTGACGGCACTGCTCATGATGCTCAAGGGCTTGCCGCTCGCGTACAACCGCGACCTCCAGGAGGACAAGCACGCGCTCTTCGATGCCGTCGACGTGACCCGCTCGACCCTCGAGGTGTTGACGGAGCTGGTGACGGTGCTGCGGTTCAACGTGGACACCATGCGCTCCGCCGCCGCGGATGCAGCGCTGCTCGCCACCGACGTGGCGGAGTACCTGGTGCAGCGCGGCATCCCGTTCCGCGAATCGCATCGCATCATCGGCGAGATGGTCCGACGCACCACAACGAGCGGCCGCACCCTTGCCGACGTCACCCTCACCGAGTGGCAGGCGGCGTCACCCGCTTTCGAACCCGACGTCCTCGGCCTGTTCGACATCGCCGGGGCGCTGAAGCGTCGCGATCACCAGGGGGAACCCGGCCCGCGCTCCGTCGCAGCGCAACTCGACCGCGCACGGACGCTGATTGGTGAGACACGGCGCGGCGCCGACTCGGAATAAGAACCGCGCTTCTTCGGCACCCGGTACGTGACTGGCCGGGCAGTGCTCCACACGTCACCGCGATCCTTCATATTGGCGGCGATGACGGATACGGCGCTCGTCGTGACCGGTGTGCTGACTGCCCTCGCCGCGGCTGCGGCCGCCCTCTTCGCCGGACTCGCCATCCGATCGCAGGATCGCGCTCAACGACGCCAGCAAGCGCTCGAGAACTTCCGCTGGCTCACCAGCTCGTGGGACGCGCTCCGGCCCCAACGCGCCCGGGCCGCTCGCTCGCTTCGAGAAGGCCGGGAATCGGTCACTGATATCCGCGAGGTTCTCAACTTCCTCGAAAGCGCCGGGTACCTGGTCCGTCGCCGTTATCTGGACGTCGAAGTCACCGACGCTGTTCTCGCAGCGCAAATCCGGGGCTGGTGGAGCTTGGGTCAGTCAGTCGTCGCCAGCGGGCGAGCGGAGTTTGGTCCAACCATCTTCGAAGACCTCGAGTGGCTTCACGCGCAGCTGCGCTTTCCGACGCCTCCGCGCGAGGGGTGGCGCGAGCGTTTCCTCTCGCGAGAAGAGGCGAACCTCAGCGAGGACTCGACGACAGCGCGGGCAAAGGGCGTCGCGCGCTGATCACAGACACGCCCACCTCGCCATCACATGGTTCGGCTACTTCAAGAGGTGCACGACCGTCGTCTCAGTGTCGACCGGATCCGGCGTCGGATCGCCGTAGATCTCCCATGAGTGCCCAGCGGACTCCCTGCGGTTCGCCGCCATCCATTTGTCGATCGCGTCGTACGCCTCGTTCATGCGGTTGTACGGTCCGCGGTGGACGGCTACGACAGCGTCGCCCTCTGGTGTTTCGGTCGCGTACACCTCGCCCGCGGTTTCAAATGTGCGCGTGACCTCGACGCCGAAGTCGCACAGTATCGGCGCGCCCATCTGCTTCGAGTGGTGGTAGAGGAAGATGTTGTGGCCGTCAGTCCATAGCCCCGGCTGGCTGCGAATGAAGTCCCAGACCTTGCCCAGCGCAGGCCCCCACGCCGAGCCAACCGCGCCCGGCGCGACCTCGAGCCGCACCGCGGCCAACTTGCGCGGGTGAACAGTCTCTACGTTGACTGAGACCGTCATTCCTCGATCGTAAACCAGCCGAGGTTCGGGGCTCAGACCATGGAACATGCCGGTTGAAACTCGCCCGGCTCTTATTCTGGAAGCGTGAGCGAGCGGCCGACTCTCATCGTGGGCGATGTGCAGGGCGACATTGAGCGGTTGGAAGAAGCGCTGGAGGCTTTCCCCCAGGATGAGGTCGAGACGATCTTTCTCGGCGATTTCTTTCAGGGAGGAGAGCCGGGCGCGGCTGGTGGAGCTGCTGCAGCGAGGCTGGCGCGGAGGCGGCGCAACTCGCGCGCGGTGCTCGGCAATCACGATCTCTTTCTGCTCGTCGTCCTCGAACGGCAGCGTGGAGTCGA
>DATMRA010000048.1:0-6422 GCA_035566535.1 Candidatus Acidiferrales bacterium | reverse complement strand
ATGAGGGGACCCTGCCCTTCTACTACTCGCTGGCGGAGAACTTTCCAGTGTGCGACCGCTACTTCAGCTCGACACTGTGCCAGACGTACCCCAACCGTGTGTTCCTGATGGCCGGGACAGCCGCAGGTCTGGTCAGCACGGACACGCCACCGCCGACGGTCACGCCCTTACACGGGCACATCTTCGACGTGCTCAACGCCCACGGCATCGGCTGGGCCGACTACTACAGCGAACTGCCCACTCCAGGCCTCTTCGGCGCGGGTTGGGCGGCGTCGCAGCAGGGCACGCACCTGTTCGGCCCTTTCGGCGGTCCGCAAGCGACCATTGCCGCATTTCAGGCGGCCTGCACCAACGGCACCCTGCCGCCCGTTGTGATGGTCGAGGCTGATTACCAATATGGCAGCGAGGAGAACCCACAGAACATCCAGGTGGGGCAGACGTTCGTGGCCGGAGTCATCAACGCGTTGATGAGCTCACCGGTGTGGCCGACGTCGCTCCTCGTCTTCTGCTACGACGAGCACGGGGGGTACTACGACCATGTCGTGCCACCGGCCGCACTCAACCCAGGTGATGGGTCGCATCCCAACGTCGCGAACACCTACGGCGATGACTACACCATCTATGGATTCCGCGTGCCTGCAGTCATCGTGTCACCGTGGGGGAAGAGCGGGTTCACGTCGCACACCGTGTACGACCACACGTCCTGGCTGGCGACGATTCAACGCAAATTCAACCTTCCCGCGCTGACACTGCGCGACGCGAACGCCAACCATTTGGGCGACTGCCTGGTGTCCACCGGACCGGCGCCGTTCTTGGTGCCGCCGGCACTCGCTGCAGCCCCATTCCGCACCGAGGCGGACTCGATCGTCTGCGAGCAAACCGGCAGCGATCCGTTTGCGCCCGCGCAGGTGCCGGAAGCTCCAAGCGCGGCACTGCTCGCCGGCGCCGCGGCGGTCGCGGCCGGCGGTGCGTCCATGGTCGCGCGACGCCGCCGGATTGAGGAGCCCTCCGCCGGATAACATCAACCAGGGTTGTCCGGCGCCGGCACGCGCGTGATGGAGGTACGACGATGGCGGGAGAGAAGACTCGAGGCGCTCCCAAGAAGCAGCAGAAAAAGCCGAAAGCCAGCGCCACTGCGAAAGCCGCCAAGAAGCTGGCCGCGCGCAATGCGGGGCAAACACAGCAAGGCAGCTGACGTCGACCGTCCGTATGTCGTGACGTCGACGCCCCCCACGCACGTGCGTGGGGTCGTGGTGCTGGCGCACGGCGGCAGGGAGGTCGGCACCGCGGTACCGAGCCGCTTCGCTCAGGGCCTCCTGCGCTTGGTGCCCATTGCCCGCGCGCTTGCCCATCGCGGCGCACCTGACGGGCTCCTCGTCGCACAGCTGCGCTATCGCATGGCGGGCTACAACGACGGCGCGCCGGTCGAGGACGTCCGGAAGGTCGTCGGTGACCTGGTCCGCGCGCATGGCGTCCCCGTCTGCCTCGTGGGTCACTCGATGGGCGGGCGCGCCGTCCTCCAGGCCGCCGATGCTCCTGGCATTGCCGCCGTGCTCGCTCTTGCACCCTGGTGCCCGCCCAGCGATCCGGTCGACCAGCTGGCCGGCAGGCAGGTGGTGTTCGCCCACGGCCTCGATGACAGACGCATCAGGCCATCCCAATCCCGCGAATTCGCCCTGCGCGCCCGCACCGTGACCCCGACCGTCTGCCGTTTCGAGGTGGCCCACAGCGGACACGGCATGGTACGGCGCGCGCATCTCTGGACAGTGCTCACCACCTCGTTCGTGCTCGGGGCCCTCGGAATCACCGCGATGCCGCAGCGCATCGCCGCCGCGATGGCGCTTCCGGCGGACGAGGCCTGCTCCGTCAAGATCTAGCCGTTGCCGTCGTGACAGACAATTGTCAGACAATTGGCGTAAGATTCGGCCATGGCGACCGTCACGCTGCGCGAACTCGCGCGCAATACCGCCACCGTCCTGCAGGAACTCGAAACAACCCGGCGCCCGGCGCTGGTCACCCGCAACGGAAGGCCCGTCGCCGCCCTCGTTCCCATTGACGAGACGGCGCTCGAGGACTGGCTGCTGGAACACGCGTCTGTCTACACGCGCGAGGTGGCGGCCGGCGACGCCGGCCTCGGCGCCGATCGGCTCAGCAGCGTCGAGTGGCAGGAAGCCCATGTGACCCCCGATGGCAACGGTTCTCCCGAGGGGAAGTCGCAGCCTGACCACCTCCGCGGCAGCCACCGCGGCAAATGAGCGGGCCATCCCCGATGCATCTGTGAGCGGCGAGTTGCGCCGCCTCTTCGGCCGGTTGGGCCGCGACCCCGGCGGCGGCACGCGACCAGGCGGCTCGGCGGAGTGGCAGGCTCTCCCCCATCCCGTCCCGGGTCACAGCAGCATCGATGGCATACCCGTCCCTGTTGTCGCGGTGCGGCGCAACGGGGAAACCGGCCAGCTCGAGGTCGTCCGTGGCTACCATCCGACGCCCGAGTGGCCTGGAGTGGTCGCCCCGCGCAACAGCAGACGCCACATCGTGCCGGCGTCAAGCTTCATTCCGCACCCGCGCCGTGAGGTGATCATCGGCAACCAGGGGTTCTTCTACAGCACCGTCTCGAACGCGGTCTCCTGCGCCGGTTGCGGCCGTGACGACATTGGGTTTGGGTTCGTCAGCTCCGAGGTCCCTCTCGTCGGAAACGTGCGTAACACCGCCGATCACAGCACGCTCTGTGAGGAGTGCGCGGGGAAACGGGCTACAGCCGTCGCCTGACTCTGCTCGGGGACCGGCCCTGCGAAACTGCGCCGCGTGGATGTCCGCAGTCAGATAGCTCGAATCCGCTCCGAGGGGGAGGCACTCGCCCGGGCGGCTGAGGCCGGGCCGATGGATGCCGCCGTCCCCGGCTGTCCGGGATGGGACGTTGACGATCTGCTGCGGCACATCGGCGACGTCCACCGCTGGGCGGCGGCGATCGTCCGCGAGCGGGTTCAGTCCCGGCTGCGGCGCGACCATGAGGGCCCGTCCGGGCGCGATGCGCTGCTCGCGTGGTATCGCGAGGGATGCCGCGGGCTGGTGGAGGCACTGGAAGGCACCACGCCCGAAGAAACCTTCTGGTTCTGGGGACCCGGGCCCAACGCGCTCGCCTTCTGGGCGCGCCGCCAGGCCAACGAGACGGCCGTGCACCGTTGCGACGCCGAGTCAGCCAGAGGCCCGATCACTCCGCTGGGGACGGCCGATGCAATGGACGGGCTGGACGAGTGGTTGGGCCTCGCAGCGCTGCGGGCCAGCGCCCCGCGCGGCGAGGGCCGCGTCCTGCGCCTTGTTGCAAGCGACGGTGGCGCGTCGTGGCGCGTCAGCCTCGGTGAGCACGTCGAGGTGCTTGGCGATGGTGCCGGCGACTGCGAGCTCCAGGGGACGGCGTCGGACCTGTTCCTCTGGTCGATGAACCGCCGCGGGTTAGAGGGAATCACCGTGTCCGGCGACGCGGACCTCGTGCGAGTTTGGGCCGCTAACGTCCGATTCTGATCAGTCGTTGCGGCGCGCCTTATGCGTGCGCCGGCATCGCCGCCATCATCGCCTCGATGTCGCTCTGCGTCGGCAAGGCGAGTGGCTCCATGCCGACGATCGCAGAGAGCGCGTCGCACAGCTGCTCACTGCGATGGTGCGCCGCAGGCCCGTGGTAACTGACGATGCACTTCGGCGCCAGCTTCCGGATGCGGTCCACCTGTGCATCCATCTTCGCCTGGTCGGTGAACTCGTGCCACGGATGGTTCACACGGTTGAACCAGTTGAAACCGAACTCGTACGCATCCTCCGGCACGTCGGCCATCTCCTCGCAGGGAGCGGGGATGACGGCGCCGAAAGCATCGACACTGTAATAGACGCCGGTCTTCGGATCCCACAGACCCCGTGTGCCCGGCGCGTCGAAGAATGGTGGCCGCACAACTCCCAGCGTGCGGTCGCCGGCGCTGAAGCTTTCCCCGTCATTGACGAGCAGCACTCGCGACATCGGGAGCGTCCATTCTTCGCTCATCCGGCCCACCGCCACGAACGTCGTGACGACTCGCGCGTTCGGGCAGAGATCGAGGAGCTGCATGATGTTGCCCGAGTGATCGCGGTCATCGTGGCTCAGAAATATCCAGCGCACATCGGTCGGATCCACCAGTGAGAACGCCGCCTCCAAGTACTCATCACGGAAGATGGGCGGTCCCGTGTCGACGAGGACGGGCTCTGCGGCGCGGATGACCAACGGACTGACATTGAGCAACCCCACGCCGGGGATCGGAAAGATCGAAGGAAGAACAAAGGTCTCGTCGGCGATGCGGATCGGCTGCACTGGATTCTCCTGGTGGAATGGGGTCTGCTCGGCGCACCTCGATCATCCATCAGTCGATAGCCGCGCGAATCGGGGGATTCCCCTATCCGTTCCCCACCTTCAGGTCCCGACCCGCTCAGCGGTCCCTCTGTGACTCCGCGAAGACGCCCGCCTCAGCGCGGGTGCGCAGGTTCAGCTTGCCGAGGATGGCGCCGACGTGGTGCTCGGCCGTCTTGGACGTGATGAACAGACGGTGTCCGATCTCCGCGTTGGATAGCCCTTCGCGCAACAGCTCGAGCACCTCGCGCTCCCGCCTGCTCAGTCCCGCGTCGTTGGTGACTCCGGCACGGCTCCGGCTGGTGACGCCGAGGCTTCGAAGCAGCGCCGCGGTCCGATCCGCCGCGTGCTGCGCACCCGCCCGTTCGAAGATGGCCAGCGCCGACCGGCACTCGGCCACCGCCGCCGGCGGATCCGACTCCTGCAACACGTTGGCCAGCTCGAGCTGGATGTCGGCCCGAAGCACGGGGAGCTGGTCGCGCGAGAGGCGCGCGAGCGCAGTACGGAAAGGGATCGCGGCATCCCCGCCGGTTGTGGCGGCGACGCGCCCGGCACTGAGGTCGGACAGGATCCAGACGGCCGTCACATCGCTCGTCTCAGCAATGGCGCGCAGCTCGCCGGCCGCGGCGGCTGCCGCGTCGGATCGGCCCCGCGCCAGCTCGACGTCAACGAGCAGTGCGAGCAGTGGAGCGCTCGAGAGAACGTCGGTGCTCACCTCTCGCAGCGCGCGCCGCAGGGTGGCTTCGGCTTGATCCGGCTCACCTCGCGCAAGGCAGAGGCGAGCCAGCACCTCCGCGACCTCGATGCAGTCCTCGTAGCCCGAGAGGCGATCCGCAGCCTCTTTGAGCCGTCCACGGCGGATGCTCAGATTGGCCAGCCGCGCGCTGGCGTCGGCGCGGTAGTGCAGCGCGAGCGTGCCATGAAGCGCCCGGGTGAACTCGGTTTCGGCCTCGTCCCACCTCGCCTGTTCGGCCAGCAGGCCCCCGTAGATGAGCCTGCAGTGGCTCTGCAATACCACCGGGGGTGGGTCGCCGAAGCGAGCCCGCGCTGACGTGAACACGGCCTGGGTCCACTCTGCGGCGCGCTCCTGGTCGCCCAGCCGGTCGCAGGCGTGGAGCATCGCGCAGCAGGAGGTTCCGGCGATGAAATAGTTGCCGATATCGCCTGCCACCACAGCCGCCATGGCTTCGTCCAGGCGCGCCAGGCCTTCGCTGACCAAGCCCTGACACACCAGCGCCAGGCCACTGTCGGCGAGGGCGCGCACCTCGAGATCGGTGTCGCCGAATCGCCGGGCGACGTCGAGCGCGACGTCGGCGCTTGCCTGCAGCGTCGTGACGTCGTGAATCTCGCATCCGATTCTGGCAACCTCGAGATAGCCGAGCTCCACGCAGTCACCCGCCTGCTCGAGAATCCGGCGGGCTCGCGCGAGCCAGCCACCCACCGCGGCCAGATTCCCCGTCCAGCTGTGGACGCCGACGACGATCATCGCGGCAGCGCCGGCTCGCGCCCAGTTGCCCTCCGCTTTGTACCGGCGGTAGGCGATTTCGGCGTGATTGCGCGCCGCCTCGAGATCCTCGAGGACGAGGCACAATTTCGCCAGCACCTCGTGGGTCTCGGCGGTGTCGGCGAGGGCCAGGATCGCTTCGAACTCGGCACGCGCGGCACCGAAGCTGCCGGTGCTCTGCGCGGATGGCGCCGCGGTGCCGCCAGCCGCTCCTGTGCTCATTGCCGCTCGATTGTCGCAGCTATCCTTGATACCCACACAGGAGGTGCGTTATGGCGGCGCAGAACGTGACGACAAAGCTTCAGCACATTCGGCTTGGCCGCAGTGGGCTGCACGTCTCGCGTATCGCATTCGGCACATGGCAGCTCGGCGGCGACTGGGGTGCGACGGATGAGGAGGCGGCGATCCGCGCGATCCGGCACGCGCGCGATCAGGGCATCAACTTCTTCGACACCGCCCAGGGCTACGGCTTCGGAGCGTCCGAGCGCCTGCTGGCCAAGGCGCTCGAGGGGTACCGCCGCGAAGACGTGGTGATCGCCACCAAGGGCGGCC
>DATMRA010000047.1:0-2213 GCA_035566535.1 Candidatus Acidiferrales bacterium | reverse complement strand
AGAACCTTCCCGATGAAGATTGTCGAGCGCGACACCTCCCCCGGACACGCTGCCGGAGCCGAAACGACGAGCGCATCCAGCGACTCCGGATACGTGACGGCAAGAGACAGCGCCACCAGGCCACCCATGCTGTGCCCGATCAGAAAAATCTGCTGATCCGGCCACTGCTTTCGGCACGTCGATATGACCGTCTTGAGATCAGCCACGTAGTCAGCGAAACGCACCACGCTGGTGCGGCGGCCACCCGAACGGCCGTGACCGCGATGGTCGGCGGCACGCACTGCGTAGCCGGCGGCGACGAGACGCTCGGCGACGCCTGCATAGCGCCCGCCGTGCTCCGCGAACCCGTGCGCGATCACCACCACGCCGGACGGATCGGCGGTGGGCAGCCACGTCTGGTGATAGATGGCGACGCCCCGCGCTCCGGTGAGCCTTCCCTCCTCATGGCGCAGCGCGGTCGTGCTCACCGGCGCAGCGTAGCAGGGCCCCGCTATAGTCCTGAACGGGGATGTCCAACGTTCTCGAGATCGAAGACCTGAAGACCCATATCCGGCTTAGCAGGTCAACGGTTCGCGCGGTCGATGGGATTTCGCTCCACATCGCACCCGGTGAGACTCTCGGCCTGGTGGGCGAGTCGGGGAGTGGCAAGAGCATGACCGGCATGTCGATCATCAAATTGCTCCCGCCCGGCGGCCACATCGTCGAGGGGACCATCAAGCTCAACGGGCGCGACGTCGTGCCACTCTCCGAGAAAGAGATGCGCAGCGTGCGGGGCGAGGTCGCTGCCGTCATCTTCCAGGACCCGATGACGTCGCTGAACCCGACCATGACAATCGGCAACCAGATCAGCGAGGCGCTGCGCATCCATCGGGACGTCAGCGACTCCGAGGCGCGCGCGCGCACCCTCGAGGTGCTTGGACTGGTGGGCATGCCCCGTCCCGCTGAGCGGATCAACGACTACCCTCACATGCTCTCCGGAGGCCTGCGCCAGCGCTGCATGATCGCTATGGCGTTGGTCTGCGGGCCGAGCCTGTTGATCGCCGACGAGCCGACGACCGCGCTGGACGTGACCATTCAGTCGCAGATACTCGACGTGCTCGACGGACTTCGCCGGGAACTGCACATGGCGGTGCTGCTGATCACGCACGACATGGGCGTGATCGCCGGGCGCGCCGATCGCGTGGCTGTCATGTACGCGGGAAAGATCGTGGAAGAGGCGGCCACATCGACGCTGTTCAAGCGCATGCGCCACCGCTACACCGAGGCGCTCGTCGAAGCGATTCCGCGCCTCGACCAGGAGACGTCGGCGGAGCTGTACAGCATTCCCGGACTTCCTCCCGACCTCGCGAATCCCCCGATCGGCTGCCGCTTCGCCGCGCGCTGCCGCTACGACACCGAGATCTGTCACACGGACGAACCGGCGCTCGTCGAGCACGAGCCGGGGCACCGCTATGCGTGCCACCACCCCGCCGGGATCGGTTCGACTCCGGCGCCCGCTGAGGCTGCAACCGTATGACCACGATGCCGCTCTCGACGGCGCCGTCCGATGTTCCTGCTGCCGACGGCGCGGCGCCGTATCTCGACGTGCGCCACCTCGTCAAGGAATTCCCGGTGACCAAGGGTGCGGTCCTGCGCCGCCGCGTCGGAAGCGTGCACGCGGTTTCGGACATCACGTTCAGCGTCATGCCCGGTGAGACGTTCGGTCTCGTCGGCGAGTCGGGCTGCGGCAAGACCACGACAGGACGGATGATCGTTGCCCTGGAGCCGCCGACGTCGGGCTCCATCGTCATCGCGGGCGAGGACATCGCGACGATGTCGTCCCGCGAGGTCCGTCCTCGCCGCCGCCACATGCAGATGATGTTCCAGGATCCCTATGCGTCGCTCGACCCGCGGATGCGCGTGGCCACAATCCTTCGCGAGCCGATGGCGATCCAGGGTATCGGCGCGCGTGACGATCAGTTCGACCGTGTGGCCGAGTTGCTCAACGATGTGGGGCTCGCGCGAGGTGCGATGGACCGCTACCCGCATGAGTTTTCCGGAGGTCAGCGGCAGCGTATCGGCCTGGCGCGCGCGCTCGCACTGCAGCCCAGGCTGATCGTGGCGGACGAGCCCGTGTCTGCTCTCGACGTGTCGATCCGTTCACAGATTCTCAACCTGATGAACCGTCTGCAGTCGAAGTACCAGCTGACCTACGTCATCATCTCCCACGATCT
>DATMRA010000046.1:0-2772 GCA_035566535.1 Candidatus Acidiferrales bacterium | reverse complement strand
GCCGCCGCTCTCGCCTGGTGCGCCGGGATCGCCCTCGTCGGGTACCTGTGGTCGCGTGCCACGTTCTCCAAGCGCGCGTGACGTCAACAGATCAAGTACGACAAGAGGAGAACTGTCATGCCTACTTTCGACACACCAGGGCCGATCGCCGCCACTGTTGTTGTCGCCGGTGCCCGGGTGCGGGTAACCGCGAGCGACCGGACCGACACCGTGGTGCTAGTCGAACCAATCGACACGGCGAGCAAGAAGGACGTCACGGTGGCCAGCAAGACCAAGGTCGACTTCGCCGGCGGTCAGCTGTCGGTCAAGACGACCGTCTCCGGGGACAAGAACGGTTCGGTCGTCATCACGATCGACCTGCCCGCAGGCTCCAGCCTGGTCGCATACCTGGCGCACTCACGTGTTCATGCTGACGGCTCATTTGGCGAGTGCGAGCTGCACATGGCATCGGGTCAGGTCCAGCTCGATCGCATCAGCGCACTGCAGGCGAACATCGCGGCCGGCGAGGTCACGATCGGCCACATCGCCGAGCGCGCCACCATCGACGGCGGGGCGTTCGCCATGCGGATCAGCGAGGTCAAGGAGACCGTTAAGCTCACGAGCTCGGGTGCTGGGCAGACCTGGATCGGCCACGCCTCGGCCGACCTCGATCTGAGCAGTGGCCACGGCGGTTTCGACATCGATCGCGCCGACGGCAGCGTCACCGCCAAAACTGCCGACGGGGCCATTCGGATCGGCCGGCTGACACGCGGTCAGGCGGAGCTGTTGAACCGCTCAGGAAACATCGAGGTCGGCATCAGCGAGGGCACTGCGGCCAGCGTGGACGCCAACAGCGAGCGAGGGTTGGTGCGCAACTCCGTTCCGTCGCAGGAAAACCCTGACACCTCGGACAACCAGGTCACGGTCCACGCCCGCACGCGGTACGGCGACATCATCATTCAACGCGCAGCAAAGTGAGGGCGCGTGCCACGTTCAGCAAGCGAACGTAGCTTCGACCAGCTCACGCCAGCTCGCCTGTGTCCCCTCCTGCGTCGCCTCGGCGAACCGCGCTTCGCCGAGGCGACGCCGCGCAATCTGCTCGATCCGGGCCACATCCGGGTGGGAACGATCCGGCAGTCCGCGCACGCCGGCGCTCGCCGCGAGCAGCCGTGCGGCCTGCTCGTACTGGTCGCGACGCACGGCCAGGTCCGCGATCCCGACGAGCACCTTCGCGATCTGGGGCGCGTGCCCCACCTCGGTTGCCGCCTCGTAGGCCGCCACGCGGTGCGCCCGGGCCTCGCCGAGATCGTCGGCCAGGTAGCCGAGTAGGTCTTGTGTTATCGCGCGGATGTGCGCCTGCTCCGCTTCGTCGCCCAGCATGGTCGTCGCGACGCCGAGTTGCTGGTATGCCTCTTCGGCGTCGCCGTTCCAGCGCGCGAGTTCCGCCTTCGAGAGGGCCAGCTCAGCCAGCGCATCCGGCCAGGTGACCCGTTCCGCGCGCCGCTGCGCCTCGGCGATGGCAGCCGCGCTGGAGTCCTCGTCGCCTAGCAGCCAGTACAGCTGCGCCTGTCGCGACCGCAGCTGGATGACGTCCTCGATGGCACCGATTTCGGTGACGACCGCGACCGCCTGTTCGTAGTACTCGCAGGCGCCGGCGAACTCACCGCGCACGGCGATCCGGTCCGCCAGTTCGGTCAGGGCGAACGAAATCCCCCACCGTTCGCCGATCGCGCGGAACTCCGCGAGCGCCTTCTCGAGATACGCGTCCGCATCCCGCGTGCCCTGGCCGTGCACGATCCGCATCTTGCCGAGCTGCAGCCGGGCCAGTGCGCGGACCCATGGGTCCTCGTTGTCCAGCACTGATTCCCACGCGGGCAAGAACGCGTCCGGTGCCTGCAGCATGCGTTCCAGCGGGGCTATCAACCCCAGCAGCGGGTTGCGGTGCTGACTGCGCTGGCTGAGCCGGTAAGCCTCGTGTATCCACTCCGCCGCTTGGTGCTCGTCGCGCCGCCCGGAGCTCAGGAATAGCACGACAAAGGCGTACACCATGGCCCGGATCTCATCGGGCACCTCGCCGGGAATGGTGGTGGCCGCGGTGATCAGCTCGTTGCCCTCAGCCTTATGTCCGCCGAGCCACCAGTACCAGCCAGCGCTCGCCGCGAGCCGCATGGCCGCGTGCGCCCCGCCGGCCGCGATCGCACCACGCATCGCCGAACCGATGTTGTCGTGCTCGGCCTCAAGCGCGGCCAGCCATTCCAATTGCTCGGCGCGGCGAAGATGCGGCTCCGCCGTCTCGGCGAGCTCGGTGAAGCAGGCGAGATGCGCATGGCGCGCGACATCCGATTCCCCCGCCTCGGCGAGCCGGTGGGCCGCGTACTCCTTGATCGTGCCGATCATCCGGTAGCGCGGTGCGCTGTCGCCCTCGGTGAGCAGCAGCGATTTCTCGGCCAGCGCGGTGAGCAACTCGAGCACCTGCTCCTGCTCGACCCCATCCCCGGCGCAGACCCGCTCGGCCGCGTCTAGGCTCGCCCCGCCGGAGAACACCGCGAGCCTGCGCAGGACCATCCGTTCGGCGTCGGTGAGCAGCTCCCAGCTCCAGTCGACCACCGCGCGCAACGTCCGGTGCCGCGGCAGCGCGGTACGGCTACCGCTGGTCAGCAGGCGGAACCGGTCGTCGAGACGGCTGGCGAGCTGATCGAGGGACATGGTGCGCAACCTGGCCGCGGCCAGTTCGATCGCCAGTGGTATCCCGTCGAGCGCCCGGCAGACGCGCGCCATCGTCGACAACGTGCG
>DATMRA010000045.1:0-2840 GCA_035566535.1 Candidatus Acidiferrales bacterium | reverse complement strand
CAACGATCGTCAACACGATGTCGTTGACGGTCCCACCGAGGGCCGAGCGGATCGCTTTGACGTCGCTTAGGTGCACGTGGGCTGTGCTCCACGTCCGGTGGGGTCCGATCGACCCGGTGAGCGATGACGCGCCCAGCGGTCGCAGCAGTCCTGCAGCCGACGCCATCGCACGCATCAGCGCCTGCGCCTGCGCCAGCGATGCCCGAGGCTGGCTGACGGCTGCCCGCACCGCCCGTAGCTGCTCGGACGGATTGAATGTCTGGCGGGTCAAGGTGTGCAGGACGAGCTCCGCGCTCGTCGGTTCGGGCGAGGGCTGCCAGCGCTCTCCCGGCGCCTGGGTGGGGCTGTCGTCGAACATCACCGTCATCAGGTCGGTGGCCGATACGCCATCGACCATGCAGTGATGGACCTTGGAGAGCAGCGCCCAGCGGTTATCGCTCAGCCCCTCCACCATCCAGATCTCCCACAGCGGCTTTCTGCGATCGAGATGCTGGGCGAAGATCCGGGCGGCGGTCCGGCGCAATACCTCCTCCGTGCCCGGGGCCGGCAGGGCGCTGTGGCGTAGGTGATAGCCGAGGTTGAAGTGCGGATCATCCACCCACACCGGCCGCCCCAGCGCCAGCGGGACAAAGCGGACCTTCTGGCGGTAGCGGGGGACGGCGTCGAGCTTGCTCAGGACCATCTCCTCGAGGCGCACGAACGGTGGCGCCGGTCCCTCGAAAATGCTTACCGCGCCAATGTGCATCGGGGTGTTGGGCCCCTCGATGTGCAGAAACGACACGTCCGTAGGGCTCATCCACTCCATGCCAGCTCCTCATTCAGGATCTCGGCCAGGACTCGGTAGACGGCGAGGTTGACCGACATTCCGGTATGACTCGATTCGACCTCAACCTGGCGGGCGCAGGGATCAAGGCAAGCCCGCCACGAGACGATCCCATCGCTGCGCGAGTAGATCGCAACAGCGCGCACGGCGGGTGTCAGCGGCTCCCGAAGATCCTCGCGGAAGGGCGCGCAGCACTCCCCGTCGGCGCACTGCATTGACAACATGCCAGGCACCCCCAAGTCACCCAGGCACGCCACGGAGCGCAGTGCACGCATCACAGGTCTCGCGACGTTCAGCGGCTCGAGCACCGGCGAGCCGAGCATGACCAGCGTGCTCACAACGTCCGGATTGCGGATGGCGAGCACGCGCGCGAGCTCTCCTCCGCGGCTCTGCCCAATCACCACCACGCGGCGGCCTGTGCGTTCAGCCAGCTTTCGCAGGGGGACCTCGAGGCGCCCGACCGCTCGCTCCGCGCAATCAATGTTCAGCCGGATCCCGGCAGACGAGGTGTGCGATCCGCGGCGATGCAGCCACCCGCGGAGCACTGCCATTGAGGTGTCGCCGGCCATCAACCCAGGCACTAGCAGGACGGGCGGGGCATCCGCCTGACGCCCGGGATGCAAAAAGGTGGGATCACAGACCAGGCGCGCGAACTCGAACCCGTAGCGAAGCTCGCCTCGCAGCGGTCGATTCGCAGGTTCATCCACCGGGGCGGGCGGCAACCTCAGGCGCGCATTTGGCTTCATGCTCTGCGGGTTATGCAAGCGGCGGCAGAGCGATGCGGTGCTCGCCGCTTGCGACCTCCTGCAGTTCGATCACGTTGCCGTCGGGATCACGACCATAGGTTGTCCGGACGCCTGGTCCGACAACTTGTGGCGGGCAGTGGAAGGTCATCCCGGCCTTTGACAGCCGCTCATACTCCGAGTCCAGATCAACAACGTCGAAGCAGAGATGCGTGATCCCGGGATCGCACACGCGGCGGGCCGGGTCGCCTTGCGCTGGCTGTGGTGAGAAATACTGGAAGAGCTCAAGGTACGCGTTACCCTTGCGAAGCATGATGCTGCGCGCCGAGCTACCGTGGAGTGCGGTGACCCGGTCCGCGACGACGTTATCCTGCCACGTGTAGTCGAGAACGACCTCTAGGCCGAATAGGTCCCGGTAGAACGCGAACAACCGCTCAATGTCGTTGGTCGCGATCGCGCCATGATGCAAGCCGCGGATCATGATTCGGCTCCGACAGTAGCGGCTGCCCGCTCAGCGTCTTTCCAGACCTTGGCGGCGACGGCGCGCAACACCCCTGGCGTGATGCCGGCCGTAAGCCCGCCGTCGACGTTGAGTGCCTGCCCGGTGACGTAGCGGCTGGCATCGGATGCGAAGAAGACGTACACGCCAACGAGGTCCTCGACCTGTCCCTTGCGTCCGAGAGGGGTGATCAGCCGGAACAGCGCGTCCGGCATCTGGTTCATCTCCGTCGCCGTAGGACCGGGCTGAACGGCATTGACACGTATGCCGCGCGGGCCCAACTCGATCGCGGTGCTGCGCGCCAAAGCTACGACCCCGGCCTTTGCGGCGCCATAGACGCCCTCGGTCAACGTGCCGAGCTCCGCGGCAATCGAGGACGTCAAGATCACGGAGGCGCCGTCGCGCAGATGCGCTGCGCCGTGCTTCAGACCCCAGACGACTCCGAGAAGGTCAATCTCGACCACGCTGCGAGCGTCGTCGCCCGTGAGCGCTTCCAGCGGTACGAAGGGCTGGGCGATCCCGGCGTTAAGCACCAAAACGTCGAGCGGCCCGACGAGTTGTTCGGCCGCGGCCAACGCGCGCGCGACGTCAAGTTCGTTTCCGACATCGAGAGCAACGAATCGGCAGCCGGCATTACGGGCTATCTCCTCGCCATCGTCGCGGCGTCCGCCGATGACAACCTCGGCACCCGCGTTGGTGTAGGCCCGTGCGACCGCCAGCCCGATGCCTGCGGTTCCGCCCGTGACGAACGCGGTCTTGCCGGCCAGCTGCTGTT
>DATMRA010000044.1:0-3341 GCA_035566535.1 Candidatus Acidiferrales bacterium | reverse complement strand
AGGCAAGGACATCTTCACCGGTGCGGCCGACGTCGTCGTGACCGACGGCTTCACCGGCAATATCGCGCTCAAGACTGCCGAGGGGGTGGGCGAGTTTCTCTTCGCGTCGATCAGCGCCCAGGCGCGGTCCAGCTTCACCGGCAAAATCGGCGGCGCTTTGCTCAAGCCCAAGCTGCGCCCGCTCCGAGACCGTGCCGACTATCGCAAGACTGGCGGTGCACTGCTGCTCGGCGTCGCTGGTGAGGTGGTGATCGCGCACGGCCGTTCCGACGCCGAGGCCATCGTGAACGCAATCGCAGTCGCCGACCGGGCCGCGCGCAGCGATGTGAGCGGCGCGATCGCGACATCGATCACGCCGCATGCCGCCGAAGTCAATGACCTAGTGAGTATCTGATGGCAGTGTTCGAACCCGGCCGCATCCATCCCATCGAGCTCGAGCAGGAGATGCGCGCGTCCTACATGGACTACGCGATGAGCGTGATCATCAGCCGCGCGCTGCCTGACGTGCGCGACGGCTTGAAACCCGCGCAGCGACGCATCCTCTGGGCGATGCTGGACACCGGCATGACCGCCGGCGCGCGGTATCAGAAGTGCGCGGCCGTGGTCGGTGAGGTGCTCGGAAAGTACCACCCACACGGGGACATGGCGGTCTACGACACGCTGGTGCGCATGGCCCAGGAGTGGGTGATGCGGTATCGGCTCGTCGACGGCCAGGGCAACTTCGGTTCGATCGACGGCGACCCCGCGGCGGCGTATCGATACACCGAAGCAAGAATGACCGCTGCGGCGATGACCCTGGTCGACGACATCGAGAAGGACACCGTCGATTTCGGCCCCAACTTCGCCAACGTTCCCGGAGTCCGTGAACCAACGGTGTTGCCGGCGCTTCTGCCCAATCTCCTCGTCAATGGCTCCAGCGGGATCGCCGTCGGCATGGCCACCAACATTCCACCCCACAACCTGGGCGAGGTCTGCGACGCGGCGATCCGGCTCATCGATGATCCCGAGACGACGACTGAAGACCTGATCCGCATCGTGCGAGGACCGGACTTCCCCACCGGCGGAATCATCTACACGCGGGACATCGCCAACGTGTATGGGACAGGCCACGGCCGCATCGTGATGCGGGCCCAGGTCGACTTCGAAGAGTCGAAGTCCGGACGCGAGCAGATCATCGTGCGTGAACTGCCGTATCAGGTGAACAAGTCGCGGCTGATGCAGACCATCGCCGAGCTCGTCAATGAACGCAAGATCGAGGGCATCGCGGATCTCCACGACGAGTCGGGCCGCGCGGACCGGGTGCGGATCGTCATCGAGCTCAAGGCGAACGCGCGACCGCATACCGTGCTCAACAACCTCTACAAGCACACGCAGCTGCAGATGACCTTCGGTGCGCTGATGCTGGCCATCGTCGACGGACGCCCGCAGGTCCTCAGCCTCAAGGCGCTGCTGCAGCACTATCTCGACCATCGCCGCAACGTCATCACGCGGCGCACGCGGCACCAGCTGGCCACGGCACGGGATCGGGCGCACATTCTCGAGGGCCTGATCAAGGTTCTCGACAACCTCGACGAGACCATCGCGATCATCCGCGGTGCGCAGGACGAGAAGGCTGCGCAGAACGCGCTGGAGCAGCGCTTCGAGCTGAGCGAGCGTCAGTCGAAGGCCATCGTCGACCTCCGGCTCGGACGGCTGACCCGGCTCGAGAGCAGCAAGCTCCGCGAGGAGTACGAAGAGCTCATCAAGGAGATCGCCAGGCTCGAGGACATCCTCGCCAACCCGCGCCTCATCGACGGCATCGTCAAGGAGGAGATCGCCGGGCTGAAGAAGCGGTTTGGCGACGAGCGACGCACCGAGATTCGCCACGACGAGCTCGAGATGAACGAAGAGGACCTGATCCCCAAGGAGCAGGTCTTCGTCACGCTGACGCATCGCGGCTACGTGAAGCGCATGCCGCTGGACACGTACCGGGCGCAGCATCGCGGCGGCAAGGGTGTGGTGGGAGCTCGCCGCTCCACCGACGAGGACTACATCGAGCACTCGACCACCGCAAGCACGCACAGCGACATGCTGTTCTTCACCAACCGTGGTCGCGTGTTCCGCCTGCGTACGCACGAGATCCCTGACGTCAAGCGTCAGGCGAAGGGCATTCCCGTCATCAACCTCATCGAAATCGACCAGGGTGAGAAGGTCACCGCGCTGATCGACATGGAGCAGTTCAGCGACGAGCAGTACCTGGTGATGGTGACCAAGCTGGGCCAGATCAAGAAGACGCCGGCCGCCGCGTACTCCGCGGTACGGCGCAACGGCTTGATCGCCATCAAGCTGGAGGACGGAGACGAGCTCAACTGGGTGCGCCGCTCGTCGGGTGGCAACGAGATGCTGGTCGTCACGCGGCAGGGCAAGGGCGCACGCTTCAGTGAGAAGGAGGTGCGGCCGATGGGGCGCGACACCATGGGCGTCGGAGCCATGCGGCTGCGCAAGGGCGACGAGGTCGCTGGATTCGACATCGTCAACCCGAGCGGGCATGTGCTCGTCATCACCGAGAACGGCTTCGGCAAGCTGACTCCGATGGAGGACTACCCCGTCAAGAGTCGCAACATTCAGGGCGTGTACACGGTGGACCAGACGGCGATTCCGAAGATCGGCGAAATTGTCGGCATGCGCGTTGTCGACGACCTCTCGGAGGAGTTGATGGTCATCTCGACCAACGGCCAGGTGATCCGTATTCCACTAGAACAGGTACGAATATCCGGCCGTCAGACGCGCGGCGTGATCATCATGCGTTTTGATACGGAAGATAGGGTGGCGTCTATCGCCGGCGTGGGTGCTGCAGGAACGCTCGAAGCCTAGACGCGTCACGGCGGGCACTCGCCGGCGGTACGCGGTCGGAACCCCGCTGGGGTCCCGCCGCTCGGCACTCGGCTCGCCCTGCGCTCCAAGCCGTGCCGGCTCGCCTCCGTGACGTCCGCCAGCGAGCGCCCACCGCGACGCTTCAGAGGCTTACGTTCTCGTTTGGACGCAGCACCGCCTTCGTATACGCAAGGCACCCAGAGGCCCTACTCGTGCTGCTGCGGTTCGCGTAGCAGCAGGGCGCGGCAGGGCGCATATCGGAGGATATATGGGGCGGTTTTGCCCATGTAGAACTCGCCGAAGCGCTGCCGGTACGGGAGGCCGAGCACGATGAGGTCGGCGCCCCATTCGCTGATCTCGTCGACGATGGCGGGGCCTGCTTCGCGGGCCTGAAGCAACTCGGTTTCCACCTCGGTGTCGAGCTCCTCGCCGATTTTTTCGGCGCTCGACAGGAGCCCCTCGGCCTTCTCGGTCGCCGCATCCTGCAC
>DATMRA010000043.1:0-7525 GCA_035566535.1 Candidatus Acidiferrales bacterium | reverse complement strand
GCGGAATCCGCGGGCGCGCTGGCCGTGTCGCTGGTGCACAACGAGGTGAGCCCGCGCGGTATCGTGACCCGCGCCGCGCTGGAGAACGCGATCACATCGTTCTCCGCCACCGGTGGGTCCACCAACGCGGTGCTGCACTTGCTGGCGATCGCCGCGGAAGCGGAAGTTCAACTCTCCGTCGACGACTTCGACGCAATCTGCGCGCGCACACCCATTCTTGCCGACCTTCGCCCCGGTGGCCGCTACGTTGCCACCGATCTGCACGCGGCCGGTGGGCTCGCTGTGCTGATGCAGCGATTGCTCGAGCTCGGCCTGCTCCATGGCGAGGAGCGCACGGTCGACGGCCGCACCATCGCGGAGATCGCGGCAACTGCGCGCGAGACTCCGGGACAGGATGTCATCCGCCCGGCGCACGCGCCTCTGCGAGCACACGGTGGCATTGCCGTGTTGCGCGGCAATCTCGCGGGCGACAGCTGTGTGGTGAAGCTCGCGGGCAACGACCGCGTGGAGCACCGCGGTCCGGCGCGCGTGTTCGACGGCGAGGAAGCCGCATTCGCCGCGGTGCGCGACGGCGCCGTCCAGGCCGGCGATGTGGTGGTGATCCGCTACGAAGGACCGGTCGGCGGTCCCGGGATGCGCGAGATGCTGGGTGTGACCGGCGCGATCGTGGGCGCCGGGTTGAGTGAGTCGGTGGCCCTTATCACTGACGGCCGTTTCTCCGGCGCCACCCACGGGTTCATGTGCGCGCACGTGTCCCCCGAAGCCGCGCTCGGGGGGCCGCTGGCGGTGTTGCGCGACGGTGACGTGGTGCGACTCGACGTCAACGCGCGCAGCATCGATGTCGAGCTCGACGCTGATGAAATCGCATCGCGCCTGCTGCACTGGACGCCACCGGCGCCACGCTACCGCTCGGGTGTGTTCGCCAAGTACGCCGCGACGGTCGCACCGGCGAGCCTCGGCGCCATCACCCGCGCTCCGGCCGGCTGACTCAGGCGGCGGTCGCCTCTTTCAGCAACGGAGCCAGCGCCAGGAGCACGAGCTCGGGGTCGTTGCTGCCGAGCACGAGCCCGCGATCCGTCGCCTGGTAGATGAACTCGACGAGATGGTCGTGCGGGGCCAGCAATTCGAGGACGCGGGTCAGCGTTCCCGGCCGGTTGGGAACGCGGAGCGCGTGCACCCGTCGGGTGGCGAGCACCGTCATGCCGTGGCGCGCGAGCACCTCGGTGGCGTGGTCGCCATTGCGCACGAGAAGATGGCAACTCGCGTCGCTGCCGCCGGGAACGCAGACGGCGTCGATGTTGATGCCGTAGGTGGCGAGAACCTTCGAGGCGTTGCGCAAGGTCGTGTAGCCGGTGGGAAGGTCGAGCGACAGATCGCTGAGCTCTTCGATGTGCATCAGGTGCCCTCTGCGAGCGCCAGCGCATCGAGGACCTCGTCGTCGGCGTCCCGAGCGGCGTCGAGGCAGGCCTCGATCATCGCTCGCATCACGCGCGCCGCGTGCACGCTCCCGAGCGCGGGCGCGAGCCGCTGCGCACGCGCTATGACCTCGCGTTCCCGCGCCGGGTCGCGGACCGGCAACCCGGCGTCGGCCTTGATGCGCCCCACCCGGTCGACCACGCGTGCGCGGCGGTCGACGAGCCGTACCAGCGCCTCGTCGATCGAATCCAGCTCGGCGCGCGCCGCCACAACCGTTGTCGGATCCGCCGGCCGCACCGCGGCCACGAGCAGGTGGGCGGCCTGCACGATCTGCGCAAGCCGGTCCGGCGCAATTGCCTGCGCGGCGTCGCACATGGACTTCTCCGGATGCGGGTGGGATTCGATGAGCAGTCCGTCGGCTCCCGCGGCGACGGCGGCCACAGCCAGTGGCGCGACCCAGTCGGCGCGCCCGGCCGCATGACTTGGATCGACGATCACCGGAAGATCGGTCCGTTCGCGCAGAACCACGATCGCCGACAGGTCGAGGGTGTTACGCGTGGCGGTCTCGAACGTACGGATGCCGCGCTCGCAGAGGATCACCTGGTCGTTGCCCTCCGCGCGCACGTAGTCGGATGCGGCAAGCCATTCGTCGTACGTCGCCGACATACCGCGCTTGACGACGACCGGAAGGCCCGAGCGTCCCGCCGCGCGAAGCAATGGCGTGTTGTGCATCGACCGCGCCCCGATCATCAGCGCGTCGGCGTGGCCCCGAAGCGTGTCGATGTGCGAGACCTCGAGAGGCTCTGCTATTACCGGCAGGTCAGTGCGCCGGCGCGCTTCGTCGAGCAGGTCGAGCCCAGCCTCACCCAGGCCCTGGAAGCTGCTCGGGCTGGTGCGTGGCTTGAAGACACAGCCGCGCAGCACGGACGCGCCCGCTTCCGCGGTTACGCGCGCGTGCTCCACGTAGCCCGGCTCGACGGCGCATGGCCCTGCGATGACCGGGACGCGATCACCACCGAAGACCACGTCGCGGATGGCGACGCGGTGCGCGTCAATCCGTCGAGGGGAACTCGGAACGAGCGGTTCGATGATCACCTTGCGATGACCTCCTGCGAAGTGATGAGCCGCTCCGCGGGGGCCACCGGGACCGACCCATCATGTTTGATGTGCCGGCCCTGGGTTGACTGCGCGCTAGGTCGTCACCTGCGCGGGCAGCCAGAAGGCCGGCCCCGCGTAAAAGTAAAAGTACTGACGACCGTTGCGTTGCATCGCGCGGAACGATAGCAGATATCCGCGCGACAGTCGGTGTTCGGTCAGCTGACCGCAGCGGGCGACTTCGTCGGCGGCGTGTATGCGAGTCGCTGCGCGCGTCCCATCGCCTCGACGCTCTGGTCCATGCTCAGCAGCGGGGTGGTCTTCAGCGCGCGGACCGCGCCCTTCGACGTCACGCCGATCGAAAACGCGGCCGCGGCGACGTTGTCCGGCATTTCAATAATGCCGACGAGGTCGTACTCGCCGAACGAGATCCAGGCTTCCTTGAATTTGCCGCCGAGGCTCTCGGCGGCGGGCGCCACAAGCTCCAGGCGGTTCTGCGGCTCGCGGATCATCGCTGCCCACGCCTCAGCTGTGTAGCCGACCTGCACCAGGTACTCAGCCATGTTGTGCTCCCTCGTGAAGTGCCGGCTGCCCGCCAGCAGGTGCTCGATGTTGCTCCCGGGGCGTCGTCGGGGTCAAGAAACATGGAGGGCGGCGGCCGGCACGAAGCCGAACCGCCGCCCGAGAGCGGAGTCGCGCTAGAGAACTACTGGTCGATGGTCGTGGTGGTCGTGCTTCCGCCTGGTCCTGAGACCGAGCGGCGCCGGCTCCAGTAGCCCGGTCCCGCCCACGACGACCAGAAGATCATCGACAGCAGGCAGCCAAGCACGCCGACCGCAAGCAGGATCAGCCCGATCGTGTGCAGATTGACCCCCGCGCCGGACGTATCCACGTTCACCGCGAACGCCAAGATCGCGCCGATCGCGACCAGAAAGATTCCAACTCCTAGGCCCATGCGTGTTCGCCTCCTTATGTATGTCGAGTAGCCTTTCCCAACATACTGGCTATAACACTTTATGTCAAGCCGAGGTTAGAGAAAGAACCGCCGCGCCTCGGATCTCGCCGTGCCGCAGCTTCGCCAGGGCCTCGTTCGCTTCTTCGAGAGGGAAGACCTCCACCTCGGTGCGCACGGGTACCTGCGGAGCGAGGGCCATGAAGTCGATGCCGTCCGCTCGGGTGAGGTTGGCTACTGAACGCAGCACGCGCTCCTCCCAGAGGATCGAGTACGGAAAGCTGGGGATATCGCTCATGTGGATACCGGCGCACACGACCACACCGCCGGGGCCCACCGCGCGGAGCGCAGCTGGGACGAGTTCGCCGGCGGGCGCGAAGATGATGGCCGCATCGAGTGGCTCAGGGGCCGGCTTCAGCGCATCGCCGGCCCACTCAGCGCCGAGGCTTCGCGCAAAGTCCTGCGCGCCGGTGTCGGCGGCGCGCGTGAATGCGAACACGCGGCGGCCTTGAAAGCGTGCAACCTGGGTGATGATGTGTGCGGATGAGCCGAAGCCGTAGAGCCCGAGGCGCTTCGCCTCACCGGTGAATCGCAGCGCGCGGTAGCCGATCAAGCCGGCGCAGAGCAACGGTGCGACCTGTGTGTCGGTATATGAATCAGGGAGCGCCAGACACGCGTCCGCGCGAGCGACGGTCATGTCGGCGTAGCCACCGTCGACCGTGTAGCCGGTGAAGAGCGCGTTCACGCAGAGGTTCTGCCTCCCCGCCCGGCATTGCTCGCAGTGGCCGCACATGAACGCCATCCACGGGACGCCGACGCGAGCGCCTACAGCTGGCGCCTGCACACCGGGTCCTACCGCTTTCACCACGCCGACGATCTGATGTCCGACCACGAGCGGGAGGTTTGGCTTGGGCAACTCTCCGTCGACCACGTGAAGGTCGGTGCGGCAGACTCCGCATGCCGCGATCGAGAGCAGCACCTGGCCCTCGCCCGGCTGCGGTTCGGGCAGATCTTCGAGCGTCAGCGCTGAGCGAGGGGTTTTGAGGACCATCGCGCGCATGAGGCGACTCTGCCCCTTCGAGAGCGTCAGCCGCCTGTCACGGTCGCGCGTTCTCGTTCATGACGCAGCAGCCACGCCTTTCGCTGGAGTCCCCAGCCATAGCCGGTCAGATCGCCGCCGGCGCCGATCACCCGGTGGCACGGGATGACGATGGAGACGGGATTCTGTCCGTTCGCGGCGCCCACAGCTCGAGCCGCACTGGGACGGCCGAGCCGGCCCGCGATTTCTCCGTACGTGAGCGTTGTCCCGTACGGAATCGCTTCGAGCATTGACCAAACGGCGCGCTGGAACGGCGTGCCCGCGGGCCGCGTGATGATGTCGAACCCACTGCGTGCTCCACTGAAATACTCGTCGAGCTGGCGCCGGACGTCGTCGAGCTCTCCGCGATCGGGAAGCCAGCTTTCAGCCGCAGCCGGTGTACGCGGATGGTCAGCCATGTAGAGGCCGATCAGCGCGGACCTCGAGCCCACGAGCAACACCTGCCCGATGGGCGTGGACGTGAAACCGTAGACGGCTGGCGAATGGTCACTCATGTCGCATGTTCAACGGCGTAGAAGTGATTGTTGTGAGTTCTGCGCTTCGTCTCGGGTACGCGCCGCCGCTCGACTGGGAGGCGATGATGCGCTACCTCGCAGCGCGCGCCATCCACGGCGTCGAACACGCTGCCGGAGGGAAATACCGGCGCACAATCACCATCGACGGTGACCCGGCGGTTCTGGAGATTGCGCCCGGTGGCGACACGTGGTTGGATCTCCGCATACACGGGCCGCAGAGCAGTGGTGAGGCTCACGTTGTCAAGCAGGCGCGCGACATCTTCAGTCTCGACGCGGATCTCGACGCCGCCAACCGGCACCTGGCCACCGATCCTCTGCTCGCCCGACTCATCGCCACTCGTCCTGGGTTGCGCGTGCCCGGTACGTGGGACGCGTATGAACTCGGAGTACGCGCAATCATCGGCCAGCAGGTGAGTGTCGCAGGCGCGAGCACGATCGCGGCCCGGCTGGTCCAGCGTCACGGCACGCCGGTTCCTGATGTGGAGGGGTATGGGCTCAGCCACACATTTCCACCGCCCGCGATGCTCGCTCGCGCTGACCTGAACGGGATTGGCCTCACATCGGCGAGGACGGCCGCGATACGGAACTTCGCCGCGGCGGTGCGCGACGGCGCCGTTCACCTTGATCGCGCGGCGCCGTGTGATGAGCTCGTCGACTCGCTCGTCGCCATCGCCGGTGTTGGTCACTGGACCGCGCACTACATCGCGCTGCGTATGGGTGTTGCCGACGCCTTTCCCTCCACCGACCTCGGACTGCGTCGCGCGCTGGAGCGCCTCAGCTCGAGAGTGACAACGCCGGCTGTCTTGGCGCGGCGAGCAGAGTCCTGGCGTCCCTGGCGTGCGCAAGCGGCCATGCACCTGTGGCTCAGCTAGTGAAGACGTCCGTGATTGCCGCAGCGGTTGCGGCGGGGTCGACGAGCATGTGCAGGTGCTCTCCTTTTACTTCGCCCACCGACCAGCCACGGGCACGCGCATCCAACGCCTGCTCCCGATATGCATCGTTGAACACCACGTAGCCGCAGCGACGCTGGTCCCATCCAGCTACGGGCGGGATCATGGTTTCGAAGTACGCGACGGGCAGGCGCGGTTGCTCTGCGGTGAACTGCCGCCGCGTGTCCTCATCCGGGAAGAGAACGGCGACGTCCGCCTCGGCCCACCAGTCAGTCCATGGCGGCAGCATCCCGTTGTCGGCCTTATCGCGAAGAAACGCAAGGAACTCATTCGAAGCCATGGCGGTCGGACCGTCTCGTGCCGGGAGTGCGGCGTCGATGAACACGATCGCGTCCACCCGCGAATCAAGCCCGTCGACAAGGACGGGAGCGAGCAATCCGGCGTTGCTGTGCAGCACCAGCGTCACCGGCGCCCCGTCGCGAGCGTCGCGTAACGACTCGCCTACGCAGCGGACCGCTTCCGGCCAGTACGGCGGTGGCGCCGTCGCAACCGACAAGAGCGAGGGCACCACGACCTCGTTGCCGGCCGAACGCAACTCCGCCGCAACTGAGGCCCACGTTTTCGGTCCGACGCTAGGACTGTGCACGAGCACAATCACAGAATCGGCCATGTCGTGAACGTACCAGACGACGTTATGTGCCGACACCCCGAATCACTACCCGAGGACAGCCTGCCCTTAACCCGCCGATGCTGACCATGGAGCTGCGGCCGGGCCTGTCCCGATCGCAATTGGCACATGGAGGCGGAGAAGCAGATGCGTCTGTCCACGCGAGTAAGCGCGCCGGTGATCGCTGGCACTGCGTTGATCGTCACGCTGGCGGGCTGCTCGTCGAGCACGACGTCGTCGACCAATAGCGCGATCGCGGCGGTTTCGATCACCGATGCCGTCGTTGCCAATCACCCAGGGCTACCCGGCTACAACATCTCGGTCTTTGCCGGCTTCGCGCGCGGTGCGATGAAGTTCTTGAATCCCGACAGCGTGGAGATCGACGGCTCCAACGTCTGGGTCGGCTTCCAGAACGTGACGGCCAAGGACGGTTCGGACGGCAAGACCAGCACGATCGTCCACTACACGCTGGACGGCAAGCTCGTCAATCAGTACACGGTGCCGGGACACAACGATGGACTCCGTATCGACCCCAAGACCCACCTGGTGTGGGCCACCTCGAACGAGGACGGCAACCCCGCGCTCAACATCATCGATCCCAACAGCGGCACGGTCACGCCCTACCAATTCCCAGCCACACCTCACGGCGGGGGCTACGACGACCTGCAGTTTCTGAACGGCATGACCTTCATCGCAGCATCCAACCCGACGCTGGATGCGAACGGCAACAACGTTTTCCCAGCCGTCGACTCTGTGCAGTTGAGCGGATCCAATGTCGTGTTGACCCCGGTGCTGATGGGCAACGCCACCGCCACCGACACCATCAGCAACCAGCCGGTGACGCTGAACCTCACGGATCCTGACGCGATGAGCCAGAACAACGGGCAATTG
>DATMRA010000042.1:0-3138 GCA_035566535.1 Candidatus Acidiferrales bacterium | reverse complement strand
ACGCCAACTCGATCCGCGATGTGCTCGACTTTCTCAACGACGACGTGGGTGTCGATTGCATGCAGATCTCGCCGGGATACGCGTATGAGAAGGCGCCGGACCAGGAGCACTGGCTCAATGTCGAGAACACCCGGCGGCTGTTCCGCGAGGCGTTTGCCGACGGCCGGCGCAAGAAGTGGCGGCTCAATCATTCGCCGCTGTTCCTGGACTTCCTCGAGGGTAAGGTCGATTATTCCTGCACCGCCTGGGGAATCCCCTCGTACTCGGTGCTTGGTTGGCAGCGCCCCTGCTATCTGATGTCCGACGGCTATACGACGTCGTACAAGGACCTCCTCGAGACCACGGACTGGGCCTCATACGGACGCGGGCGCAACGAGAAGTGCTCCCAGTGCATGGCGCACTGCGGGTACGAGCCCACGGCCGTCATCGCCACCGCCGCGTCATTGCGGCAGTCGTTGCGAGCCACCAAGGAGACGGTCCGAGGCCAGTTCTTGCGCCCGAAGACACCGGCGGCCTGAGCCAGGAAGCGCCGCGCAACTCGTGCACGACGAGGTCTTTCTCACCGGAGCAACCGGCTTCGTCGGAGGCCATGTCCTCTCCGCGCTCCTGGACCACGGGTACCAGGTGCGAGCGCTCGCGCGCGATGGTCGGGCACGCGTGACCGAGCAGCCGGGCTGCACCGTCGCGCGCGGTGACCTCCGCGATCCCGGCGGGCTGGTCGACGCGCTGCGCGGCTGTCGGTACCTGGTGCACACGGCCGCGATGTACTCGTTCGCACCACGCGACCGCCAGCGCATCATGGACGTCAACGTCCGCGGGACCGAGGGATTGCTCGAAGCTGCGCGCATCGCGGGCATCGAACGCGCCGTGGTCACATCCAGCTCCGCTGCAGTGGGACCGGCTACAGCGTCGGGCCCTGCCACCGAGGAGGACTGGGCGGACTCCCACCACACGGCATCCGCGTACCACCATTCGAAGGTGCTGCAGGAGCGCGTCGCACTCGCCGCGCGCCTTCCGGTGATCACCCTCCTGCCGACGGCACCGTTGGGCGCCGACGACCACCGTCCGACACCGACTGGGCGGATGGTCCTCGACGTCATGCGAGGCAGGATCTGGGGAACGCTCGGCGGTGGAATGAACGTGGTCGACGTCGATGACGTTGCCCGGGCGCACGTGGCCGCGCTCGAGCGTGGCCGTCCGCGACAGCGCTATCTCGCCGGCGGGGTGAACCTCAGCCTCGCGGAGCTGTGGCGCCTGATCGCCTCGGTGGCGGGCCGTGCCGCGCCGCGGGTCCGCATTCCCTTTGCGGTTGCAGCGCTGGCCGGGGCAGCTGACGAGCTGCGTTGCAGGGCCACCGGCGCCGACCCCCGAGTTCCGCTCGAGGGCGTGCGCATGGGCCGGCTGCAGATGTATGTGAGCAGCGCCAAGGCCACGCACGAGCTCGGCTACCGCGCGTCACCGATTCTGCCGGCCATCGAACACGCCGTCGCCTGGTACCGCACCCACGGGTACGCGGCCTGAGCGAGCTGTGGCCGCGGTCGTCGGCGTGACGACGCCACTCGCTGAGGACGCGACCGTCGTGGTGGCCACGCGCACGGAGGAGCGTGCGGTGCGCCGCTTCGCGCCGCAGTTTCGAGTCCACAGAGCTGGCGTTTCGCTGCGCCAGTGGAACCGCGAGATAGCGACTCCGGTGGTGATCTCGGCCGGGCTGGCCGGCGGTCTCGATTCTGCTCACGCGTCAGGGACTGTCGTCGTGGCCAGCGATGTTGCGCTTGGTGACGGCGAGAGGGTTGCGTGTGACCCGGACTGGGTCCAGGCGCTGACGTCCGCAGCGCGGACGCTCGGCCTGCCCGTGATCAACGGGGGCATCGTGACCGCGGAGCGTCTTGTTACCGGAAACGCGCGTGATCGATGGGCGCGCAGCGGGTACGTTGCCGCGGACATGGAGTCCGGTCTGCTGATCGGGCGCGCCGCACGGGTGGTCGCTCTGCGCGTGCTGCTGGACACGCCGGATCGTGAGCTATCGCCAAGCTGGGAGCATCCCGCGCGCGCGTCGCTGGACCCGCGGCGCTGGCCGGAGGCGGCCTGGCTGTTTCGCACCGCGCCCGAGCTGGCGCGGCGCGTGGCGCGGGTGCTGGCTGCCGCGGTCGCCGGACCCTGAACAGTTAGAAGTAAAAGAACGCCACCGTGTCAGCCACGCAGCACGGCTTGGCGGCGTCGCGCGCGGCAATCGTGACGCGCGACACCACCTGCGTGCGATCGCCGTCGACGGTCACCTCGGTGATGGTCACCTGCGCGCGCACGTCCGACCCCGACGGCAGCGGCGCGGGAAACCGCACGCGGTTGAGGCCGTAGTTCACCACCATGCGCGCGCCGCGAACCTCGTACACCTCGCGGGCGAGCATGGGAATGAGTGACAGCGTGAGAAAGCCATGCGCGATGGTGGTGCCGAAAGGGCCGTCTGCCGCACGCTCCGCGTCGAGGTGGATCCACTGATGGTCGCCGGTGGCATCGGCGAATGCTTTGATCTGATCCTGAGTGACCGTGTGCCAGTCGCTGGTACCCAGATCCTGGCCCGCGGCCGCGACGAGCTCATCAGCCGAGGTGAACGTGCGCATCACCGAGCTCCACCGTTCACGTACAGCGTCTGACCTGACACGTACGCGGCATCGTCGCTGGCGAAGAAGGCGATGACAGACGCGATCTCCTCGGGCTGTCCAACGCGCCGCAACGGCGTGTTCTCCGCTGCCACACGCTGGCGGTCCTCGGGAGTGCTGCCCACCCGCCGTGCGGTGGCGTCCGTCATCGGCGTCGCCACGTAGCCGGGGGCCACGGCGTTAACGGTGATGTTGAAGGGGCCGAGCTCGATGGCGAGGGTCGCCGTCAGCCCCTGGATGCCGGCCTTGGCGGCGGCGTAATTCGCCTGGCCGCGGTTCCCCAGCGCAGAGCGGCTGCTGAGACTGACGATGCGGCCGTATCGTGCCTCGACCATATGGCGTTGAACTGCGCGCGTGAGCAGGAACACGCTCTTCAGATTCACATCGAGAACCGCGTCCCACTCGTCATCACTCATCTTGAAAAGGAGGTTGTCGCGTGTGATCCCGGCGTTGTTGACCAGGATGTCGACCCGGCCGAAAC
>DATMRA010000041.1:0-2285 GCA_035566535.1 Candidatus Acidiferrales bacterium | reverse complement strand
TTCGCGCCATCCCAGTTCGTGCCGTGGACCGTGGGAAATTTTCTCTTGGCCAGCAGCGCGTTGATGAATTCGTTGTGGTTGTCGTGGTTGTAGATGCCGAGGTTGGCATCGAGGCGCACCCCCTCGAAGTGATCGTTCATGATGAAGTTCACGACGCCCGCGACCGCATCCGCGCCGTAGGTCGAGGAGGCGCCACCGGTGAGCACGTCCACGCGCTCGACCAGGGCCACAGGAATCTGGTTTACATCCGCGCCTGAGGCGTAACCCAGGTTGACCACGCTCGCTCCACCGCCGGTGGGGTCTCCAGGCATCAGACGCCGCCCGTTGACGAGCACGAGCGTACGCTGCACGCCCAGACCGCGCAGGTCGAGGAAGGCCACGCCGGTCGAACCCATGGACAACCCCGACCCCTGGTCGGCAACCACCTGCGGGAGACTGTTGAGCAGGTCTTCGACTCGGGTGACGCCCGAGTCCTTGATTTCCCGGGCCGAGACCGCCGTGACCGGGCTGATCGATTCGAGCTGCGGCTGGGCGATGCGCGACCCGGTGACCACGACCTCTGTGACTGGTGCGGCTTCGGTCTGTTCCTTAGCCGCTGCGACCTGTGCCTGCGCGACCTGCGTCGCGACGCTCGTGGCGAACGTGCCCCCCGTCAGGAGAGCAATGCGTACCGCTCGCCTCAGGATTCGGTTGTTTCCCGTCGTCATTTGTCGTAACTCCCCAAGTTTGAGTACGGACGTCTGCCAGTGAATCTAGCGATCGGGCCAGCGCGATTTGACGGCTCGCTGTGCTTTTTGCAACAACTGACGCAAATGTGCTAAGTCCCCGCAGTCGGGCGGCGTCCGCCGTTGGAGCGTGACGCTATAACATTTCACTCAAAGCTACAACAACCGCACGCGGGTTTGTTGCCAAATTACAACAACCCTGGACGGCGCCTGAGCCCACAGCTCGGCACTTCAGGCGAACCACAGCTGCACGGCCGGACTCCCCTGCACGGCGCGCCAGGCGGTGAGCTGCGGATCCTGCCCCACGAATGCGCGGATAGCTTCCTGCTTGCCGTCGCCGGCGACCACGAACAGCAGCTCCCCGATGCGCGACAGGAAATCCGGCGTGACACTCACCGCTGACATGCCATCCGGGCGATGCACCGCGATCGCGAGGTGCCCGCCAGAGCGTTGCAGGTCCGCTGCCCCAAACAGCGACGCGGTGTGGCCGTCGGCGCCGAGGCCGAGCAGCCCCAGTCCAATGCGCACGCCGGAATTCAATAGTGCGGCGAGCTGACGCTCATACTCCGCCGCGGCCTCCTCCAACGGCAACTCGGTCCGCACCCGCAGCACCGCCGGTGCCGGCAGCGCGAGCGCATCGAGGAGCGCGCGCGACTGATGATAGTTGCTCGCCGGCGAGTCGCGGGGCACGTAGCGCTCATCCGAGAACAGGATCCGCAGCCCGTCATCGTGCGGCACTGCGCGCTGCGCGAGCGCGCGATACGCCGGTAACGGCGTGGTGCCACCCGAGAGCATGATGGCCGAGGCGCCGGGAGCGCTGATCCCTCGCGCGAGGCGCTCTTCGAGCGCCGCATCGAGCGCGCTACGCGAATCGAAGCGGCGAGTGGTGATTACAGTCATAAGTGTCTGCGGGCAGGCGAAGCAGCTCAGCCGCTGCGCGGACGCTCTCCCACCTCCGCCCGCACCTCGAATACGCGTCCGCGGCGCAGCCCGCGCAGCAGCACGCTGCTGCCGGGCGCGTGGCTGGCGATGCGACCGAGCGCGTCCTGCGCACCGTGCGGAGCGCTCCCGTCAATTCCGAGCAGCACATCGCCGGGCTGGAGCCCGGCGCGCTGGGCGGGGCTGCCGACGTAGAGATTGCCGATGATGACGCCCGCCTGAGCGAGGCCCAGCTGCTGCGCTTCCTCCTCGGGGATATCTTCCGGAACGATCCCGATCCAACCGCGGATCACCCGTCCATGCGCGATGATGTCGGAGAGCACCCCGCGCACCATGTTCACCGGGATAGCGAAGCCGATGCCCTCCACGCCGATGTTCTTGGCGACGATGGCCGTGTTGATGCCGACCAGGGCGCCGCTCGCATCCACCAGTGCGCCGCCCGAGTTGCCGAAGTTGATGGGCGCATCGGTCTGAATGAAGTCCTCGAGCGGTGCTATGCCGAGCTGCTGGCGGCTGGTCGCGCTCACGATGCCGTGAGTCACGGTGTGCGTGAGGCCGATCGGATTGCCGATCGCGAGCACGACATCGCCCACCTTGAGCTGATCGGAGTGCCCGAACGTG
>DATMRA010000040.1:0-6157 GCA_035566535.1 Candidatus Acidiferrales bacterium | reverse complement strand
CAGCCATTCCGCCTGAGCGCGCACAACGGCGAGATCAACACGCTCCGGGGCAACGTCAACTGGATGCGTGCGCGCCAGTCGAAATTTCGCAGCCCACAGTTTGGCGATGACATTGCCAAGCTGCGTCCCATCATCGACGAGGCCGGCTCGGACTCCTCACAGTTCGACAACCTGCTGGAGCTGCTCACTATGAGCGGGCGCTCCGTCGAGCACGCCGTGATGATGATGATCCCGGAAGCGTGGCACCGCAATCCGATCATGGACGAGGAGCGGCGCGCGTTCTACGAGTTCCATTCGTCGCTGCTCGAACCGTGGGACGGCCCGGCGGCCATCGCATTTACCGACGGCCGCCTCGTCGGCGCAACGCTCGATCGCAACGGCCTGCGTCCGGCTCGCTACCTCACCACCGAGGACGGACTCGTGGTGATGGCGTCCGAGGCCGGCGTGCTGGACATCCCCGACGAGCGCATCACTCGCAAGTGGCGCCTGGAGCCGGGGCGGCTTCTGCTCGTCGACACGTTTGCGGGGCGCGTGCTCGACGACGGTGAGGTGAAGAACACGCTTGCTGCCGCGCAGCCGTATCGCGATTGGATCCGCGGTGGCACCGTGTACCTGGATGAGCTCGCGCCGCCGGCACAGCTGCCACCACCGGACCCGGGCACGCTGCTCGTGCGGCAGCAGGCGTTCGGCTACAGCGTCGAGGACGTGCAGCTGCTCTTGGCGTCGATGGTGAACACCGGGCAGGAACCGGTGGGGTCCATGGGCAACGATGTGCCGCTCGCCGTCCTCAGCGAGCGCCCGCTTCCGCTCTTCAACTACTTCAAGCAGCTCTTCGCGCAAGTCACCAATCCGCCGATCGATCCCATACGGGAGCACGCGGTGATGTCATTGGTGACGTCACTGGGAGCGGGTGGCAACCTGCTCGAGCAGGGCCCGGGACAGGCCAAGCGACTGGAGCTGGCGCACCCGGTGCTCAGCAACCTCGACCTGGAGAAGATTCGCCACGTCACGCAGAGCGAATTCCCGGTCGCAACCGTCTCCATGGTCTTCCATCGCGACGCAGGTGCCGAGGGGCTCGTGCACGGGCTGGAGCGCATCTGCCGGATGGCATCCGAGCATGTGCGCAACGGCGTCACGATCCTCGTGCTGAGCGACCGCCACATCGACGCGTCGCACGTGCCCATTCCGTCGTTGCTGGCCACGGCTGCGGTGCACCAGCACCTGGTCCGCGAGCAGACGCGCACCGGGGTGGGGCTCGTGGTCGAAACCGGCGAAGTCCGCGAAGTCATGCACCTGGCGCTGCTCATCGGCTACGGCGCGGAGGCGGTGAACCCGTATCTCGCGTTCGAGACCCTGCACGATCTCGAGCGCCAGGCCCTCCTCCCCGCCGACATCGGCAGCGAGCGCGCCGAGGCGATCTACATCGACGCGCTGGTGAAGGGGATGTACAAGACCATCGCGCGCATGGGCATCTCCACAATCCTCTCGTACTGCGGCGCCCAGATCTTCGAATGCCTCGGCCTGGACAGCGACGTGATCGACCGCTACTTCACGGGCACGCCGTCACGCATCGGCGGCGTTGGGCTCGATGTGATTGCGGCGGAGGCAATCGCGCGTCACGATCGTGCGTTCCCTGCAGTGCGCATCGCCGCGCCAACACTGGAGGACCGCGGGGAGTATCGCTGGCGTCGCGGCGGCGAATCGCACCAGTGGAATCCAGAGGTGATCGGCCGTCTGCAACACGCGGTGAAGTCCGGCGACGAGCAGGCGTTTCGCGAATACGCAGCCCTCGCCGACGACAACACGCGGGGGTTGAAGAACCTTCGCGGCCTGCTCGAACTGCGGGAAGCGCCCGAGCCGCTGCCGTTGGAGCAGGTCGAGCCGGCAAGCAGCATCGTCCGGCGCTTCGCCACCGGCGCGATGTCGCACGGATCGATCAGCAAGGAGATGCACGAGACCCTCGCCATCGCGATGAACCGGCTCGGCGGGCGGTCGAACACCGGTGAGGGTGGTGAGGACCGTGCACGGTTCGAGCCTGATGCCAACGGCGACATGCGGCGCAGCGCCATCAAACAGGTCGCGTCGGCGCGGTTCGGCGTCACCGCGGAGTACCTCGTCAACGCCGATGAGCTGCAGATCAAGATCGCGCAGGGTGCCAAGCCGGGCGAGGGCGGCCAGCTGCCGGGCAACAAGGTGGACGCAACCATCGCGCGGCTGCGCCATTCGATGCCGGGCGTCGGCCTCATCTCCCCCCCACCCCACCACGACATCTATTCCATCGAGGACCTGGCGCAGCTCATCTGGGACCTGCGCGCCGCCAACCCGCGAGCGCGCATCAGCGTCAAGCTCGTGGCGGAAGCCGGCGTCGGAACCGTCGCCGCGGGTGTCGCAAAAGCGCGCGCCGACCACATCGTGATCGCCGGCTATGAGGGCGGGACGGGCGCATCACCGCTGACGGCGATCAAGCACGCGGGCGTGCCGTGGGAGCTGGGCCTCGCAGAATCGCAACACGTGCTCGTGGATCACGGCTTGCGCAGCCGCGTGACGCTGCAGGCGGACGGGCAGATGAAGACGGGCCGAGACGTTGTCGTGGGCGCGCTGCTCGGTGCAGACGAATTCGCCTTTGCCACGGCGCCGCTGGTCGCAGCGGGTTGCGTGATGATGCGTGTCTGTCACCTCAACACGTGCCCTGTCGGCATCGCAACGCAGGACCCTGTGCTGCGCCAGCGCTTCACCGGACGCGTGGAACACGTGGTCAACTTCATGCTCTTCCTCGCCGAGGATGTGCGCCGGTGGATGTCACGGCTGGGCATCGCGCGATTTGACGATCTCGTGGGTCGCGTCGACCGGCTGCAGACGCGGCCGGCGATCGAGCACTGGAAGGCACGGGGCCTCGATCTCTCGCTGCTACTGCACCAGCCGCAGGTCACGGACGCGGCCGATCGGCGTCATTCCACCGTGCAAAAGGCCTCCGTCGAGACGATGCTCGACGCCGAACTGCTCCCCGAGTGCCTGCCCGCGCTCGAGCACAAAGAGCCGGTGACGCTCAAGCGCAACGTGCGCAACGTGCACCGGTCGATCGGCGCGCTCCTCAGCGGCGAGGTGGCACGCCGTCATGGGGAAGCCGGGCTGCCCGATGGAACGCTACAGCTGGAGCTCGCCGGTGCTGCCGGACAGTCGTTCGGCGCCTGGTTGGCGGCAGGTATCACGCTCACGTTGCGCGGAGAGGCCAACGACTATGTCGGCAAGGGCCTGTCGGGCGGCAGGCTGGTGATCCGGCCACCGCGGCGCTCTACCCGCCGCGACGACGAGAACATCATCATCGGCAACGTGGCGTTGTATGGCGCCACATCCGGCGAGGCTTTCGTGCGCGGCGTGGCGGGAGAGCGGTTCGCTGTGCGCAACAGCGGCGCTGTCGCTGTCGTTGAGGGGGTCGGCGACCACGGATGCGAGTACATGACTGGTGGAACCGTGGTGGTGATCGGCCGTACGGGGCGCAACTTCGCCGCGGGTATGAGCGGCGGCATCGCCTACGTGCTCGATGAGGAAGGGCTCTTCAGCGAGCGGTGCAACACGGCCACGCTCGACCTCGAGGCGCTTGACGACCGGGATGACGTGGAGCTCGTACGTCGTTTGCTGGAGCGGCACGAGCAACTGACCGGCAGCGTGGTCGCCAAGCGGCTGCTCAAGAACTGGCGGCGTACAACGGACCAATTCGTCAAGGTAATGCCCGAGGAGTACCGGCGCGCTTTGCGCGACGACCGCCTGGAATTGGTCAGCTGATGCAGGCGCGGACCGGATTTCTGGAGCACTCCCGCCGCACCGCCCCCCGCAGGCCGGTGCACGAGCGCGTGTATGACTACCGCGAGGTGTACCTGCCCCTGCCGCTGCAGACAGCGCGCGAGCAGGCGTCGCGCTGCATGGACTGTGGGGTCGCGTTTTGCCACGACGGCTGTCCACTGGGCAACCTCATTCCCGAGTGGAACGACCTGGTGCGGCGCGACGATTGGGAGGCGGCCATCGAACGCCTGCATCTCACCAACAACTTTCCTGAGTTCACCGGCCGGCTGTGCCCGGCTCCGTGCGAGCCCGCGTGCGTGCTCGACATCAACGACGACCCGGTCACGATCAAGTCGATCGAGCAGGCAATCATCGACCGTGCTTTCGAGGAAGGCTGGGTGCGCGCCGAGCCGCCCGCACATCGGACGGGCAAACGCGTTGCGGTCGTGGGCTCCGGGCCCGCGGGCCTGGCCGCCGCCCAACAGCTCAACCACGCCGGGCACCTCGTAACGGTGTACGAGAAAGCCGACCGCATCGGTGGGCTGCTTCGCTACGGCATACCCGACTTCAAGATGGAGAAGTGGGTTCTGGACCGGCGCCTCTCCTTGCTCGAGGCCGAGGGCATCACCTTCGAAACCGGCTACGAGGCGGGCGTCGACATCGGCACCGAGCAGCTGCGAGCCAAGTTCGATGCGGTCGTGCTCGCTGTCGGGGCCGAGCGGGCGCGCGACCTCGAATGCTCAGGGCGGAAGCTAGATGGCATCCACCTCGCGATGGACTATCTCGTACAGCAGAACCGGCGTGTAGCGGGCGATCGCATCACTGCGCAACCCGAGATCAGCGCTGCGGGCAAGCGCGTGGTCATCATCGGCGGCGGTGACACCGGCGCCGACTGCCTGGGCAACGTCATCCGTGAACACTGCGCATCCGTCGAGCAGCTCTATATCTATCCGCAGCCACCGGATGCCCGTCCCGACAGCACGCCGTGGCCGCAGTGGCCATTGATCCTGCGCACCTACCCGGCCCATGAGGAGGGCGGCGCGCGCGATTTTGGAGTCATGGTCACCGGCTTCAGCGGCGATCGTGGGGCGGTGCAGCGCGTGCATACGGTCCGCGTCAACGTCGAGCGCGGAGAGAATGGAAGGCGTTTTGAGCCCATCCGCAGCAGCGATGCCATCCTCGACACTGATCTCGTGCTGCTGGCGATCGGGTACGAGGGACCGTCATCGCTTCGGGTGATCGAGGAGCTCGGAGTCTCCCGTGATCCGGCGGGCAACGTTCGCGTTGGCGAGGACTTCGCGACAGACGCGGCCGGGGTCTTTGCGGCCGGCGATGCGTCGCGGGGGGCGTCGCTCATCGTATGGGCCATCGCCGATGGACGCCAGGCTGCTCGCAGCTGCGATCGATATCTCATGGGCACAACGCTTCTCCCCTAGCGTCAAGCTCAGGTGACGGTGGCTCAGCGACCCTTTCTCGACCATGAAGGCCCGATTGCCTTCGCCCATCGGGGCGGCTCTGAGGAGGCGCCGGAGAACACCATGCCGGCATTCGAGGCCGCGGTCGCGCTCGGATACCGGTATCTCGAGACCGACGTGCACATGACTTCCGACGGTGCGCTCGTGGCGTTCCACGATGCGTCCCTCGACCGCGTGACCGACAGCCGCGGCCACATCGCGAGGCTGCCGCTGGCGAGCATCCGTGAAGCCGACGCGGGGTACTGGTTCACCGCCGACGGCGGAGCCACATATCCGTTCCGCGGCAGTGGCGTGCAGGTGCCAACGCTGGAAGAGCTGCTCACACGATGGCCCGACGTTCGGGTCAACATCGACCCGAAGGACGACGTCTGCGTGGGACCACTCGCCGCACTGCTCGAGCGGCTGGACGCGCACGACCGCGTATGCATCGGTTCATTCTCTGATCGCCGCCTGCTGCGAGTGCGAGCCCTGACGCAACGCCGCGTGTGCACGTCCATGGGCCGCAATGCCGTGACGATGGCGTGGGCATTTGCACTTGCCGGGCGGATGGCCCGGCTCGATGCCGACTGCGTCCAGGTGCCCATCCAGTGGCGCGACTTCAACCTTGTGACCGCGGGATTCGTGAAGGCTGCCCATCGTACCGGGCTGCCCGTCCACGTCTGGACCGTCAACGATGAAGCCACCATGAACGAATTGCTCGACCTCGGAGTCGATGGGATCATGACCGACCGGCCGCGTGTGCTCCGGTCCGTGCTGGTCGATCGCGGGCAGTGGCCGTTGCCGGTTCCCGCGTCCTGATCGATGCCTCGAGCGGACGGGATTGTTATGGTCAGACACCAATGAGCGTCTCGGATACCGGTTCTCGGAATATCCCGCCGCTGGATCGCAGCGACTGGTACACG
>DATMRA010000039.1:0-2325 GCA_035566535.1 Candidatus Acidiferrales bacterium | reverse complement strand
CGCGTTCTTGCCCGCGTGGGAGCCGTTGCTGGACAACGAGGACCCGTGGGTACGCGCACTGGCCCGGCTGCAGCTCGGCAAGATGCGGATCATGCTCGGCCAAGCCGGGCGGGACGCGGACGCGTACCTCGAGATGGCGCTCGCCGAGTTCCGGGCGCTCGGCGAGCGGTGGGGGATTGCGTTCGCCCTGACCGAGCTGGCGGAGCGAATCGCCACGCGCGGCGAGTTCGCCGGTGCGTGCGAGTACTACGAACAGGCGATCGCGGTCCTCGCCGAAGTCGGTGCTATCGAGGATGCCATCCGGATGCGGTCGCGACAGGCTCAGCTGTACTGGCTGCTAGGCGATCGGGACTCCAGCGCAGCTGCCATCGCCGACGCCGAGCGGTACGCGGAACGGGTCACCTGGCCGGATGCGCTGGCTGAGCTGGCCCTCTCGAAGGCGGAACTCGCCCGCTGGGACGGCCACGCCGAGGAGGCGTACCAGCAACTCGGCGTCGCGACAACCGTGCTGGGCGACGAAGCGGAGCGGGCGGACATCCGCGCGGTAACACACGACCTGCTCGGCTACCTCGCCGAGGATCTCAGCGAGGCCCGGGCGCACCGCGCGGCGGCCTGTCAGGCGGCGACCGATGCAGGACACGCACCCCTGATCGCAAAGGTACTCGTCGGGGTCGCGGACCTGGCCCTACGCCGCGACCAGTACGTGCAGGCCGCACGGCTGCTCGCGGCGAGCGCCGGCGTGCTCGGACTGCCGGATCGTTCCCATCCGGACCTGACGCGGATCGAGCAGATTGCGCGGCACCGCCTCGGCGACGCACGGCTCGCCGAGGCGGCTCGGGAGGGCACGCAGACCAGCTGGTCGCAGCTGGTCGCGGTCACGCTCGCCACTTGAACGTGGCACGCGCCCGCAGGTACCCGGCGACGGCGCCATGGTGGCGCCGTCGCGTTGAGGTCAGCTCGCTGCGCGTTGAATGATGATGTCGCCGTGCCGCGTGCGGGCGTGGACCGTGACCATGTTGTCGGACGTGTCGGGGTTTTCCTGCGGCGGAACGGAGTTGCGCACCGACCCTCGCTCGCTGTTGGCGTCCACCCGTGCCGCGGTGCCCTCACCGATGCCGACCTCGATGTTTCCTGAGCCGTTCAGCAACTCCGCCTGACCGCGCGTCAACCGGCCGATCCGAATGGCGCCGTCGCCGGTTTTGGCGGTGACGCTGCCGTCGGCGCGGTCGATGTCGAAGCCGCCGCTGCCACTGCTGAGGTCGAGGTCGGCCGAGGCGTGGCCGATCCAGGTCTGCCCGCCCGAGCTCGAGAGCTTGACGGTGTCCTTGACCTCGCTGATCCGTATCGCGAACGCCGCACCGTCGATGTTGGCGCGCCCGGCGACGTGGCCGATCGCGACCTCGCCGGCCGCGATGTTGGCCTGCAGCGCGTCGATGCGATCCAGCTGGACCCGACCCGATGCCAGGTGCAGCTCGCACTCGCCAAATGAGCCGTCAGCGTGAACATCCGAGTGCGCCAGGTACGCGACCAGGCTGGAGCCGGCGGGCAGGTCGATCGTGATGACGACCGAACCGTCCTTGTCCCCGGAGACGGTCGTCTTGACCGATAGCTGGCCGGCGGCCAAGTCGACCTTGGTCTTGCTGGCCACCTTGATGTCCTTCTTGCTCGCCTTGTCGATGGGTTCGACCAGCACCACGGTGTCGGTCCGATCGCTCGCGGTGACCCGCACCTGAGCGCCGGCCACAACGACAGTGGCGGTGATGGGCCCTGGCGTGTCGAATGTAGGCATGACAGCCCTCCGGAAGTCTGGTACTTGATTTGTTGACGGGCGGCTCAGCCGATCGCCCGGGAGGTCACGCTCGCTTGCTGAACGTGGCACGCGACCACAGGTACCCGACGAGGGCGATCCCGGCGCACCAGGCGAGAGCGGCGGCCGCGTAGCCGCCCGACGGGTGGCCGGCGAGCAATCCACGCAACGATTCGATAATCGGCGTGAAGGGCTGATACTCCGCGAATTGCCGGACACCCTGTCCCATCTTGGCGGCCGGCACGACCGCGCTGCTCACGAAGGGCAGCAGGAGCAGCGGCACGACGGTGAGGCCTGCGGATTCCGGAGTTTTCGCAGCCATTCCCAGCGCGACCGTGAGCCAGGCGGCCGCGAAAGCTGCCGCCGCGGCGATACCGATCGCGCCGAGCCAGTCGAGGGGGGTCGCAGACGACCGGAACCCCAGTGCGAAGGCCATTCCGATGATGACCGCGATGGCGATCGAACTGATCAGCATCGTGGCCACAACGTGACCGGTCAGGACGGCACCGCGGGAGACA
>DATMRA010000038.1:0-7683 GCA_035566535.1 Candidatus Acidiferrales bacterium | reverse complement strand
AACGAGTCGGGGAAGCGCGAGCGCGACGAGGCTGACGCGGAGGGGCGGCGCGAGCGCCAGGGAAGGTAGCCGGCCAATCGTCGCGTCGTAGGCTGGATGCATGAGCGCCGTCCAAGCGTCGTGGCAGCCATCCCTGTTCGGTGACGGCGAGGCGCGCCCCGATCCCTCATTTGCCAGCCTTCGCCACCACGTGCTGGATGAGACCGCGTGGGTGGACCATGCTCCCGGGTGGCTCGGCGGAGCCGACAGCCTCTTCGAAGAGCTGGCCGAAACCGCGCCCTGGCAGACGTCAACGCAGGAGCTGTACGGCCGGGTCGTGGTCACCCCGCGGCTGATCGCGCGCTGGCCGTATCCGCTAGATGCTGCGGGCCTGCCCCCATTGCTCGAAGAGATGCGTGCGTCGCTCGAGAGCAAATATGAAAGGCCGTTCGATTCAGTCAGCGCCAATCTCTACCGGGACGGCCGCGACTCGGTCGCCTGGCATGGTGACCGCATCCCACGAGCGATCTTCAACCCGGTCGTCGCCACGGTGTCGCTCGGCCATGCGCGCCGCTTCCTCATGCGCCCTCGAGGCGGCACGACGCAGCTCATCCTGACCCTCGGCGCCGGCGATCTGGTGGTCATGGGCGGCACGAGCCAGCGGACCTGGCAGCACGCGATACCCAAGGTGGCGTCGGCGGGCCCACGAATCAGCGTTGCTTTCCGACATTCGCGCTAGCAGCGTCTGCTCGGCGCATAAAGTGTCAAATTTCAGTCCAGGGCGGCTACAGTCTTGATGAATCACATCTTTCGCTCATTGGCTGTTTCATGCCCCCGCGAACCGACACAAATACACACCGCGCTGACGCCGAAGCGCGACTGACCGTCTGGCAACGCCTCGGCCGGCCGATCCAGGCGTTGGTGTGGGTTGGCATCGCCGCCGGGGTGATCGTGATCTACAACGGCGCCTCGGGGCTGTTTGGCCATCTGTTCAGCGTGATCCTCCTGTTCATCTTCGCAGCGGTCATCGCACTGCTCCTCACGCCGGTCATTGACTTCATGCAGCGCGCATCCCTGTTCCGCTCCCATCGTTCTGTGGCGGTGCTGGCGCTGTACCTCGCGATCTTCGCGGTGATCGGCGGGATCATGGCGCTGGTGACGCCAAATCTTGTTGATCAGGCACGGCACGTTCCCCAGCTCGTCAGCCAACTGCAGCGCAGCCTCGCTGATCACGGCATCACCGTGGATCTGAATTCACTTGTGCCTTCTGCGGTTTCACTCGGGAGCACGATCAACATCGTCACCTCGGTGGCCGCCACCGTCGTGGCCATCGTCCTAGTTGTGGTCATCTCGTTCTATCTGCTCGCTGACGGGCGCGCCTTAATCGCGACGCTGCGAAACCTCTTCCCCGAGAACACGCACAGATTCGATTTCACCATGGTCGCCACCGGGTCGGTGATCGCCGCCTACATGCGCGGCCAGCTGCTGATGTCGCTGATCATCGGTTCGTACACGGCCCTCGCCCTGTCACTCATCGGCGTCCACTACGCCATCGTCATCGGCGTTGCCGCGTTCCTATTGGAGTTCGTGCCCATCATCGGCGCCGTCATCGCCATGGCTCTCGGCGTCGTTGTGGCCTTATTGCAGAGTCCGCTGCTCGCACTGCTTGCGGGGATAGCCGGCCTGGTTGGCCATGCGCTCGAGGCGTACGTCATCGGTCCGCGCGTCTCCGGCCACGTCACCAAGCTCCATCCGCTCGTGGCCATGGCGGCGCTGCTGATCGGCGCTGAGGCGGCGGGCATACTCGGTGCTTTGTTCGCCGTCCCGTTGGCGGCCATGGCGAATATTTTCTTGGGAGCCTTCTATCGCTCCCGCCGGGGCGATGTCGCGACGACCACCGCGGATAGCGGAGTGATCGAGGAGGAGAGCCTGCCCCGGTTGGGCGAGGAGATCAGCGCGGTGGAAGAGGAAGGTGTCGTTGCCGAGCCTGTTCCTCACGGCGCGGCCAAGGGCTAGATTCAAAGTCTCGTACACGCGATCATCGTGTAACTCGGCCCGCGCCTGAGCGTTGTATGAACGCCGACCACGAAGCGCCCTTGCTGGGCGACCGGCCGACGGAGACACCGCGATGAAACGGATCATCGGTCTGGGCGCGGGTTGTGCGCTTCTAACGGCCCTGGTGATGACGGCCTCGCCGGCGCGCGCGCAGGCACCGCCCCAAGTGTCCCTCACGTTCAAGCTGACGCTCAACGGGACCGTGCCGGCGCATGACAGCTTCTCCGTCCTCTGGGCTGAGAACGGCATCGTGTTGTGCAATCCCTGCGCAGGAAACGGCCATGGGTACAAAGCAACGACGCTCTGGCCAACTGGCAGCACACCGGCCACCTTTGTCTTCGCGCGCTTCGGTGCAATTCCCGCGGGCACGATTCCATCGCCCAAGCAGAAGTTCGCACAGCAGACCATCATTCCGACGGCAAACCGCACAGTCAGCGCCTTCTACGCGTACGGAACCGCCGCGGCGGCCATCGCAACCCCCACGACTGGCAGCGCACCCGTATTCGGAATCGCTGTGGCCCTTCTTGCGGGAGGCGGTGGCACCGGACTGTTCGCGGTCGGGCTGCGCCGGCGTAGCTCGCACCAGCGCCGCGCGACGGTCGGCTGATCGCGCAGTGCTATCGTCGTTACCGAGATGACTGAAGACGACGAACCGCAAGTCTCCTGGCTCGACATCCACGCACACGTGCCGGTGATCGCAAGCGGCGGGGAGCAGGTTGGCACCGTGCTCGAGGTGGCTGCGCTGCCCAACGAGGACATCTTTCATGGGGTTGTGTTTCAGCACAAGTCGCGCGGCCGCACCTATATGGCTCCCGCCGCCGACATCGCGCGCATCACCGAGCGCGCGGTCTATCTGTCGGTGGACCATGCCGCTGCGGATGCGTACGAAGAGTTCCACCAGCTGCACGTTTCGCGCCTCGGCTTGACCGGCATCTTTCGCTGGAAGCACGTCGGCTGGAAGGACTCGCCCGAGTAACACGGCCATCGCGAGGTCGGTGCGCCGAGGCACGGCGGGCGTCCGCCGGCGCCCGCTGTGTGATAGCGTGTGACGCAAGCGCTCGCATTGAACGAGCCATGCCTCTTGGTGAACCCTCTCTCCGCCGCTAGAACAGGCGGGTCGCTCAAGAATCGGCACGCAGCATTCCAGCGAGGGGATTCAGGGACCGCCGGACAAGTCCGGGGCCCGAGGTACAACCAGTTGACAACGTTCTCATCCATCGGCGTGCGTCCGCGCACAGCCGACGTCCTGCTCAAGAACGACATCTCAGAGCCGAATACGGTGCAGCGCGAGGCGATCCCCGCGCTGCTGCAGCGTCGCGACTGTGTCCTGCAGGCTCCGACCGGCTCGGGGAAAACGCTCGCCTTCGTCATTCCGATGGTGGAGCGGCTTGCCGGACACTACGGTCACGGAGCCCGCGCCCTCATCGTCACGCCCACCCGAGAGCTGGCCGGTCAGGTCGCTGCGGTGATCAAGATGGTCGATCCTGCGTTGCGCGTGGTGCTCTGCATCGGCGGTGTCGGCTATGGCCCTCAGCTGAGCGGACTGCGCAACGCCCCCGATGTCATCGTCGGCTGCCCCGGCCGCATCCTGGATCTCGCAAGCAACGGGTCGGCCCGTCTGCGCGGCATCGAGTACCTCGTGCTCGACGAGGCAGATGAGATGCTCGACCAGGGTTTTGCCAAGGACGTCGAGCAGATCATCGCCCTCTGTCCATCCGTCGAGGGCGGTGTCCGGCGCCAAACCGTCCTCGCTTCGGCGACCATCCCCGCGTGGGTGCAGCAGATGATCACCAAGCATCTCCAGGATCCGGTGCGCATCAACATCACCGACGAGCAGGTGCCGACACTGGAACACGGAGTCCTCAGCGTCGTCAAAGCTCGGAAGATCGAGGCCCTCTCCAAGCTTTTGCGCCGTCAACGCGGCAGCGAGCTGAACCAGACCATCGTGTTCCATCGCACCAAGCACGGAGCCAAGAAGCTGGTGCGGGACCTCACGCGCATCGGTCACACGGCGAGCGAACTGCAGGGCAACCTGTCGCAGAACGCACGCGACCGCGAGATGGAAGCCTTCCGTGCCAACGAAACAGAGGTGTTGGTCGCAACCAATGTCGCCGCGCGCGGCATTGATGTCATCAACGTCGGGCTGGTCATCAACTTCGAACTCCCCGAGACGCCGCAGTGGTTGACCCATCGCATCGGACGCACCGCGCGCAACGGTGCTGCGGGGAAAGCCATTACGTTCATGAGCGAAGAGGACGACGAGAAGTGGCGCAAGCTGCGCCGCCTGGGGGCGCCCGCGCTCCCGCTCATCGATGCTGACCTGCTCCTGGGCAGCGGCCAATGGAAGCTTGGGCCTGCTCCGGCGGAAGAGGCGAGCGCGCGGCCGCGTTTGCGGGTTGCTCCGGCCGATCCACGCGCGAGGATGCGCCGGCGCAGGCGCAGCCGGCCTGCGGCTATGCCGCGAAGCCGCTAACCAACTGGACCATCGCGGAGTGGCGTTGCCCGAGCGGGTCGAGCCACGCGACACTCACGCGGTCCCCCGGATGGTGCGTGGCGACGGCGTGCTGCAACGCAGAAACCGAGTCGATCGGTGTGTGATCCAGAGCCACGATCACGTCCAGCGCCACGATCCCGGCGGCTTGCGCCGGTGAACCGGGTTCGACTGCGTTGACGCTGGCCCCAGGCGGCGGGCCGCGGTCCTCGACGTCGACACCGAGGAATGCGCCGTGGCCGCGCAACACCTTTGGATTCGGCGACCCCGACTCGACGGAATGTACGATCGAAATGGCGAGGTCGATGGGGATCGCGTACGCGTTCCCCGAGCCGGCCGTGTCGATGCCGACCACGCGTCCGTCGGCGCTGACCAGCGGCCCGCCATCGTCTGACGTGCTTATTGCAGCATCGGTTTGGATCAGGCCCAGCAGTGTGCGCACGTTGGACCCGTGCGCATCCGAGACCGTGATGGTCTGGCCCAGCGCGCGCACAGCACCCTGCGACTCAACCGGTCTCCCGCCCGCACCCGGGGCAGACCCAACCGCCGTCACATGATCCCCGACGGCCACATGTGCCGAGTCGCCGATGCTGACGGTGGGCAGGCTGGACACGTTCTGAACCTGGAGGACCGCGATATCGTCCGACGGGTCGATGCCGGTGACAGCGGCCGAATATGACGCACCGGACGCAGCGAGCTGGAGATTGATGCTCAGTGCCCCGTTGATGACGTGATAGGTGGTGAGCACTTCGCCCGACGGCGCGACGATCACGCCGGCACCCACGCTGGTCCCCCCGCGGACCAGCGTGCTCATGACGGAGACCACCCCGACGTTCGCGCCGCCGATGTCAGAGCTGGTGGTTCGCTCCACCACGAAGCCAACGGCGCCGATGACAGCCGCGACAGCCGCCGCGCCGATGGCGATCGCGATCGGCGATCGACGCGTCTCCACCACGCCATTGTCTGACTCCGATGCCCCGTGGGTGCCTGGCCGTTGGCCGTGGATCACGACATACAATTCCGCGGCGTGACCGGTTTCCTGCTGCTCAAGTGGCTGCATGTGCTCTCCGCCATCCTCGCGGTGGGATCGAACGCCACCTACGGGTTGTGGTCAGCCCGGGCCGGCAGTGATCCGGCTCACCTGGGCTTTGCGCTGCGCGGCATCAAGTTCATGGACGACCGCCTGGCCAACCCCGCCTACGGCGTGCTGCTCGTGACCGGTCTGATCATGGCGTTCACCACGTACAGCATCACCCTCACGTGGATACTCATCGGCCTCGGGCTCTACGCGGTGATGGCAGTCCTCGGTGCTGGCGTCTACTCGCGAACGTTGAACCGGCAGATCAAGACGCTGGATGCGGAAGGCCCTTCAAGTCCGGCATTTCGCGCCCTCAGCGCGCGGGCGGCCGCTGTCGGGATCTTCCTGGGCGTGCTCGCCATCGCTGTCGTCTTCGACATGGTGTTCAAGCCGCAGATCTAGGACGGCGGCGCGGCGATCCCTCAGGGGATGGCGCCGGAGGCGAGTTGCACGGTCGCGTGGTGATGCGTGCCCTGAGGGTCCAGCCAGCCGACGTCGACGCTGTCGCCCGGCTTGTGGCGCAGCAGCGCGTTGTGCAACGTCGACACCGTGTCGATCGTGGTGCCGCTCAGCGACACGATGATGTCGCGAGCGGCGATGCCCGCCCCATCAGCCGGGGTGTTGGGCTGCACACCAACGACGAGTGCTCCCAGCGGCGACGTGCTGTCCTGCGCTTCGACGCCGAGCAACGGCGCGTGCGCGCTTGTGACGTTGGGCGCATTGCCGCCCGAGGTGATCTGGTGCGCGATGGTGATCGCGGAGTTGATGGGGATCGCGAATCCCACGCTGGACCCAGGATTCACACGGCGAACGCGCCCGCCGCCTGCAGTGTCCATGCCGATCACCTTGCCCGAGCTGTCGACGAGCGGACCACCCGAATCGCCCGGCTGGATCTGCGCGTTGAAGGCGATCATGTCGGTCAGGGTTTCCGCGTTTGCTCCGCCCGGATCCGTCGCCGTGACCGTCTGGCCGAGCGCCGTGACCGTGCCCGACGAGTCCGTGGGCGCGCCGCCACGGCCGAGCGCATTGCCGATCGCGGTGACGCTGTCGCCCACCGACACGTGTGACGAGTCACCGATCGGCACCGTGGGCAGGTCGGATGCGTTGGCCAGCTGCAGCACCGCGACGTCGTCGGTGGGGTCAACACCGACCACAGTGGCGTTGTACGTCCGCCCGTTGTTGATGACATCGACCGTAACGCTCACCGCGCCTTCCACAACATGGTTGTTGGTGAGGATCTGGCCGGAGGACGAGAGGATCATGCCGGTGCCGGAAGCGGAGTTACCTGCGCCGAGGTCGGAGTTCACATCGACCACAGCCGCCGTGACACTGCCTGTGCTGGCAGTGGTCGGCGCGGTGGTGACGTGGCGCAGGCCGAGAGTCACGCCCGCAGCGATGCCAGCGAAAACGAGCACGATGCCGGTGAGTGCGGCTGCGGCCCTGCGACGCGAATGCGCCGGCGGGGGAGGCGGCGGCGGCGGCCAGTACGGCGGTGGCAGTGGTGGCTGCAGGGAGTCGCCGGTGAGCGGGTACGTCCAGGGGTATCCGCCACCCTGCCAGGGCGATGCCGGCGGGCCGGTTGGCAGATCACCAGGTTCCATGAGGCTCAATTCTCAGGCGGGCGGGCTGTCGATTGCGTGACAGGCGTGCGAATGCTCGATCTCGCCTCTGTGAGTATGGCGGGACCGTCGGGATTGACTCCACGCACCGGTACCATTCCTGCAGAGATGTCCAGACAGAAGAAGAGCGCGGCCGCGCCGAAGTCCTCGCTGAGCGAACGGCTCCATCACGCGGAGCAGGTGCTCCACGACCACATCCTCGCAGCGGAGGTGGCGGCGGAGGAAGCAGCGGCGTATGGATCGGTGACAACGGCCGTCGAAGCCGTCGAGGCCGCCGCTGACCCCGAGCACGAACTCGGCCATCCCGACGACGAAGCAGATGACGTGAGCAAACGGGCGGATCCTAAGCGGAAAGGGCGGCCAAAGGCCTGATCTCCCGGCGATACTGCCGGAGCGGTGTGGTGGGACGAACGGGCGCCGGGTGGACGCCTCAAAGGATTCATCTATCTGCTGCACCCGGG
>DATMRA010000037.1:0-2717 GCA_035566535.1 Candidatus Acidiferrales bacterium | reverse complement strand
GTTCGGAGCCGATCCCGACCTGCTCCAAGCGGGCAGCGCCAACGTCGCGTTGGGCGCGCTGCTCGGCGAGAATTCGCTCCTGCTGCTCGACGGTCGCGAACACCTCCGCCAGCGGAAGCTGATGCTGCCGCCGTTCCACGGTGAGCGCATGCGCGGCTACGAGGAGGCGATGCGCACCATCACCCTCGACCGCGTGCAGCGCTGGCCCCAGAACACCGCGTTCCCTGTGTTGCCGGAGATGCAGGCGATCACACTCGAGGTGATCCTGCGCACCGTCTTCGGCTTCGATGATGCGGCGCAGCGCGACCAGATGCGCACCCGGTTGCAGCGCATGCTCACGCTGGGCAGCGGGACCGCGCGCGTGGCCATGCTCGCGTTCGGCCGCGTGGAGCTCGGCGGCCGCAGCCCGTGGGGACAGTTCGTCGCCGCCAAGCGCGCTGTGGATGAGGCCCTCCAGGCGCAGATCGACCGGCGCCGCGCCACCGGCGTCGACGGTCACGACGACGTCCTGTCGATGCTCATCGCGGCTCGCGACGAGGACGGCCGCCCGTTGACTGACTCCGAGCTGCGCGACGAGCTGATCACGCTGCTCGTTGCCGGGCACGAAACCACTGCCACAGCGCTCGCATGGGCGTTCGATCTCCTGCTCCATCATCCACACACGCTCGAGGCGCTTGTGGACGCCATCGATTCAGACGACACACGTTACCCCGACGCGGTCATCAAGGAAACGCTGCGCATCCGGCCGGTTGTTCCCCTCGTGGCGCGCTACCTGCGCGAGCCCTTCACCGTGATGGGCCACGAGCTCCCCGCGGGCAGTGTCGTCGCTCCGTGCATCTACCTGACGCAGCGGCGTGCTGACATATATCCGCAACCCGACAGCTTCCGGCCCGAGCGCTTCATCGAGGGCGCTCCCGACACGTACGCATGGCTGCCGTTCGGCGGCGGCGTGCGCCGCTGCCTCGGCGCCAGCTTCGCCCAATTCGAGATGCGCGTTGTACTCAGCACGGTGCTGTCGGCACTGCGCCTGTCACCCGCTGACGAAGCGTTCGACGACACGACGCGACGCGCCGTTACGCTGGTTCCGCGCCGCGGCGTCCGCGTCACGGTCGACGGAGAACGCGAGCAGAAGATGGTCGTGCGCGACGCGGAGCCGATCTCCGCGTAGGTCAGCCCGCGCAGCCCGCCGGCGCCAGCCGAGCGACAAAGGGCACGAATGCGAGACCGGTGCCAGTCGCGAGCTGCACTGCCAGGAGCAACATCGAGATCCTCCAGGACCCGGTAACCCTGCGGACAAAGGCAATGGCGGCCGCAGATGCGACCGCTATCACCGCAACCATTGACACGAAGATGGCGGTTTCTGTGGACTGACCGGCGTAATGACAAGGATCGAGTTGCGCGGACCCGATCAGGGCAGCGCCGAGAATCGCAACGTCTGCGGCGATTACCGCCAGAGCGACGCGGGTCAGTATGTATCCACCTGATCTTGTGCGAACTGGAGTCCCATTAGGACGGGTCATGACTCAGCATTCGTAGGTCGCTGCATTTCTGCATGTGTTCGCGGCGAGTTCGGCCGCCGTTAGCTAAGTCGTCGATTGGATGGGAGTGCATATGTTTGCGGACGAGTTCGCAGCCCACTCTAAAGCTATGTCGTCGATTGGAGGGGGAGGCATCTGTTCGCGGCGAGTTCCGCAGGCCGCCGAAGCGATAACACATAACGTGTAGCGATTCTGCTCACGGCGGACAAGGACTGTTTGAGGTAAGCGAACAGATGCCTATCCCTCCCGAAACCACTTAGCGGCTAGCTGCGCGGCGTCTCTCGCTCCGCGACCAGCTCGCTGGCCGGATGCACGCCGTTCGATTCTTGAGCTTCGCGCACTTGGCGCGCGTAGTCGCTGACGAGCGATCGTCCTTCGCGCTCGTCGGCGACGCTGGCGACGATCTGGTATGCGGGCTCGTCAGGATCGGGACGCACGAGCACGAAGCCGTCGTCGACGAACACCTTGATTCCGTCGACGAGGTCCACGGAAGAGTCGCGGTGGCTGTCGAGGAGCACGCGCATCACGCGGCCCTTGGCTTCCCAGGGGCAGAACTCGGTGGCGGTGATGTACGCCGCCGACGGAAGCTGAGCCCGCGCCTCGCTGAGCGGAATCCCAACGGTCGCGCGCAGCTCGAGGAATTTCACGATCGTGTACATGGCGTCATAGGCGCCGAAGTAGTAGGGCCAGATGAACCCACCGTCGCCGTCGGTGGCGAGGCACGTGCCAGGTACGGCTGTCGCGCGCAGCACCGCGGCGGGCTCGGCAGGCGTCGAGGTGAAGGTGCCGCCATGCTCGCGCACGAGAGCGCTGATCCACCCAGGCGCGGACGCCGGGGCAAGCACCGTACCCGGCCGCGAGCGCAGGTACCAGGACGCGAGGATGCCGAACGTTTCGTACGCCGTCAGTGACACGCCGGTGTCGTCGATGAGGATGATCCGCTCACCCGTCGGGCTCAGCAGACAGCCGACGTCGGCCTGCACGGTGCGGCTGATCAGCGCTGTCTCCTCGGGCACACCCACGTGGTGCGGCCCCTCGCGCAGCCCCGCGTTGAGCGGAACCGTGCTGACGCCGAGCTCGTTGAGCACCAGCGGCAGCACCGCCGACGCTTCGCTGTAATCGTAGTCAACCAGCAGGCGGAAGTTGGCCGCCCGAATGACGTCGGCATTCACGCTCGCG
>DATMRA010000036.1:0-9733 GCA_035566535.1 Candidatus Acidiferrales bacterium | reverse complement strand
ACCCAGTCGGCCCCTGCCACGCGCGCCTCCGCAACCTGCAGAGCATCGATCACGAAGTCCTTGCGCAGCAACGGCAAATCGACGGCGGCGCGGACGGCCTGCAGATCATCGAGCGAGCCGCCGAAACCCTCCCCGTCGGTGAGCACCGACAGCGCGGCGGCCCCGGCATCGCGATAGTCACGGGCAAGCGCTCCCGGGTCGAGCGACGCACGCAGCTCACCGCCACTGGGCGACCGCCGCTTCATCTCAGCGATCACACGTCCGCCGTGCAGCACGGTCGACGGTTGCGGTGCCGGCGCCAGCGATGCCGCCTTGGCCCACAGCGCAGCGCTGGCGCAGCGCAGCGCCTCCACCTCAACCGTTTTTCGCGCTGCGATCGGTGTTAGCGCTCCGAGGTCTGCGTTCATCCCCACACAACCGGGATTTGCGCGCCCGCACCCACAAGGAAATTCCGCAGCAAGGCACAGCCCGACGGCGTGCCGATCGACTCCGGGTGGAACTGCACACCCTCGACCGGATGATGGCGGTGCCGCACAGCCATCACGAGTGAGTCGTCGCTCCAAGCCGTGACCTCGAGCTCGGCCGGTACCGATGCCTCTTCGATCACCAGCGAGTGGTAGCGCGTGGCCATGAATGGATTGTCCAGCCCGGCGAGGACGCCAGCCCCTTCGTGGCGCACGGCGCGCACCTTGCCGTGCACGACCTCGGGGGCCCGCACGACGCGCGCGCCGTAGGCGACGCCGATCGCCTGCAGGCCCAGGCACACCCCCAGGATGGGGACGGACGCGCCGAGGCTCCGAATCACCTCGACGCAGATGCCGGCCTGTTCGGGTGTCTTCGGCCCCGGCGACAGGACGATCGCACGTGGATCCAGCCCGCGGATGCTCGCCACCGACACAGCGTCGTTGCGCACCACGTCCACGGACGCACCCAGCATCCCGAGGTACTGCACCAGGTTGTAGGTGAACGAGTCGTAGTTGTCGATGACCAGGACGCGCTCGGTCATCGCGCGTTCACCTCCGCAACCGCCTGGACCATCGCGGCCGCCTTGTTGTCGATCTCGAGCGCCTCCTCGGCCGCCGTCGAATCAGCAACGATGCCCGCGGCGGCCTGCGCATACGCGATGCCGTCCCGGACCAGCAACGTGCGCAAGGCGATTGCCGTGTCGAGGTTTCCGCCCCAGCCGACGTACCCCACCGCCCCGGCGTATGCGCCACGAGCTTCGGGCTCGAGCTCGGCGATGATCTCCATGGCGCGTATCTTCGGCGCCCCGGTCACGGTTCCCGCGGGAAAGCAAGCGCGCAGAGCGTCCAGCGAAGACACGCCAGTGGCAAGGACGCCCTCGATGCCGCTCACCAGGTGCATCACATGCGAGTAGCGCTCCACCTCCATGAGTTCGGTGACGCGTACGCTGCCCGTCGCGCACACACGCCCGAGGTCGTTGCGTCCGAGGTCGACCAGCATGAGGTGCTCGGCCGCCTCCTTTTCGCTGCCGCGCAGCTCGGCTTCCATCCGCGCATCGTCGGCAGGCGTGCGCCCGCGGCGGCGCGTGCCCGCGATCGGGTGATATTCGACGTCCTCGCCGGTCACGCGAACCAGCATCTCAGGCGACGCCCCCACCAGAGCGCCGTGGGGCGTGGCCAGATAGAACATGTACGGGCTTGGGTTCACGTCGCGGAGGATCCCGTAGACCTCGAAGGCATCGCCGGCGAGCGGCAGGGCGAAACGGCGCGATATCTGCACCTGGAAGATGTCGCCCGCGAGGATGTACTCGTGGCACCGCTCGACCGCGGCATAGAACGCGTCGCGGGACATGGCGGCGGAGTCATCGTGGGCACCGGGGACCGAGCGGTCACCGCCCCGCGTGACTGGGACCGCCGGCCCGGGCGCGCGCTCCAGCCGGCGCTCGAGATCAGCGAGACGCCGGACGCACTCTCCATACGCTGTCGCGACCCCACCCCGGCCGTCGGAGCGAACATTGCCGATCAGCAGCACGCGCTCTTTCACGTGATCGAATGCGACGACGGTGTCGTAGATGCCGAACCAGGCGTCGGGGATGCGCAGCACATCGCGAGCGCTGGGAACGCGCTCGTAGTGGCGCACCGCTTCGTAGCTGAGGAATCCCACTGCGCCGCCCGCGAACGGGACGTCGACGCCGTCAATCGTGGCGAATCGAAGCGACGCCACCTCCCGATGCAGAACGTCGAGCGGATCGGTTGTCGAGTCGTCGCACTCGATCGCTGCAACCGGATGATGACCGAGGATCGACCAACGGGCGAGATGTTCGGGACCCGCAGCGGATTCGAGAAGGAAGCAGGGGCTGTCGGTGCCAAGAATGCGCATCGCCTCGACCGGAGTCAGCGCGCCCGTGGGAAGCTCCATGACCACCGGGACGGCGTCAGCGTTGTCGAGGAGTGCCGCTACCTCGTCGAGAGTCGGGCGTGGCTCGGTGGCCATGCCGGCTCCATCAGGTGCGCACCGCCGCGCCGAGGAAGGTCGCGATGCGATCCGCGGCCGCTTTCAGGTTCTCGACTGAGTTCGCATAGCTGAGCCGGATGTGGCCCGCGCCATGAGGCCCGAATGACGAACCGCGCAGCACGGCGACGCCGACCTCGTCCAGCAGCGCATTGGCCAGCTCGCGGTCGTCCCACCCTGTCTCGGTGATGTCAGGAAACACATAGAAAGCGCCTTCCGGAAGGTGGCAGCGCACGCCGGGCATGCGGCTGAGCGCCTCGACCAGGATGTCGCGCCGCTTGTGGAACTCGGCGACCATCGTCGTCACGGCGGCATCCGACTCGGGTGACTCGAACGCCTCGACGGCTGCCCACTGCGTGAACGCTGCCGCGCACGACGAGCTGTTGATCATCAGCGTGTCCATGCGCCGTGCGATCTCCACCGGCATGGCGCCGAAGCCGAGCCGCCAGCCGCACATGGCCCAGGCCTTGCTCAGGCCGTCGAGCAGAATGGTCCGCTCAGGCATGCCGTCGATCGTGTAGAGCGACACGTGCGAGCCGTCGTAGACCAGGCGGTTGTAGATCTCGTCGCTGATCACCACCAGGTCGTGCTCCATGGCGATCTTCGCCACCTGCTCGCAGTCGTCCCGCGTCAGCACGCCGCCTGTCGGGTTCGCGGGCGAGTTGACGATCAGGACCCGCGTCCGGTCGGTCACGAGCGAACTCAGCTCGGCCGGATCGACGCGGAAGCCGTTCTCCTGGCGCACGGGAAGCGACACGGCCTTGCCGCCGATGAACTCGACCAGCGAGCGGTAGATCGGATAGCCCGGGTCGGGGATGATGACCTCGTCGCCCTCCTCCACGAGGATCAGGAGCGCGAAGAGCAGGATGTTCTTGCTGCCCGGCGTGAGCACGATGTTCTCTGCTTTCGTGGGCACTCCGGTGTGCTTGGTGATGTAGCGCGCGGTCGCTTCGCGCACCTGCGGGATGCCGCTCGCCGGCGTGTAATGTGTCGCTCCGTCGTTGAGCGCGCGCACTGCGGCGTCGATGATGTTCTGCGGCGTCGCGAAGTCCGGCTCGCCGATTTCCAGGTGGATGATCGAGCGTCCCTCGGCCTCGAGCCGGCGCGCGTGAGCCAGGACCTCGAACGCACTCTCCGTGCCCAGCCGCGACATGCGCTCGGCGATGCGGAACGTCACGCCGTCACGCTCATGAGCGGGAGATCACCGCCGGGTTCCAGGTGCTCGACATCCACGCGGTCGACGCGCGCGTACGAGGGCCCGCGATGCAGTGCGTCGACGAGGTCGTCCACCACCGGCCGTGCGCCCTCGGCCTCACACACCACGGTGCCGTCGGGCGCATTGCGCACAGTGCCGCGCAGCCCGGTATCCCGCGCGTGGCGTTGTACGAAAGCCCTGAATCCGACCATCTGCACGCGACCACGCACGACTGCACGCACACGAACCACATCCGAAGCCATCGCGCCTTCGATTATAGGTGTGCTCTTGCGATCGCCCGGTCCGCGCTCAGGCGGCGGCGGGTGCAGGCTGCGCCGATTGGATGGAGCGGATCGCCGTGAGCAGCTCACGAGGCGAGTCCATCTTCCGGCCGCTGAGCTCGGACATCAGCGCCAGGATGCGGCGCTGTACCGGCTTCTCGTGGTCGCGACCCGGCAGATACCAGTTGAGCATCCGCGGGATGTACTCAGGATCTTCAAGCTGTCCCACCACGGATGGATCCGTGATGGTGGTGGGATGCTTCGGCGCGTCGTTGGTGCTCCGCATCATCCACAGCGACATCTTGAGAATGTCGGGCAGGCAATCAGGCTTGTTCTCGACGGCGCGGCGCATGTACTTCGCATAGCACGCGGCATGGCGCAGCTCGTCGGCGGCGAGGATCTTGAAGATCTGGCGCAAGACGGGTTCGGGCGCATGCTCGGAAAACGCTGTGTACCAGTGGGCCAGCCGCTGCTCACCGCAGTAGTGCATCGTCAGCGTCTCGATGGCCGGCCCGGGCGCGAACGTGAGGCGCAACGACGGCAGCTCGGCCTCGTCAAAGTGCTCGCCCAGGACCTCGAGGTACTTCCGGAGCGTCAGGTGATGCTTCATCTCCTCGTAGAACCAGATTGAGATGAAGCTGCAGAAATCAATGTCCGCGTAGAAGTCGCGGAGGAACATCTCGGTGGCATAGAGCGCGCTGAGCTCGGTCAGGCAGATCTGGCGCAGGTCGGAGCGCCACTGCTCGTTCACCAGAGAGGGATCGATCGCGTCGAAGGGGATGTCGCTGCTCAGCTGCCAGCGGGCTCGCTCCAGCCGAATGAAGAGATCGTCGTAAATCATGTCTCCGACGATAGTTCGCCACACCAGCCAAAGCAACGTCAGTAACGGTATTGTTTGGGGGCCAGTTTTTGTGCATGGAGAACAATGTGGCCCAAGTAGCCAAATCCCGAGAGCTCAGCTTGTCCGGTGCGGCCACGCTGCCCCCGGAGGTCACGCTCCGTCTCCTTTCTGAGACCGACGCCATCGCCAAGCGGATGACCCGCCAGATCGTTGCCGGGACCGCTCTGGGCGACCAGCGCTTTCGCAGCACCGCGTATCTGCGGACCGTCACCACGGCCTGCCAGGACGCGTTCCGCACCCTGGTGCGGTTGCTCAACGACGGCCGCGGGCTCCGCGCCGGCGACCTGGCGCGCCTCGGCTCCATGGGCGCGCAGCAGGCCGAGATGGGCGTGCCCCTGGAGGTCGTCTTCGGCGCCTACCGGCTCGCCGCCAAGGTCGTCTGGCTCGAGGTGATCGGCGAGCCGGCGCTGCTCAACCAGGTGCCCTCGGCAACGGTGGTCGCCGTGACCGGCCGGGTGCTCGAGTATTTCGACGAGATCAGCGCCGCCGTCGGCCAGGCATACCTCGAGACCCGCGAACGGCTCATGCGCCAGCGCGACCGCGACCGCGACCGGATCCTGCAGCGCCTGCTCGCGGGCGACGCTTCGATGGACCTCCGCCGCCTCGCCGCGACCGCGGACCTGACCCTGCACCCGCCCTACCAGATGGTCGCGTGCGCTGTCGAGAACGCCGAGGTGGAGCGGCGCCTTGATGACGTATGGCGGGCGGCGGGCGCCCTGCTCGTGAGCGACGAGCCGGGCCGATGGACCGCGCTGGTTCCGGCCGGCCGGGACGTGGCAGAGCTCTGCACCGAGGTCGACGGCGCCGTGTTCGGGCTCGGACCCAGCGCGGCGACCCTCGAGGAGATCGCTCCCGCGGCGCACCAGGCTCGCCGCGCCCTGGATGTCGGCCGCCGCCTCGAACCCGGTAAGCAATGTCACTACGCGGCTGACGTGAGTGTCTTCGCCGCCGTCGCCGCCGACCGCCCGGCCATGCAGCGCTTCGTGGACCGCGTCCTCGGGCCACTGCTGGCGCAAAAACCATCACGCGCCGGCGAATTGCTGGACACGTTGCGTGCGCTCCTGGACACCCGAAGCATCGGCGACGCGGCGGAGGAGCTCAAGGTGCACCGCCATACCGTCGTGTACCGGGCAGGCCGTCTGCGCGAGATGGGCATCGACGTCGACGACCCACAGCAGCGGCACGCGCTTTGGCTCGCGCTCCGCTGCCGGCTCCTGCTCGCCGATTGATTCCGGGCCAGGTGGCGGAAAACGGTAAATCTAGCGTAGGCTGCATCCAAGAACGATTCGGGCGGGGGGTTGTTTGAAGGGTTGGGCATGAACAGTTTGCTGGGCCGTGTCGGGACACTCGCCGTTGTGGCCGGAGCCGCCAGCCTCTTTGCGACCGGCGCCAGCCGTGCTCAGGCGGCCGCCAGTCCGCACACGCCGACGGTGACGGCGCCCACGTGTTCACATCAGGACAACCTCAACAACCCCACGAACTCGAGCAACACGGCGCTCAGCAGCTACTGGTTCGAGATCACGCACCAGAGCACGACCACTGCCACGTGCTCCCTCTGGGGCCATGTGCAATCGGGCGATACGGTCACAGCGCACTTCACCGTTGCGCCGTCGGCAGCTGCCGATCTCGAAGTGACGCTGGCGGCGTACACCGCGACCGGCGACGAGAACGTGCAATCGCTGTCGAGCTGTGCCGATTTCAGCAGCGCAGCGGACGCTGACGCCGCGGCCGATGCGTGCACCGCATCGACGAGCCAGACGCTCACCGTGGTGGCCGGATGCAATTTCCAGATTGACTTAATCTACGGCGAGGCGATTCAGTCACTGCACGCGGGCCAGTACCACGATGAGCACCGCTTCATCCAGGGCGCCGTCGGCGAGACAGACGACTGCACCACCCCGACGCCAACCTCGTCGGTGTCCGGCATCACCACGACCGCGCCGGGATCAGGAAACGCCAGCGGCGTTCAGGCGATCAGCACCCCCGGGACGGGCGCCGCCGCGCGGACGCAGATCCTCATCGGGATTCTGCTCATCGCCCTCGGCGCGAGCGCGATCGTACTCGGCGGCAGGAAACGGGCCAGGGACATCTGACGCTGAGCGCCGGAGGTCCGGCGCAGCGCTAGTCGATCCGGTGTGAGCCGGTTGGGGTGATTGCACCCTGCTCGGCCTGGCGCGCCAGCATGAAGAGAAGGTCCGAACAGCGGTTCAGATAGCGCAGGACCTCAGGGTTCTCCAGCTCGCCGGCACGCTGCAGCGCGACCGTTCGACGCTCGGCGCGGCGCACGAGCGTGCGCGCAAGGTCGAGCGCCGCAGCCACCGGCGTGCCGCCCGGGACGACGAACCCTCGCGGCAGCGGCACTGATGCTTCGAGTTCGCTGACCTGCGCATGAAGTGCGTCGACCATGGCGTCGGTGACCACCGCGAAGTGTCGCTCCAGGTCGCCCCGATGACCGGCGCCGGTGGCAAGCTCGGCACCGACGACGAAGAGTTCGCGCTGCAGCGCGAGTAGGCGTTCGGCGCGCGCGGTGTCCGTCTCCAACGATCTCGCCAGCCCCAGCGCGGAGATCGCCTCGTCGAGGCTGCCGTAGGCCTCCGTATGGAGGTCGTCCTTGGGCACCCGCCCCCCATACAGCAGCCCGGTCTCGCCTCCGTCCCCGCCTTTGGTGACGATGCTCAACGGCTCAGACCGCCTCGTCGAGGGTGCCATCGGCGATCTCGGCGGGCTGATCCTGCCGCCCGCGCTTCCAGTCCTCGACCCACTTGCGCGCCGCGATGGTCGCGGTGGTTGCGTCACCGACCGCGGTGGTGATCTGGCGGGTCAGCTGGCTGCGAACGTCGCCGGCGGCAAAGATGCCGGGCACGCTCGTCATCATCGTCAGCGGGTCGGTGACGTAGTAGCCCGCGGGGTCATGGTCAATGTGCACATCGACCAGCGCGGTGTTCGGAATGAATCCAACGAAGATGAAGATGCCGCCAACGTTGAGCTCACTCTTCGCGTCCGTCTTCACGTTGCGCAGAGACAGACTCTGCACGTTGTCTGCTCCGTTGATCGAGTCCACCACGGTGTCCGTGAGGAACTCGATCTTGGGGTTGTTGCGCGCCTCATCGAGCAGGATGCCCTGGGCGCGGAACATCTCGCGGCGGTGGATGATCGTCACCTTGCTGGCGTAACGCGTGAGGAAGACCGCCTCCTCGACGGCTGCGTCTCCGCCGCCGATAACCGCGAGATGGACGTTGCGGAAGAATGCGCCGTCGCAGACGGCGCAGTACGAGACGCCGCGACCCGCGAGCTCCTCCTCTCCCGGGATGCCCAGCTTGCGCGGGTTACCGCCGGCGGTGAGGATGAGGGCAGGCGCGCGGAACAGCCCGGATGTGGTGTCGATCTCCTTCAGGCCATCAGCGCCCGCCCGGATCGCGAGGACCTCGGCCATCACCATCTCAGTGCCGAAGTGCATCGCCTGCTTGGTCATGCTCTCAGCCAGCTCGACCCCAAGGATCGAATGAATCCCCGGGTAGTCTTCGATGAGCTCGGTGTTGAGGAGCTGGCCTCCGGACGCCTTCGACTCCAGCAGCACCGCGTGCTCCATGTTGCGTCCGGCGTACAGCGCGGCAGTCAGCCCGGCGGGGCCGGCGCCGACGATGGCGATGTCGTAATCGCGAACTTGCATGCTCATGGTCTTCCCCGGGTCAGGCTCTCAGCCATCAATACGACGATACCCAAAGAGGCTACGGTTTACCCGCTCTTGGCTGCGAATTGGTTCAGCTCCGCGATCACTCGCGTGATCGGGATGGCGAAGGAATCCGTTCCGCTGGGGCTCGCCAGCGTGATGATTCCCACCACGCGGCCTGCCTGGTCCAGCACTGGCCCACCGCTGTTGCCCTGGTAGATGCGGGCCCCCTCGAGGTCGAACATGTCGTGGTACACGGTCGGTGCTGAACTGCCCGGCTCGACCTCGCCATTCTGGAGTGGCACCTCCTGATGTAGGAGTGCGACACGCTCGGCGGTGATGTCGCCCTGGCCTGTCGCGCGGCTGGACGCTAGCGCCACGACGTCGAGGGGGACGGTCGACAGCGGGATGGTGCTGACCGGAAGCGGCGTTCCCGAGAATCCGTCACCAGAGCGAACCATCGCAATGTCTGCGTTCACGTCAATACCGACGATAACGCCCACGTGTGTGTGCGCATGGCGGTCGGTGATGCGCACGCTCAACTGGCCCTCGACGACGTGCGCGTTGGTCACGAAATCGCCTCGGTTGTCGAAGAGCCAGCCGGTGCCGAGAGCCTCGTCGTTGGTGCGGTCGGCTTCAACGGTGACGATGCTGGGCAGCGCGTTGCGCCCCACATCGGTGATCGGTATCGCCGTCGCCGACGGCGTGGCCGCCCCGGGCAGCGCAACTGGACGGAGCTTGGCCACGTCGACGTGCGTGACGCCGCCCGCCACGAAGTACGCCACCAGCCCGGCCGCGACCACAACGCTGATTGCGGCAACGACCTTGGGAAGCGTCCGGCGCCACGGCAAAGGCGCGCGTTGCGTGAGCACGGGGAGCCATTCTGCGGTTCCCGCACCGAGGACGCGTTACTGATACGACAGTTGCGGTTCGAGAATCCCGGCTTCGCCGAGCCGGCGCAGGGCCCGCGCTCGGTGCGAGACGGTGTCCTTGGTCACATCATCAGCCTCGCCAAATGTGACTCCGAGGTCACCGGAAAGAAAGGCTGGGTCGTAGCCGAAGCCGCCGGTGCCACGCGGAGCCACGAGCGTTCCCAGGCACTCTCCACGCGCGGTCACGGGTTCAGCCTCCGGACGAGCCAGGGCGACGACGCAGACGTAGCGCACGCGGCGGTCATCCGGGGAACGCCGTTCCACCTCCGCGATCAGTCC
>DATMRA010000035.1:0-4953 GCA_035566535.1 Candidatus Acidiferrales bacterium | reverse complement strand
GCTGCACGGCGTGACTTTTGATTTTCAACGCCGCGTGAACATGGAGTCAGAGATCCGCAAGATCGGCGAGTGGGCCGTCCTTGTGTCTGCGCAGGCTCCTGAGGTAGCCAAGAAGGCGACGCAGCTTGCTGAGGCGTTGCTATCGCGCGCTGCCACGTTCGAATCCGCGTCGGATAGCACGATCCACAGGGACTTCCAGTACCGCCACGTCCTTATCGATGACGGCGATGCGACGGTTATCGACTTCGATGAGGTGCGCGTGGGCGATCCAGCTTTCGACGTCGCCCACTTCGGCGCCAACCTGCACCTCCTCTGCATCCGCGAGCAGAGCTCGGATGCAGAAGCAGCCCGGCTTGCGGCGGTGTTCCTGATCGAGTACTCCGCGGCTGCGGGCGACCGCGCCGGCCGCAACTACGATTTCTGCTACGCGTACACGTGCTTGAAGATTGCCAAACAACTGGTCCGCGGCAGAGGACCGGCGCCGGCGCCGCAGCGCGAGGAACTGGCACGCCAGGTGCGCCTGATGCTCGAGGAGGGTCTTCGTTGGACCACGGTGTGAGCGTCGCGTATGTGCTGCGGAGCTGGCCGCGGCTCTCGCAGACGTTCGTTCTCAACGAGATCCTGGAGCTGGAACGCATCGGCGTGCAGGTCTCCATCTTCGCGTTGTCGAGAGCCACCGAACCACTGGTGCAGTCTCAGGTCGCCGATGTGGCCGCGCCGGTGCGATATCTCGACGACCCGCACCGCGCGCGCGTGCGAGCGCATGTGCGACTCGCCACAGCGTTTCCCCGCCGGTACGTCTCCACGATGGCGTTCGCCATCCGCCACGGGGAGCTGTTCGGCGGCTACACGCGAAGCACCACCCTTCAGGCCTTTGATGCTGCGGTCCGGATCGCTGGTGAGCTTCAGCGCAATCCGCGCTCGTCGCCCATGACGCACATCCATGCGCACTTCGCTCACGACCCGGCGCTGATCGGACTCCTTGTTCACCGTTTGACCAACATTCCGTTCACCTTCACGGCCCACGCGCGTGACCTGTATCAGATCCCCGACGCGGCCCTGAACGGCCGCGCGCGCGAGGCCGCCGCGGTGGTGACCTGCTGCCGCAGCAACCTCGAGCACATCCGATCCGTGGTCACAACACCGACGCCGATCGAGCTCATCTATCACGGCGTCGACCTCAGGCGGTTCCACCCGGCAGTGGAGCCCCGCGACAACGAGGTGCCCGTCATCGTGTCGGTGGGGCGGCTCGTCGAGAAAAAGGGCTTCGCCGAGCTGCTCCATGCCTGCGCTCTGCTGGCCGCTCGCCAGCGCGAGTTCCACTGTGAGATATACGGCGACGGACCGCGCCGCGAGGCTCTCGAAAGTCTGCGCGACCAGCTTGCTCTGCAGGAGTACGTGCACTTCCGCGGGGCCCGCACGCAGGCAGAGTTGCTTCCGGTCTATCAACGCGCCGATGTGTTCGCACTCACCCCGCATGTGACCGACGACGGCGACCGCGATGGTGTTCCCAACGTGCTGTTCGAAGCGATGGCGTGTGGCACGCCGGTGGTCTCGACCTGCGTCGGCGGCATCGCAGAGGTGGTGCACGACGGCCAGGACGGGCTGCTGGTCGACGGCGGAGGGGCTGAAGCAATCGCCGCGTGTCTGAGCGACCTGCTCGACGACGCGATGCGGAGGCGAGAGCTCGGTGCCGCCGCCGCAACCAGCGTGCGACGCTTCGACGGCCGGAGCGCGGCAGCACAACTCGCGGCACTATTCGCCCATCCCAACGGTGCTGCCGTATGAGCAGCATCGCCGTCGCCGCCGACATCGACCCGCTCGACAGCCCTGAGCTGCGGCGCCGGTTTCCGCGTCTCGAGCAGGCCATGAACACCGAGTTCATGACAGCCTCCTTGCAGCGCACCCTGTTTGCCGGCCGTGAGATCCAATCCCTGGAGCTCGACCGACCCAAAGCTGAGGTCGGCGAGCACAGCTGCTGGCTTCAGTACGAGCTTCGACTCCACATACGTGCGGGTGAGGTACGCGACACGGTCGTGCTGGGAGTGCTGTTCAGCGACGCCGCGGATGCCTCGCGGTACGAGCGGGAGCACCTCCGCGGTCTCGCTGCGCGGGCGCGGTTTCAAGGTGAAGCGCCTCCACGAGCCACCGCAGTGCTTGCGGAGGCGAGCATTGCGCTGAGCGTCTTTCCAGTCTGTGGAGCGCTGCCGACCCTCGTCGACGCGACGCATCCCGGGCGCGTGTCGTCGGCGCTTCGCGCGCTGCTGCGCAATGTTTCCCCGGCTGTGCGCTCGGTGGAGCTCGTCGAACTGCGACGCTCGCGTGGCTGCGTGCTCCGCTACGTCACCGATTCGCCGGACCTCCCGGTGGTGTACGGAAAGGTGGGCTACGCAGGCGCGGGGAACACGCTGCCCGATGGGATCGCGGCCCTGGCGAAGAGCGTGGCCGGCGGCGGGCGCCACCTGCGCTTCCCGCGTGCGCTCGGGCACTCCAGCGAGTTGGACCTCACCCTGGTTGCGGAGCTGCCGGGGCAGCCGGCGGATCTCCGCGTCGCTGAAGAGCGCCGGCGCGCTGTCGACGCGGGCGGACTCGTGGCCGCAACACTGCACGGCTCCGGCGTCTCGGTGGGCGCTCCGCACTCGCTCGAGGACGAACTGGGAAGAGCGGCGAGCGTCGTTCAGCTCGTGAGTCGAGACGCCCCAGTTCTGGGCGGGCGTCTCGCGTCAATCCTCGCCGCGGCCGCGCTGGCGGGCGAGGCGACCCCGGCGCAGGCACTTTCTTTCGCGCACGGGAGCCTGGCACCCTCCCAACTCATATTCGACGGTTCGCACATCGGGGTGCTCGACCTTGACCGCCTCTGCCAGGCGGAGCCGGCGTTCGACGTCGGCAGGTTTCTGGCGCCGCTGCGCGTGACTCTCGCCAAATACGGGTTTGGCGACGAAGCCGATGCTCTGGCGGCCCGCTTCGTCGAGTCGTACCGCGCGGAGGGCGGCCAGGTGACACCTCAAGCGCGCATCGACGTCTATGAGATCGTGAGCCTTGTGCGAATGTGTGGGCGCAGCTGGCTGCAACTGAAAGCGTCGCGGTTCCGCCACGTGTGGACCGTGTTGCAGACGCGTGCCATGCAAGCTGGTTTGGTGTGATGAGCGATGGCTCGCTGAGGTTCTGCTTCATCGTCGAAGAGCAGTACCGCCACAGCCGGATGCCGCGAGCCGTCGTCGACCGTCTCTCTGAGTGGGGACACAGAACCGTGGTGCTCGAGCCTGCAGCAGCCGCGACCAGCCTCCGTGATTTCCCTGCCGGCCAGGGCTTCGACGCGATTGTGCTGCGAACTCTCTCCGGCGGACCAGGTGTGAGCCTTCTGCAAGCGCTGGGTGCAGACGGCACCACGACCATCAACGACGCCGGGGCGGTTCGGCGGGTGCGCGACAAGGCTGTGGTGGCAGCGACGGCGCGAGCGCACGGCATCCCTTTCCCCGACACGTATTTCATCGCGCGGCCGGGACTCCTGGACCAGGTTCCGCTGCTGCAGTTTCCGTTGGTGGTGAAGCCGGCGTCGGGTGGCTTCGGCCACGAGGTGCGCCTCGTGCGCACACCGGCGGAGGTTGCGTCGCTGGCCTCCAACGGCACAAGGCACCACCTCATTGCCCAGCCGTGGGTTCCCAATCTCGGCTACGACATGAAGCTGTACAACACCGGCAGCCAGGTCTTCGCGGTGCGACGCCGTTCATCGCTTCTGGGCGGCCGCGACGAGGAGCGCGAGCTGGTCGGGCTCTCGGATGAGCTGCGCGACCTTGCGCTTCGCGTCGGCGCCGCTTTCGGGCTGGACATATATGGAGTCGATGTGGTCGAGGGTCCCAGTGGCTGGGTGGTCATCGACGTCAACGACTTCCCCAGTTTCAAGAAGGTCCCGGATGCGGCCCAGATGGTGGCCGCAAGCATCGTGGATATCGCGCTCCGCGGCCGCTCCTGAAGCACCGTGACACAGACCGCGCCACCTGAAGCTCTCGAGCCGCTGGCCAGCGCGTCGCTGGTGCGGCGGTTCCCCGGGCTGCGAGCGGCGATGGACCCGGAGCACATGCGCGCACAGCTGCAACGAGTGCTGTTCGATCGCGCCGGCTTGGTCGTGGAGGCATGTGAGCGGCCCAAGGCCGAGCTCGACGAGAGCGCATGCTCGCTTCAGTACCCCCTGCTGGTGCGCACGGAATCGGGTGAGCTGCAGCACACTCTCGTGCTGGGGACGATGCTTGCCGACGAGCATGCGGCCGTTGCCTTCGAGCGCACTGCGCTCGCTCCTCTGACTGCGCGGTGGCGATCCTCCGGCACGCAGGCACCGCTGCCAACCGGGGTGCTCACGGGTCTGGGCCTCGCGCTCAGCGTCTTTCCGCTCAACGCTGCGCTCCCGAGCCTTTTGGAGGCGACCGACACGACGTTGATGACCAGCGTGCTCCGTTCAGAGTTGGGGGACGAGGCGGTCACCGTGACCGCGGCAGAGCTCGTGGTGCTGCGTCGCACCCGCGGCTGTGTGCTCCGCTACCGGCTGGAGTCACGGGAACACCCGGTGGTGTACGGAAAAGTCGGCTACACGTCATCGACGCAGGCCGCGCACGGGGCACTTGCAGGACTCGCAGGCAGCATCCCCGCTCGCGCACCCGAGTGGCTGATGTTCCCGCGCTTCCTGGGGAGTCGCGACGGGCTCGAACTATCGCTGTGGAGCGATGTTCCCGGAGCGAGGCCGGATCTCACCCTCGACGTCGATGTCGCGCGGACCGTCGTGGCCACAGCTGGCGTGGCGGCATTCGTGCACGCGTCTCCGATAGGGGCCGGTCCGGCGCGCTCACTCGGCAGCGAGGTGGAACGCGCACTCGCAGCGGTGCATCTGATCGAAGACGACACCCCTGCCCTCGCCGGATGGCTCAGGGGCATTCTCGCGCCCGCGGAGCACACGCTGGA
>DATMRA010000034.1:0-2310 GCA_035566535.1 Candidatus Acidiferrales bacterium | reverse complement strand
CCGGTATTCGACACCAAGTTCTTCACGCCCGAAATCCGTTTCGACGTGAACTACCTGCAGAGTTTCAACCACCCGGTCGATCACACCATCGTCGGCTCGACCGAGGAGTTCCGCTCGGGCGAGTTCCAGATCGAGCAGGTGAGCTTCGGCGGGGACTTCCACTGGCACAACGTCAGGGCGCGCTTCCTGTCGATGATGGGCATGTTCGCCGTGACCACCCCGCGCAACGACGCGAGCTCCGGCGTCGGTCAGTGGGATCTGCAGGGCGCCTACAAGTACTTCTCGGAGGCCAATGCCGGCTACCACTGGGACGTGAACCACGGGCTCAACGTCGATGCCGGCGTCTTCGTCTCCTACGTCGGGCTCTTCAGCTATTACAACTTCGACAACTGGACTTACCAGCCTTCCTTCGTGTCATCCAACACGCCGTGGTTCTTCAACGGGCTGCGCGTGCAGTGGTTCCCGACACAGACGCTGAAGATCGAGCCGTGGCTCATCAACGGCTGGCAGTCCTATGCCAAGTTCAACAGTCGTCCGGGCTTCGGCGGGCAGATCCTGTGGATCCCGAACGACTCGTTGAAGCTGGTGTTCAACACCTACACGCTCGGCCAGGACAATCTGGCGATCGGCAGCGGTTACCCGAACAACGGCGGCAATCCGAATGCCCCGATCGGCCTGCCGAATCCCGGCGGCACCTACATCAACTACGCCCACGTCACGCGCTATCACGAGGACGACAGCGTGGTATGGAAGTACTACGACGCCAAGGAGAGCGGCGGGCTCTCGAAGCTCGCGATGTCATTCACCGTGGATATCGGCTGCGAGTCAGGCGGCGGCGTGCACTGCTCGAGTGGCCCGAACAAGGCCAATTTCTTCGGCGCGATGCTCTACAACCGTGCGTGGTTCGATCACGACCTTTTCGCGGTCACGCTCGGTGGCGGCTTCATGAACAATCCGGGGCGTTACCTCGCGCTCGTGCAACCGATCAACGGCGCAACCGCCCAGACGGGCACACCGTACTTCACGGAAAATCCCGGACAGAAGCTGTATCAGTGGGACGCGCAGCTGAACGTCCAGTACATGCCGAAGACCTGGATCACCTGGTGGACGGAAGCTACCTTCCGCCATTCGGATGTACCGTACTGGTCCGGCACGGGCGGTGTGACCCCGCCCGCAGGCAACACCGGGTCGCCGTCGAGCTTCGTCTGCAACAGCGGCTCGGTCATGGGCGCCGATGCCTGCACTGGCGAAGGCGGTGTCTGGTATCCGGATCTGCGCACCCGCGAGGTGATCTGGGGTGCGGGAGTCATGGTGAGATTCTGACCGCGCGCGAGCGCCGGCGGCTCTGTTCAGGGCTCCGCGACCACACCCCAGGAGCCATGCCCGGTGCTCACGCGGCCGATCACACCCAGTGTGCGCGTGTCGATGACCGCGAGGTCCGCACCCGAGCCATTGGCCGTGAGCAGCTTCGCGCCGTGCTCGGTGAGCGCAATCCCCCACGGCCGCGCTCCCACGGTGATCTCCGAGACGAGGCGCTCATCGGCCAGTGCGATGACCGCGACGCTGCCGCCGCGCCCGGTGCTGACATACAGCCGCCCCGCTTGCGCATCGAGTGCGAGCCCCATCGGTCGTGCGGCGCTGCGCAGCTGCAGCAGACGCGTGGCGGGCGCCCCGGAGGGCAGCGCGACGCGGTACACGGAGGCATCCGCCTCGCCCGAGACGTAAGCGCTGCGGCTGTCGGGACTGATCACCACATCGCGCGGCCGCTGACCGACGCTCGCGGTCGCGAGCCGCGCTCGCTTGCGGGCATCGATGATCGCGAGCGCGTTCTCTTCCTCACTCGTCACCAGCACCCAGTGGCCGTCCGGTGAGACCCGCACGCCTTCGGGCTCACGTCCGACGGGGATCCTGGTCGTCACGGTCGCGTGCGCTACATCGATCACCGCAAGGCGCGCCGCATCCTCCTCGGTGACGAACAGCGTGTGGTCGTCCTGGCTCACGTCGACGCGCTCGGGATCGGAGACACCGCGCAGTGTCGCGCGCGGCCGCAGCGTTGCCGTATCGATCACCGCGATGCCGTCGGCCTCCTGATCGCGCGGCAGCCGCGCACAATCCTCATCCCGCATCGGCGGCGGGCATTTCGGCAGCCCGCTGAGGGCGACGTAGAGCCTCTTGCCGTCACGGCTGAGCGCAAGACCGCGCGGGCGCTTGCCGACGGTGAGCGTGGCAAGAGCCGCAAGCTGCTGCGTGTCCACCACGGTGACGGTGCCGTCGTCCTCGTTCGACACGTAGGCCCGAGCCGCTTCGCTT
>DATMRA010000033.1:0-13349 GCA_035566535.1 Candidatus Acidiferrales bacterium | reverse complement strand
TCATCGACAACTCGCCCACACGCCGCGGCATTCGCACGATCCACGAAGCGCTCGGTCCAAACCCGGCGATCATCATCGGCGACTATTACTTCGCCAAGGGCGCGAACCTGCTGTCGTCCATCGGTTCACCGGCGATCGACGCAGCCATCAGCCATGCCGTGATGACCATTTGCATGGGTGAGCTCCTGCAGATGACAAGTCGCAACGACTACGATCAGTCGCTCGAAAACTACTACCGCAAGATTGAGCGCAAGACCGCCACGCTTGTCGGCACATGCTGCTCGTCCGGCGCGATTGTGAGCGGCCAGTCAGAGGAAGCGGTGCAGACCCTGCGTCGCTACGGCCACAACCTGGGCATGGCTTTTCAGATCGTGGACGACGTTCTCGACTACGTGGCCAGCAGCGACGAGATGGGCAAGCCGGTTGGCGCCGACCTGCGCCAGGGGACAGTCACGTTGCCGTTGATGCTCGCGCTGCAGGATCCCGACGCCGGTCCGCCGCTGCGCCGCCTCCTGGCGTCAAATGAGCTGTCGGACAGCGACTACGATGAGGTGGTCGCGTTGGTCAGGGATTCACGGGCGATCGATGCAGCCGAAGGCCACGCGCACGACTTTGCGAGGCGGGCTCGTGATGAGCTGGCTGTGTTCCCCGAGTCCATCACGCGTGCGACGCTGGTACGGATCTGCGACTACGTCGTCGACCGTCGCTTCTAGAGAGCGCCGAGGCGGCGCAGGTCTCGGCTGAACCACCAGGCCCACACGGCGAGTGCGAGGGTGGCTGCAGACAGGCCGGCGACCTCAATGACCGTGGCGACGATTGTGGATGGGTGGGGAGACGTCGACGTGAGCAGTGCGGCTGACCGAGCCGCGTCGACAGCGGTGACCAGCAGCAGGATCACCAGGAGCACGCGTACCGCGATGTACTCGCGGCGAAGCCCGCTGCGCAGTTGCGCCGGCGTCAGTTGCTCGAGCGGCGCCCGCCCCGGCGCTGGTTCGGATGGCCCGAACCGCACCCGCGCGGCGGCGATGGCGAAGAACAGCGCCGCCACCCACCCGATCCACGCGGTACGCGCGCTGGACCCGTGCGCGATCAGCGACTGCAACGGATTCAGTGCGCTGCCGGCAGCCAGCTGCAACGCCAGCCGCGCTTGCAATCGGTACAGCAGGTCACCCGCGATGCCGGCCGCTATGGCTGCCGCCGCGACGGCGGCGGCGCGAACAATGACGGATCCGCGGTCGAGGAACACAAGCTCGGTGACCGCGCGGCGTCGGTCTTCGGACGTCACCATGGCATTGTAGGTAGCGCTGTGCGAACGAGAACTCATAAACAGCGCGTGCTGCGTGTTGCCACGTACAACATCCTCACCGGTGGTGTGCGGCGCGAACGTCTGATCCGCGATGTGCTCGCGCGCGTCGACGCCGATGTTGTTGCGTTGCAGGAGGTCTGCGACGCCGACAGCGTTCGCGAGCTCGCGGAGTCCCTCAAGATGAAGGTGCTCATCGGGGAACCGAGCGACCCCGAGTCCACATTCCACGTCGCGATCCTGAGCCGTCTCCCGGTGCGAACCTGGCGTAACCGTCAGCATCGGGGGCGCATGCTGCGCTCGCATCTGCACTGCGAGGTGGAGACGGGGGGATCGGCTCTTCCGGTCGTCGGCGTTCACTGCGTGCACCTCGCCGCCCGTTTCGGCGAACGCGCCAAAGGCGAGGCTCGCCGCATGCGCGAGCTGACCGCAGTGCTGGCTGGGATCGAGGATGAGCCGCCGCTGCCGCATCTGTTGCTCGGCGACTTCAACTCACTCTCCCCGGGCGACGATGTGGCTGCCACCGCGTTCTTCCGCCGATACAACAAGTTGCGCCGCGCCGGCCTGATTGTCGAGCGCGACGACGGCTACATGGGTCCGATCCCGCGCGGCGCCGGTGTCGACGACTCGGAACTGGACGCTCGCTGGCGCGCCGTCGGGGTTGACCCGAGGCTTGACGCCGGGGTTCCGGCGCTACCGCGCGTGGTGGGCAGGTTGACGACCGGGCTTCCCGTGAGCCCCGCGCTGGACCGGTTTCTCGGACGCTTCATCGAGCGCTGGACCGCGGAGCGGATCGCAACGTTGGACTACGTCGACTGCTTTCGCAGAATGCATCCGCGCGCCCGCGGCTACACGTGCGCAACATGGCTCCCGGCTGCGCGTGTGGACTACGTGTTCGCCACTCCCGACCTGGCGCCGAATCTCACGATGTGCGACGTCGTCGGACGCCGCGGTCGCGCCGACCGCGACGTGGCCGCTGCGTCAGATCATTTCCCCGTCGTGGCCGAGTTCGACGTTTAACCCAGGAACGCCGTCGTATGGGTCGCCCCATAGAGCGTGCCGTACACGATGATCAACAGGATCGCGAACAACGCAACCGCAATGATGCCGAGGACAAGTCCAGTAACTGCCATCCCCTTGCCGCGGCCGCCCATTCGGTTGGCTCGGCTGACACCAAGACCACCGAAAACGATCGCCAGCAATCCGAGGACGACGCCAAGAAAATCAAGGTACGGGATGAATATGAGGACAATGGCGATGATGCCGACGACCCCGGCAGCGGTGCCGATTCCATTGCTGGGTGGCGCCACGATCCCGTATTGCGGTTGCGGGTAATAGCCTTGCGGCGGTGATCCGTAGGCCGGCGGGCCACCATACGCCGGCGGGCCCCCTTGCGGCGGCGGCCCCGGTGGCGGCTGCGGAGGCGGGTAGCTCTCACTCATCTAATTGCCTTCCCGGATCCGGGCTCAGCGGTGGCGTCGGACCACAGCCGCTGGTCGCGGATCAACTTATCGAAGAATTCGAGCGATCAGACGCTCGGCGGCGGTGGCGGGGGTGTGCCGTAGCCAGTCGATCCCAGGGATCGCGTGGCCGGTTGCGGGTCAGACCGCTTCAGAAAACCTCCCACTGCGACTGCCGCACCCGCGATCAAGCCAATGAAGAGCCCGAAACTTGGACCGGCGCTATAGCCAGGTCCCGATACGGTCGAACCGCCGCCGGTCAGGAGCCACAAGACCCCCAACACGACCAGGACGATACCGACGATCAGGAAGATGATTGCGTCTGTTTGGGGGAGCGCCGGCATGTTGACGCTGGAGACGAAATTTCTGATGACGAAGAGCACGATGCCTGCAATCGTGACCAGGAAGAATAGCCAGCCGGCCCAAAGCCCGAGTCCACCCACCGACGAGCTGAACGACCCGAACTGCGAGGACGCGGAGGCGCTATACCAGGGGAGGAAGACGGTTATGAACGCGACGATCAAACCAACTCCAATGACCGCGTCACCATTGGAGAACTTACGCCCGGCAACTTCTACTGGCATGGATCACACTGCCTCCGAAACCTATTTCTATTGGTTGAGCGCCGTATGATACGGCGTGAAACGCCTGTCCGTTGAAGCACGGGTAGTTTCAGTCGAGGGCATCCTCCTCGAGCATCTGGCGGACGCTCAGGCGCGCATCGGCGCGCGGGCGCTTGAGCCAGGCTGAGACGCCGAGTGCGATTGCCGAAAAGAGGGCGAGCACCAGGCCGAAACCGATCGAGCGGCCGCCGCCCATTGCGTCGAGGATCAACTGCAGCACGACTGCGCCGGCGGCGATCCCGGCGAGGACACTGTAGGCCTCGCGCTCGTCGACCCGCGGCGTGATCACATCCTCGATGACGTCGTGGCGCATCAATAGAAGGAGTGCGGTCGCCGCGATTGCCAGGAAGAAAATGTCGCCGATGATCGACGCACGAAACCCATTGACAGTCACGTGTCCTGTGGCAGCGCTGTAGCTGTACCACGGAATGAAGATCGCGATGACCCCGAGCACGACTGCAATGCCCGCTGCGCGGTCGGCTGCGTTGATCCGCCTCAACATGTCCCGACTCCCTCCGCGAACCGTGGTGTGATGGCCCGGCGCCTGTCCGAAGCGACCGGTGAGCGTGATTGGTTCGATGCGGATGGTATGCACCAGTTGACGTGGTGTCAATATCGACTGGCGCGTTCGCAGCGTTGTGTTGCCTGCGTACCCTCGCGGCGCCGTTAGTCAGTCGGGGTTTGGGGTCGTGGCAGGCTGACTTGTCTGACTCGTTTGACTCTGGGACCGGCGGGGCCGCCTGCGCCGACGTGGCTTGCCGACGGCGCCGCCGTGGCCGTTGCTGGCAACCGGATCGTCGGAGATGCGGATTGGCGGTGGCTGACCCACGGCGAGCAGATCTCCGAGGGTGTGCCAGCCGAATTCCGCTTCGCCCAATTTCAGCAGGGCGAGGAAGCTCGCCGCGGTCGCTTCGGCGTCGGCAAGCGCGTGGTGGGGTCGCCTGTGCGTCACCCCAAGCTCCCGGCACAGGCGTTCCAGGCCGATGGTGTCACGCAGCTGCCAGATGGTGGCTGCGAGCCGCGTGGTGTCGAGATTGTCAGCATCCAGGTCGGTCCCGATCGTTCGTGCGATCAGCCGCGTATCGAACGCGTCCGCGCTGTGTTCCACGAGCACCGATCCCTCGACGAAACGCCGGAATCTCGCCACAACGCGTGACACAGGTGGTGCCCCGTGAAGGTTCTCGGGGCCGATGCCGTGTATCCGCCGCGCATATGGATTGATGCGGTCGTTGCTGTGCACGAGTGTCTCGAAGCTCATCAGGTGCCGGTCGACCGTGAACGCGACCGCGCCCAACTCCACAAGGTGATGAGGAGACTGTCCCGTCGTTTCGCAGTCGAGTGCAACAAAGCGAAGTTGATCGATCGGCGTGTCCGGCGTGGGCCGGGTGCGGGATGCACCGTCGGCGGGGTCGTCGATCGCCGCGAAGGGTTCGTCCTCTGCGGGGCCGAGGCGCGACACGAACCGGTCACCCACCGGGACTCGACCGCGCCGCCGCCCATAGCGGGGCCGCGGCGTGGGCGGCTGAGCGGGGAGACCCGCTTCCACCTCAGGCGCCAAGGTGGAAATCTCGACAGCGCTCACCCGGTGCATTGGTCCGCATGCCCCCCATCCTACTGGGCAGGCAGCCGAGCCGATGGAAACGATGGCGTACCTATACTGAGCCACCGCATGGCGATGAGCCCGATCGGGATCTCCTTCCGATGACGCGCCTCGTCGCGGCGGGTCTCAGTTTTCGCACGGCGCCGGTCGCCGTGCGCGAGGCGGCCGCGGTTTCGGCGGAGCAGTCGCGGACTGTGCTGCGCTATCTCGTCGGTCACGCCGGGTTCGGCGGCGCCGCTGTGCTGTCGACCTGCAACCGCACTGAGTTCTATGTCAGCTGTCCGGATGCGGATGCCGAGGACGTTGTCCCGCGGCTGGCGCCGTATCTCGATCCCAACGGCGAGCACGAGATGCTCCGGCACCTGACGTCGTGCAGCGAGCGCGATGCCGTGGAGCACATGTTCCGGGTCGCAGCCGGCCTGGAAAGCATGGTCATCGGCGAAGCGCAGGTACTCGGCCAATTCAAAGATGCCCACCGCGTGGCGCACGCCGCGGGCACGCTGGACGCGCGCCTCGATTTCGTCATGCGGCGCGCGATCTCGGTGGGGAAGCGCGTGCGCAGCGAGACCGACCTCGGCCGCGGAGCGGGCAGCCTGAGTGACGTCGCCGTCGCGTACGCGCGTGACGTGGCCGGTGACCTGACCGGGCGGGCCGTCCTGCTGGTGGGCGCCGGCAAGATGAGCACGCAGGCCGCCCGCCGCCTGCGCGAGCTGGGCGCGCGGCTGATGATCACGTCGCGCGGGGCGTCAAAGGAGCGCCTGGCCGGCACGGTCGACGGCGACGTGGTGGCGTTGGACGCGTTGGTCGATGTGGCCGCGGAGGTCGACGTGATCCTCTGTTCAACCGCGAGCGGAGAGACGGTCCTCGACGCCGCGCTGGTGCGCGCGATGCAGGAGCGGCGCGGCGATCGCCCACTGTGCATCGTCGACCTCGCAGTCCCGCGCGACGTCGACCCGGCGTCGGCCGGCGTGCCGGGTGTGACGCTCATCGACATCGACGAGCTCGGTCGTCGCCACGACGGCCGGCTGGTCGCGCGCGGCGAGGCAGTGCCCGCAGTGCACGCGATTCTCGAGACGGAGCTGCGCCGCACGATGACTGTGATCGGTCAACGCGACACAGCGGGGCCGACCATCTCGGCGCTCAACCGGCGCGCCGAAGCGTTGCGGCGCCGTGAGGTGGAGCGCGCTGTCGGGCGCGCACCCCATCTCGACGCGGACACGCGTGAACGCATCGACATGCTCACGTCCAGCCTGGTGCGAAAGCTGCTGCACGGCCCCATCGCGCACCTGCGCGAGTCGGTCGACGACCCGCAGGTTGCACTGACCATCCGGCAGGCATTCGACCTCGACGAGAGCGAGCTCGACGGCATCGCCGCGAAAACCGAACGGGCGGGTCGCAGACCGGAGTGACCTCGTTCGCCGGGGCGGCCGCGTTGCGCCTGGCCACGCGAGCGAGCCCGCTGGCGCGGGCGCAGACGGACCTCGCCGCGACGGCGCTGGGGCGAGTCTCGGACGGCCCCATCGACACCCTGGTGGTCCGAACGTCGGGGGATCGTCAGACCGACGTCCAGATGGATCATCTCGAAGGCCAGGGGTGGTTCACCGCGGAACTGGAGCGCGCGCTGCTCGACGGCGCGGCCCAGGTGGCGGTGCACAGCGCCAAGGACCTGCCGACCGAGCCGGCAAGGGGGCTGGTGGTCGCCGCGTATCTGCCCCGCGCCGACGCTCGCGACGGCGCGGTCACTCGGGACGGCCGCACCCTGGCCGAACTGCCACCGGGCGCCACAATCGGCACCGGCAGCATGCGCCGCGTGGCGTTTCTCAACGGCCTCTACCCGGACCTCGCTCCGCAGGCCATCCGCGGCAATGTGGACACCCGCCTGCGCAAGCTGGCTGAGGGCTCCGTGGATGCGCTCGTCCTCGCCTGCGCGGGCCTCGACCGCCTGGGCCTCGGAGCGCAGATTGCCGAACGGTTGGAGCCCAGCGTGTTCGTCCCGGCACCTGCCCAGGGCGCCATCGCTCTGGAGTGCGCGGCAGGATCTCCGGTCCAGGCACTCTGCGAAGCAGTCGGAGACCCCGACACCACCGCCGCGGTATCTGCGGAACGGGCCGCGCTGACCGGCCTGGGAGGGGGCTGCCTCCTGCCGTTCGGCGCCTGGGCGCGTGTGGCTGAGGGCAGGATCGTTCTGACAGCCGCGCTGGCTACGCAGGGGCGGATCCGGCACGTGGAGATGGAGGGATCCGTGGACGACCCGGTCTCGCTCGGCATGGCGGTGGCCGACGCCCTCCGATGACTGCAGCGCGGCCGCTGGCCGGACGCCGCGTCCTGGTGACGCGGACGCGTGAGCAGGCGGCCGGCCTGGTGGACGCACTCCACGAACGGGGGGCTGATGTGGTCGTGGTTCCGATGATCGCGACGGCCGTCCAAGCGGGTCCGGACCTCGTCGCCGCCTCATTCGCCGGCCTGATGAGCGCGTCACCGCCGAGGTGGGCCGTTTTCACCAGTGCCACCGCGGTCCGCCTTGTGATCGGAGCTCTCGCCGTGGGGGCGCTGCGCTCGCCCTCCGTCGCTGCAGTCGGAACGCAAACCGCGGCTGCCCTCGAGGGAGCCGGCGTGCGCCCCGATATCGTGGCTGCTCCGGCGACGGCTGCCGGTCTCGCGGCTGCGCTCGTGGCGCACGGCATCAGCGGGGCACACGTCTGGTTTCCGGCGGCGGCGGGTGCAAGCGACGTACTGGAGCGCCGCCTCGAGCAGGCCGGCGCCATCGTCAGTCGCTTGGACCTGTACCGCAGCGAAATGCCCGCGGGTGCGCCAGCGCTCCTCGACGCGGCCTTGCGCCTGCCGATCGACGCGGTGACGCTGACCAGCGGCAGCACCGCCGCGCATCTGCGCCAGGCCCTGCGTGGGCGAACCCTTGCGGCGGGGGTTGTGTTCGCCTGTATCGGCAAGCAGACCGCCAAGGCCGCCGCGGCGGCCGGTTTCGGCGACATAGTCGTGGCGGCGCAACCGACTGCCGGCGCACTGGCAGACGCGCTCGCGGCGCGGTTGGGCGCTGCGCAGCCGCTACTCTGACTGCTGTCATGCCCTTCCCCATGGAGCGTCCGCGCCGTCTCAGGCGCACGCCGGCGCTGCGCCGCCTCGTGCGAGAAACCTCGCTATCGCCTGCGGATCTCATCCATCCCGCATTCGTGCGCGACGGCATTGACGCGCCGGCGCCGATCGCCTCGCTCCCCGGGCACAGCCACGAGACGCTCGACTCCTTGAGCGACACCGTCGCGAGTGCCCTCGACGTTGGTTGCGGCGCGGTGGTGGTCTTCGGCCTGCCGGCGGAGAAGGACATGGACGGATCCGGCGCCTGGGCGGATGGCGGCATTGTGCAGGCCGCGCTGCGCTCGCTGCGGGCGCGATTCGGGAACGACGTGGCGTTGATCGCGGATTGTTGCCTGTGCGAGTACACCGCCCACGGACACTGCGGCGTCGTGCGTTCCGACGGCACAGTGGACAACGACGCGACGCTCGACCTGTACGCCAGGACGGCGGTCAGCCAGGCTGTGGCGGGCGCCGACATCATCGCGCCCAGCGGGATGATGGATGGCCAGGTGGGGGCGATTCGCGAAGCGTTGGACGCTGCGGGCTTCGATGACACCGCCGTGATGGGGTACAGCGCGAAGTTCGCCACGGTGCTCTACGGTCCGTTTCGCGAGGCGGCGGATTCCTCTCCCCAGCAGGGCGACCGTCGGGGCTATCAGATGGACTCCGCGAATCAGCGGGAGGCGGTACGCGAGGCGCTCCTCGACATCCAGGAAGGCGCCGACATCGTGATGGTCAAACCCGCGCTCACCTATCTCGATGTGGTCGCGCGCGTGCATGACGCGACGGACCTTCCGCTCGCAGCCTATTGCGTCAGCGGCGAATACGCGATGTTGCACCACGCTGCCGCAGCCGGCGCCTTCGATGAGCGCTGTGCGGTGCTCGAGGCACTCACCGGCGTGCGCCGCGCCGGCGCCGACATGGTGATCACGTACCACGCGCTGGCCGCGGCGCGCTGGCTGCGGGCAGAGGGGCCATGAGTCAACCGGGCGGCGTGCCGCCGCGTCGCCTGCCGTTGGTGATCGGGTCGGGTGTTGTGCTCGCCGCGGCGATCATCGCGGTCGCCGTCGGCGTCAACCGAGCGACCAACGCGGTCGCGCCCGGTTCGTCACCCAGCGCGTCGTCGACTCCCACGGCCAGCGCGTCACCGTCGGCCTCGGCGAGCGTGATCCCGTTCGCGGATTGCTCCACCGCCACATTCGGGCCCGCGCTCCAGCCACTCAACGCGCCGAGCAACGTGCACGTGTATCCGGCGCAGCCCGCGGTGTCGATCGATCCGACCAAGCTGTACGAGGCCACCATCACCACGGCCAAGGGAGCCATCGTGCTCTGCCTCCAACCGTCGCTTGCCACGCTCACCGTCAACAGCTTCGTGACTCTCGCGCGCAACCACTTCTACGACGGCATTCCCTTCCATCGCGTGGTCGCGAGCTTCGTGGACCAGGCGGGCGACCCGAACTGCGTCGGGAACGTGCCGCCCGCACCGGCAACGCCGGGCACGGGTTGCGGTTCCGGTGGCCCTGGGTACAGCTTCATGGACGAACCGGTGCGGCAGAACTACACGGCCGGCTGCGTGGCGATGGCGAACAGCGGAGTCAATACGAATGGTTCGCAGTTCTTCATCTGCATCGCCGACGATTCCTCGCTGGGCAAGAAGTACAACCTGTTCGGACACGTGCAGTCCGGCCTCGACGTCGCCAAGCAGATAGTTCAGGGCGACATCATGCAGACCATCACGGTCACAGAGCAGCAGTGAAGGACGCGCAGGCCACGGCGCTGCGCGAGCGAGCTGAACGGGTGCTGGCTGGTGGTGTGAACAGCCCCGTGCGCGCTTTCCGTGCCGTGCCGGGAACGCCGCCGGCAATCGTGCGTGGCGAGGGCGCCTATCTCTACGACGCGGACGGCAATCGGTTTGTCGACTGCATCCTGGCGTACGGGCCGCACATCCTCGGCCACAATCCGCCGGAGGTGCTCGCAGCGGTGCGCGCGCAACTCGAGCGCGGCATCGCGTTCGGCACCACAACATTGCCCGAGGTGGAGCTGGCCGAGCGCATCGTGGATGCAGTTCCGTCCATCGAGCTCGTGCGCTTCGTGAACTCCGGCACCGAGGCGACGATGTCCGCCGTCCGCCTGGCCAGGGCTGCCACCGGGCGCGACGGCATCGTCAAGTTCGACGGCGCTTACCACGGCCACGCCGATGCGCTGCTCGCAGGCGCCGGTTCGGGTGTGGCCACGCTCGGCATTCCGGGTTCTCCCGGCGTGCCCGCGGCGGCGGTTGCGGGCACCACGGTGCTTCCGTACAACGACGCAGGTGCGATTGCCGACCTGCTGAGCCGGCGCGGCGAGCAGATCGCGGCCGTGCTTGTCGAACCCGTGGCCGGAAACATGGGATGTGTGCCGCCGCTGCCCGGATATCTGGAGCGCCTTCGGTCACTCACGCGCGAGCACGGCTGCCTGCTCATCTTCGATGAGGTGATGACCGGATTCCGTGTTGCCTACGGCGGCGCGCAATCGCTGTACGGGGTGATCCCCGATCTCACGTGCCTGGGCAAGATCATCGGAGCCGGGCTGCCGGTGGGAGCGTATGGCGGCAGCCGCACCCTTATGGAGAAGGTGGCGCCGTCCGGACCCGTGTACCAGGCCGGCACGCTTTCCGGGAATCCTCTGGCCATGGCGGCGGGCGGCGCGGCGCTCGACTGCTTGCGCGACGGCACGAAGTACGAGCGGCTGGAGCAACTCGGCCACCGTCTGGCTGATGGATTCGCCGAAGCCGGCGCGGCGGCGGGAATCGAGTGTGCGATCAACCGAGTTGGCAGCATGGTCACGCCCTTCGTCGGGGTCGATCGCGTGGTCGATTTTGCGTCGGCGCAACGTGCGTCGCGAGCGGGGTTCGCGCACCTGCACCAGACGTGGCTCGAGGCCGGCGTTCTCTGGCCGCCGTCGCAGTACGAAACCGGATTCCTGAGCACTGTACATACGGATCAGGATGTCGATCGGATCAGTGAAATGTTTGCCGGCGGTGTCGTAGCCGCTGAGCAGGTGCCGGCCTTATAGCGGTGCTAGACTGAGCGCAAATGTCCTTTGTCGGTGGCCACTGGTGGCTGATCATCATCGTCCTCGTCATCGTCCTCATCGTCTGGGGACCGGGCAAGCTGCCTGACGTCGGCGCGGGCATGGGTCGCGCCCTCCGCGAGTTCCGGAAGGCATCGTCAGAAACACGCGAGACGTTCATGAATGCCACGAGCGAGCAGCAGACACCGCCGGCTCCGCCACCACCGCCGGTCGCGGCACCCCCTCCGCCGCCGCCGCAGACGCCCGTCTCCAGCTGACGCGCGTCGCGGGGGACGACGTCCGTAACGGAGGGTTCTGAAACGGTGCAAGGTGTGGCCAACGACGAACGGCGCATGACCATCGTGGAGCACCTGGAGGAGCTCCGCAAGGTTCTGATCATCTCGTTCGGCGCATGGCTCGCCGGCACGATCGTCGCATTCATCTTCAACGGCTTTGTTCTCGGCTTGCTGCTTCGGCCACTCAAGGCGGTCCTGCAGAACTCTCACAACATCGTCTCGACCGCGATCTTCACCAGCCCGACGGAAGGGCTCACCGTGCCGATCAAGATCGCTGCCATCGTCGGCTTCATCCTCGCGCTCCCGGTGACCTTGTGGCAGACGTGGTCATTCGTCTCCCCCGGTCTGCGGCCGGTCGAGCGCAAGCTCGTGGGGCCGTTCATCGGATCAGCCCTCTTCCTCTTCGCATGCGGCGGCGCATTCGCCTACTTCGTGATGCCGATCGGATTGAGCTTCCTGGCCAACTTCCTCGGCGGCAACGCGATCTATTTCCCGGACATCGACCAGTACCTCAGCTTCTTCCTGCTGCTCGTACTCGTCTTCGGCATCACCTTCGAGCTGCCCGTGGTGCTCGTGTTGCTCGGCCTGCTTCGCATCATCTCGTCGCAATGGCTCAAAAAGCGCCGGCGCGGGGCGTATGTGATCATCATCCTCGCCGCGCTCATCGTCACCCCGGGCGCGGACCCCTTCACGCCGACCGCGCTTGCGATTCCGCTGCTTGCCTTCTACGAGTTGTCAATCCTCATTCTCAAACGGGTGTTTCACCGCTGATGCGTCCTGACGGGCGTGCTCCGGATGAGCTCAGGCCGATTGCTATTGAGTTGCATGCGCTGCCGTTCGCCGAAGGCAGCGCGATCATCACGATGGGTCAGACTCGCGTGCTCTGCAGCGCCACCGTGGAAGAACGGATACCGCAATTCCGCAAAGGGAGCGGGCGCGGCTGGGTCACAGCCGAGTACTCGATGCTGCCGCGCAGCACGCAGACCCGGACCGAGCGCGACGGACGACGCGGCCGCGTGGACGGCCGCGTGCAGGAGATCCAACGTCTGATCGGCCGCAGCCTGCGCGCCGCGGTGGACTTCGATGCCCTGGGTGAGCGCAGCGTCATCATCGACTGCGACGTCCTGGTCGCGGACGGAGGCACGAGGACGGCGTCGATCACCGGCGGGTACATCGCCCTGGCGCTCGCTGTGGGGCGGATGCGTGAGGCGGGCCTGCTCCATCGCGAGGTGCTGCGCTGGCCGGTTGCCGCGGTCAGCGCGGGGATCGTCGCGGGCGAGCCGCGGCTGGACCTGGCGTACCTCGAGGACGCGGCCGCCGAGACCGACATGAACTGCGTCGGCGCGGCTGACGGCAGGTTCATCGAATTGCAGGGATCGGCGGAGCAGGAGCCCTTCTCACGTCCCGAGATGGATCGGCTGCTCGACCTGGCGGCCGGCGGACTGCAGCGGCTCTTCGAGGTTCAGCGGGAAGCGCTGGCACAGTCGGTGTGAGTACCGCGCGGCCGCGGGACGCGTTGCCGCTGCCGCGCCTGGTCGTCGCCACCCGAAATCCGGGGAAGCTGCGCGAGATGCGGCGCCTGCTGGCCCGCTATCCGTGGCGCATCCTCTCGCTGGACGACGTCCACCTCGACACAGACCTCACTGAACCAGGGCCTGGCTACGCGGACAACGCTCTGGCCAAGGCAACTGTGGCGACGGCATTGACGGGCTTGACCGCGCTGGCCGACGACAGCGGCATCGAGGTGGATGCGCTGCGGGGCTGGCCGGGCCCCCGGTCGGCCCGCTGGATGAGCGGCAGCGACCGGGACCGGCTTGCAGGACTGATCGCGGAGGTGGAACGGCGTTCCCCGGATGACCGCCGCGTGCGCTACGTCTGCGTCGTCGCCCTGGCTCGTCCGGAGGCTGAACCCGTGACCGCGCGTGG
>DATMRA010000032.1:0-6400 GCA_035566535.1 Candidatus Acidiferrales bacterium | reverse complement strand
ACCTCGGCGTCGCCGCTCAGTTCCCGGGCCGCTCGGTCGCAGATTGCGCCGGAAATGATCGAGTCGGTCCCCAGCGGCGCGTGCGGACCGTGCGGTTCCACCGCGCCGACGGGGAGCAGCAACACCGGCGTCGGGCCGCCGTCGAGCAGAGCACCCGCCTGCGGTGACGTCAGCTCGGCGAAGCGCACAGGCTCTGTCATGCGGCCGCGGCCCAGGTCACGCGCGATACTTTACAGTTGACTTCGCTCAGGCGTCAACTATAGTGTCAAGCTGTGCCCGATTCCCAGCCCCAGCCACAGGAACTGGTCGTCACCGTCCTCGGCGCGTACCTGACTGACCGGCATCGCACCGTATGGTCCGGAGGCTTGGTGCGGCTCCTGCGCGAGATGGGGTTCTCGACCGCCGCGGCTCGCGTCGCACTGGCGCGAATGGTGGGCCGAGGGTTGCTGACCCGGGAGCGCGACGGCCGTCTGGTCCACTACCGCATGACCGCTCGCTGCGTGGCGTTGCTCGAGGAGGGCGACCGGCGGATCTTTTCGCTGGGACAACCGGCACGGCACAAGAAGGAGCCGTGGACCGTGCTGTGGCATGCGATTCCGGATGAGTGCCGGCTGGAGCGCGGCCGCCTCGCCCGCCGGCTGCGCTTCCTCGGGTTCGGTTCCGTCCAGGACGGAACCTGGATCGCGGCGCGCGATCGCCAGCGCGAGGTGGCCGCGGTCCTCCGCGACCTGGGAGTTGCCGGCTACGCCGCATTGATGGTGGGAAAGCCGTCGACGTCACTCGACTTTGCCGCCTTCGTGGCGCGCACGTGGGACCTCGACCGGCTGGCCGAACGGTATCGCGCGTTCGTCGACGAGTTCGGGTCGCAGGCGGGCAGCAGCGCCGATCGCCTCCTGGACGAGGAGGCTTTCCTGCTGCGCACCCGGCTGGTCCACACGTTTCGTGCGTTTCCGGCTCTCGACCCGGAGCTGCCCGCCGATGTGATTGCCCCACCCGCGCACCGCAGCGAGGCGCTCAGCGTCTTTCGTCACCTCTTTGGGACGCTCCAAGCACCGGCGCAGCGGCACTTCGACGCGGTGGCGACGCCGTGACCGGGCCGATGCGAATCGCCGTCATCGGCGGCGGCCCGGGCGGCTTGTATTTCGCTGCGCTCACCAAGCAGCTCGACTCGCGCAACGACGTGACCGTCTGGGAGCGCAACGCCGCCGATGACACGTTCGGGTTCGGGGTGGTGTTCTCGGACGAGACGCTGGGCGGTATCGAGCACGCGGATGCGGCAATCCACGACGCCATGGCCCGCGAGTTCGCGCGCTGGGACGACATCGACGTTCACTACCGAGGAGAGGTCATCACCTCCGGAGGACACGGCTTTGCCGCGATGAGCCGCAAGCGACTCCTGCAGATCCTCCACGCGCGCTGTGGCGAACTCGGTGTGACGTTGCATTTCCGGAGTGACGCGCCGCCCGTCGAGGAGCTCGCCGCGACGCACGACCTCGTGATCGGCGCTGACGGCGTCAACTCCGCTACGCGGTCACGTTACGCGCATACCTTCAGTCCCGACCTCGATGTTCGCCGGTGCAAGTTCATGTGGCTCGGGACAGATCTCGTGTTCGATGCATTCAAGTTCTACATCGTCGAGACGCAGTACGGCGTCATGCAGATACACGGCTATCCCTACGACGCTGCAGGGAGCACCTTCATCGTCGAGATGAACGACGCGGTCTGGCGCCGGGCCGGGTTTGACGAATGTGCCGGCCGTCGTCTCGAGCCCGGCGAGAGCGACTGGGCAAGCATCGACCGTATCCGTGCGTTGTTCAACGGAATCCTCGGCGACCACACCGTCCAGGCGAACAATTCGAAGTGGATCACCTTCACGACGGTGCGAAATGCGCGCTGGCATAAGGGTAACGTCGTGCTTCTCGGCGACGCCGCGCACACGGCTCACTTCTCAATCGGCTCGGGGACCAAGCTGGCCATGGAGGACGCGCTCGCCCTGGCGGCGTGCTTGCACGAGCAGCGCGACGTCGCCGCTGCGCTCGAGGCGTACGAGGGCGAGCGCAGAGCTGTGGTGTTGTCGACCCAGCGCGCCGCGCAGGCCAGCCTCGAATGGTTCGAAAACCTGGGGCAGTACGTGCACCAGGAACCACGACAGTTCGCGTTCAACATTCTCACGCGCAGCCGGCGTGTCACGTACGACAACCTGCGTCTGCGCGACCCCGAATTCGTAACCGACGTCGACGCGTGGTTTGCAGCCGAGCAGGTCCGCCGCGAGGTGGCGCCACCCCCGGCCGCGCCGGCAGCTCCGATGTTCCAGCCATTTCGGCTGCGCGACCTGGAGCTGAGAAACCGCGTGATCGTGTCGCCGATGGACATGTACTCGGCCGTCGACGGCGTGCCCAACGACTTTCACCTCGTCCAGCTCGGTGGCAAGGCTCTCGGCGGTGCTGCTCTGGTCATGACCGAGATGGTCTGCGTCTCGGAGACGGGCCGCATTTCGCCGGGATGCACAGGGATGTACACCGCCGAGCACGAGGCGGCGTGGCGGCGCATCGTCGAGTTCGTGCACGAACGCACCGGCGCGAAGATCGGCCTGCAGCTTGGCCATTCCGGACGCAAGGGTTCGACGAAGCTCATGTGGGAGGGCATCGATGAGCCGCTTCCCGACGGCAACTGGGACGTCTGTGGTCCGTCGGCGATTCCGTATTCGCCGCAGAACCAGACGCCGCATGAGCTGACGCACGCCGAGATGGAAGAGATCCGGGAGCAGTTCGCGCGCGCTACCCTGGCCGGGGAGCGCGCCGGGTTCGATCTGCTGGAGCTGCACTGCGCGCACGGCTACCTGCTCTCCAGCTTCATCTCTCCACTGACCAACCGACGCACCGACCTCTACGGCGGTTCGCTGCAGAACCGATTGCGCTATCCGTTGGAGGTATTCGATGCGGCGCGCGCCCTGTGGCCGGCCCCGAAGCCCATGAGCGTTCGTATCTCAGCGACCGACTGGCACGACGGGGGAGTGGAGGCTGACGACGCGGTGGAGATCGCGCGCGCTTTCGCCGCGCACGGCGCCGACGCAATTGACGTGTCGACCGGGCAGGTGACCAAGGACGAGCGTCCCGCATACGGCCGCTCGTATCAGACCCCGTACGCCGACCGCATCCGCAACGAGGTCGGCATCGCCACCATCGCCGTGGGCGCGATCTCCTCCTACGACGACGTCAACTCGATAGTGCTCGCGGGCCGCGCTGATATGTGTGCCATCGGGCGAGCCCACCTGTACGACCCGCACTGGACGCTGCACGCGGCTGCGGACCAGGGGTACAGGGGGTCCGCGGTGGTGTGGCCCGCTCCCTTCAGGGCCGGCAGTCGCAAACCGCAGGCCGGGCGGACCGACGGACCCAAACCGCGGCTGTCGCTCATCCGCGACGGCGAGACCTGCACGCGCCACGGCCGCTGGCGGCCGCACGGCGTCAGCTCATAGAACCGCGTTAGCCAGTACACGACGGCGCTGTTGGGACAGCGTCCGTTGACGGGCGGCGATGGTCGCGCGGTCTCTGCCGAAGTTCGTCGAGCGCGCAAATTCGAGCACGGGTTCGAGAAGTTGCGCGGTCGTTGGCGGCTCGATTCCGCGAGGCTGGAGCAGATCAGTCGCGTGTCGCGTGTCGAACCGCGACCCATGCCGGAAATAAGGCAGGTACTGCCGCGCGGCCTTGCCGAAGTGCCGCCACGGCCCGATCGCCGCGACAGACGACATCACGGGGATCGCCAGCCGCCCGAGCGGGCCGGCGATGAACTGCGGTGGGGCAACGCCGAACGCGCGAGCCGCAATGGCGCCGATATCCCGCGCCTCGCTTGCGCGGTCACCCGCCGCCAGGGCATAGGTGTTGTCCGGCTCTCCTTCGAACAGCGCTTCGATGGTGCCCCGCGCCACGTAGTCGACCGGGACGACGTCGACTGGCAGCGTTGGCGCGGCGGGGGCAATACGCAGCAGGCCGTCGGCAAACACGCGCAGGGGCCAGTAGATGACGTTGAAAGCGCTCGTTGCACCCGAACGCGAGTCGCCGATGACGATCGATGGACGCACTACCGTAATAGGCAGGTCGCGCATCGCGGCATGTACCACCTGTTCTGCCTCGAACTTCGACTGCTCATACGTGTTGCGAAATCGCTGGCCCACGTCGAGGTCGTCCTCTGCAAACGGCTCTGGGTGACGCCCGCCGACGAATGCAGTGCTGACATACGCGAGTCGCGCAAGCCGCCCGCGACGGTGCGCGTCCCGCGCGAACTCCAGGACGGCAACGGTGCCGCCGCCGTTGATGCGTCGTGCAGCGCCGATCCCCAGGTCGAAGCGCACCGACGCGGCTCCGTGGATCACGTGGGTCGTGGTTCGAACCAGGTCAGCTCGAGCGCCCTTCGAGAGCCCAAGAGCGGGCCGTGTGACGTCACCGCGCACCGCGCGCACCCGATCCGCAACAGCATCCGGTCCGTCTGGACCGAAGAGGTCCATGAGGGTTCCGGCAAGCCGCGAGCCGGCCTCCCGTTCGTCCGCCGCGCGGACCAGGCAGGTGACGTTCGCCCGCGTCTCCGTCAGCAGCTGATACAGCAATTCTCGGCCGAGAAATCCGGTGACGCCGGTCAGCAGCACACGGGTCGGAGCGGTGCGGTTTCGCCTGCGAACCCTGGCTGGCCCACCGGCGAGGATGGTCACTGGTTGCACCGCGTGTCCCTTATCTGAAGCCATCGGAAGCCCGCCACATTAGTGCCCCAGCCAATTCGGCGCAAGGCGGTTTGCCAGACTGTGACAGGCGTCGCCGCTTCCTGGCGTCCACCCTACATATGGGGCCAGGCTGGACTTCAGCCCCTAGATATGGTAGAAGAACTCCGTCGCGGCCTGCGGCAGCCAGCTTCCGACGGGGGAATAAGCCATGCGCTTGGCGGTGGTCAATTTGAAGGGCGGCACGGGGAAGACGCTCACGGCAGTGCACCTGGCGACCGCCCTCGCCGCCCAGGGGAGGACGCTGCTGATCGACGCCGATCCTCAGGGCTCCGCGCTGTCCTGGTCCGAAGAGGCCGGAGAGCTCCCGTGCGGGGTCGTGAGCCTCCCGGTTCGCGATCTGCACAGGCGCTTGCAGGGGCTGCTCCCCGGCATCGTCCACACCGTCATCGACACGCCACCCGGGGACCGGGCAATCGTTCGCAGTGCGATTGCGGCCTCGGACGTCGTCGTTGTGCCGATCCCTCCCAGCATCATGGATCTCGACAGGCTGGCCCCGACGCTGGATCTCATCGCTGAAATTGAAGACACAAAGAAGCTTCGAGTATTCGTCCTGCTGACGCGTGTGCGGGCCACCACAAAGAGCGGACGCCTCACCCGTGAGGTGCTCGGTGACATCGGTGTCTCGTTGCTCGACGCCCAGGTACCGCTGCGTGAGAGCCTCAACACAAGTTTCGGAACCGTTCCATCCATCGACAGTCCATATCGGGCAGTGCTTGACGAGCTGGTCACGCGACGGAAGGCCGCATGAGCCGCACGTCGCGCTCCGCTGACCTGCGCGAGCGCATGCAGCGCGTCGCCACCAAGCCGCGCAAGCCGGACACCGCGCCGGCGCCGCGGCAGAGACGGGGTAGGCCCGTTGCCATGCGCCGGGTTCGCTCCACGACCACGCCGCAATCCACAAGCAGGCCGCAGTCGCGCGCGCGCACACTCGCCGCCTGGGCGTCGTGGGAGCTGACCTCGGTCCCGCAGCGTCGCTGGAACTGGTTCATGGACATCGTCCGGGGACGCGCCACCAGCTGAGGGCAGCACTACAGGTGGATCGCGTGCACGCCGGCCGCGACGGCGCACGCAGCGATGACAACCACGAGAAATGGTGCACGCGCGGCGACGAGCAGGATCGCGGCCACCAGTCCGGCGGCGCGTGATGCGAGCACGAGCTGGTCCCCGGTGGCAAACGTGGACACGGCGATGAGCGCGCTGAGCAGCGCGACCGGCAGCGCTTCCAGCGCGCGCCGGGCGATCCGCGACTCGAGATATCGGGCGGGGATCACGTATCCCGCCAGCTTCAACGCCGCGCATCCCGCCGACGCGACGGCGACCGCGATCCACAGCTTCATCGTTCGCGCTGCCACAGCATCGACACCGCCGCCAGGCCGCCGATGAGGATGGGGGCGCCCACCGGAACCAACGGGACGGTTGCGATGGCGAGGATGGCCGCTGCGAATGCGACGAGCCGCATCGGCCGGGTGGTCAGCCTCGGCGCGAGCAGAGCCGTGAACGCCGCCGGTCCAGCCGCGTCCAAGCCCGCTGCCGCCGGGGATCCAAGCGTGGCCCCGGCGACGGCGCCAACCACAGTCGAGACGTTCCACAGCACGTAGACGGTCGCGGCAGTCGTCCAGAACGCAC
>DATMRA010000031.1:0-17512 GCA_035566535.1 Candidatus Acidiferrales bacterium | reverse complement strand
CATCGCACCTCGTCGAAGGGGTGGATCCCCGCCTCGGTGAAGCGCCGTTCGACCCGGAGCCCGGATCCCTGCAGTTGTACGGAACCCGCGAGCTCCGCGGCGTCCTGCACGCTGGGCGGGGCGCTCTGCTGGTTGATATCGGACGTGCCGGGCGAGTCTTGGGAGGGGACGTTCGAAGCAGACGGGTCCACGATGTTTCCTCTTATCTGGTGGGCGCTTGACGGTGCTGAGACGTAAGGAGAGACTGCGCCCGGCGGGTCGGATGTGCCCGACCTCTGCGTCTGTGAACCCTCACATTATCCCACATGTTGGGGTCCGCCCGACCAGGAGCCCCCATATCTTGAGACTGGCCGGGTAAAACGTCAAGAGGTTCGGGTGAGGATGCCATGGTGCATCTCAGGCACCTCGATGCGCATCTCGAGCCTCCGATCGCCCGCCATCAGGAGGAACTCGCCGCGTGCCGCCGTCTCGAGGAAATGACGCTGCCCAGGGGTGAGCCCGAAGGCGTGCTCCATGCGCGCCGTCTCCGCCGGCCTGTGTCCGCCGAGCAGGACGATGGCGCAGTTGGTGGCCACGACACAGCCCTCGTCCGTGCCCAGAAGGTCCTGCGCGTTCTGCGTGGCAACCACCAACGACGCGCCGTACTTTCGGCAGCGCCGGGCGAGCTGCACCAGGAGCGTCCGCAACGCCGGGTGGGCACACAGTGCGCCGACCTCGTCGAAGACGATGTGCCGGCGCCGACGGTCGCTGCGCACCAGCCCCCACAACCAGCGCGCGACGATGAGCGTCGCTGCTGCGACGTGCTCCGCAGGCAGGTCGCGCAGGGAGATACCGCAGATGGCGTGGTCGAGCCGGAGCGTCGTCGGCCGGTTGAACAGAGAACCCAATCCACCGCTGCAAAAGCGGCGCACCACGACGGCAACGTCGCGGGCATCATTCTCGAGCATCGGCACGCAGTCGCCGAGCACTGGCACGCGCTCCGCGGCGGCGGCCCGAACCCGCGCCTCGCGCGCGGCTGCGTCGATGTACGCGCGCTGGACGTCGCTGAGCTTTCCGCCGCACATGACCGCTACCAGTTCGGTGACTGGCGTCTCGGCCTCACCGGGCTCGTCGCCGCACGCGTCGAACACGTTCACCGCTGCGTCAGTCCCCAGCGCGAGTGTCAGGTAGTTCCCGCCCAGCGCCCGCACGACGCCCTCGTACTCTCCTTCGGGATCGATGATCGTGGCGCCGGCACCCTGAGTCGCAGCCTCCAGCACCAGCGTTCCCACCGCGAAGCTCTTGCCGTGCCCAGACGCAGCCAGCACGGCGACGTTCGCGTTGTTGTGAAGCGCGGTGTCGAACGGCGCGAGCGATACGGGGACCCCCGTCTGGAGCCCGGCACCTATGCGATAGCCCCCGGGGTCGGAGCAGCCGGATTCCACCCAGGGGATACACGTGGCGGCAGCGCTCGACTCGACGAGCTTGCCGGCGGCCAGCGCGTCGCGTGCGAGCGGCAGCGTCGTCACGTACGCGCTGAGGTGCCGGAAGTGCGCCGGCTCTGCTGCGGCGAGCGCCGCGTGAAACGCGAGGCGGGCCAACTCGCTGCGCCGATGCAACTCCTCCAACGTGCGGGCGCGAACCGCGACCGTGACAGACAGGTGCATGGGTCGCCCCTGATTGCGCGCCAGCCGGTTGCGCAGTGCGAACGCGGAGTCCAAGGCGATGTCCACGTGCACGTCCCCGACAACGCCGCGTTCAGCCTCGAGCATTCGGTGCGCCGAGAAGTCGCGCAGGCGCCGGCCAAGCGAGTGCAGCGCATCGCCGAGCGACGCCGGTGACATATGAATTGCGACGTCGCATTCCGTGGGGAGCTGCAACAGCGGTGCGAGCCACCCCGCGGTCACCGCGTGACCGGGAAGTCGCCGCAAGGCAAAGCTGCGCACATACATCCCGCCGACGGCGAGGTGCTGCGGCTCGACGGACCACGCCACCGGCGCATCCGCGGGTGCGCCACGAGTCAGCGCCTCGTGCAACGGGTTGCCACTGAGCCGGCGTGCATCAATGCCCATGGCGCGAGCGCTCTCCGCGATGCGCGCAACCGCAGCGTGCAACGCCTCGATGCGCGGTGCGCGGGTTGCAAGCAGCACTTCACGGCGATGCGGAGCGGTCTCGTTGAGCTGCGCGCTCCAGAAGACCTGCATTGCTCCGTCGAGGGTGGGATGCAGGGGCGACGGCTTCACGTCTTCGGCCCGCGCCGGAACCACGGGTTCCACGCGCACAAGCATCTGGAACGGCCAGTCGATTGTGTGGCACAACCGTGCAAACGCTGCGAGCACCGCCGCGCGGCGGGTGGCATCCAGCGCTTCGACGTCGAGATCGCCTGTGGTGAGCACCGCGCTCACGCTGCCGTCGGGATGCAGGATGTGGTCGCCATCGACCCGAAATGGGCCGACTCCTTGGAGCCTGACGCCTGCCTTGCTCCGGTTGCGCAGCGCAGAAGTCAGCGTGACCATTGCGTGGCCTGCTCGCGCGAGAGCCGTCGCGCCAGACGGTGCAGAGCCATCGCCGCCTCACCGCCTGACTCGGCGACGACCTGGTGCCGGTTCTCGGCGTCAACGACGCGTGGGTCCTCGGGGATCTCAGCGACCAGCTGACCGCCGAGATCGGCCATCGCGATGCTCAAGTCGACGCCGCTACGCGCGCGGTTCAGCAGGTAGCGCAGCTGGTGGCGCACTCCGATGCGTCGCAGTGCCTCCGTGCTGCGGTATGCGTCCTGGACGCCCGCCGCCGTCGCCGTGACGACGACGAAGACGTCGTCCGCTGAGGTGAGCACCGCCCGGGCCAGCGGGCTGAGGTGAGCCGACACGTCAGTGACGACCACGTCGAACCCTTCCAGGTCGAGCTCGCGAAGGATCTCTCGGACCAGATCCTCGTTGAGCGGCCAATCGGAGGAAGTCGGGTCGGACGTGCCCAGCAACACTTCGACGCCGGAAGCGTGGCTCACCATGAACTCGACGACCCGCCGGTCGTCGAGTGGAGCCAGCGCGAAATCCATCACGGTCAGGTGCGTGATCCCCAGGCGGAGGCCGATGCTCGGACTGCGCACGTCGAGGTCGAGCAACGCCACGCGGGACTTCGATGGGGCATCGCCGCCGGAGGCGGGTGCCGCCAGCAAGCAGGCCAGCTCACTCGCGAGCATGCTTCGCCCGGTTCCACCCTTGAGGGAGAAAAGCGCGATCCTGCGCGCGCCACCGATCCGGAGCGCACGCGCCGGCCGTGGCGGCTGGCTGCGCGCCAGCTGCGCCAAGCCTGATACCCCTGCGACAGCGCCGTTGTCGCAGAGCACGTAGGGGCGTAGCGGAATGATCGTGTGCGCCGGCCGCGTGGCGGCAACCGCAGAGGATGAAGTCGGAACCACGAGCCCTGTGCCGGCCAGGACCGGGGATTCGGTCTCGATGCGCAGCAGCCCAGCCCGGGGCTGCGTGGCATAGCTCCACACGAAGATCGCCCAGTCGAGCGCCGGCCGGCCGGCCACCCGGAGCCAGCCCAGGGTTGCGGCGACCGCGCCGAGCGTCAACGCAGCCGGCGCGGACACCGCGGCCGGCAGCGAGGACCGTATGAGCGCATACGCGAGCAAAGCACCCGCGACGACGATCATCAATTGCCCCGCCGCCAGGCCGAAAGCGAGCCGGTCGGGCGCGTCGAGGCCGTCGGCGAACTGAATCTCCTCCACAGAGGTCCTCCCCATCACACGCCTGTACAGTAGTTCAGCTAATGCAGAATGACTACGAAGTGTGCCTGTCCCTGGCGCCCTGCGACGGACAAAGGCTAATAATCGACATACCTGTCAACGCGGAGGGATCGAATGGCCACGATTGTCAAGCCCGAGGTGGCGACGTACCAGCAGTACATCGACGGCGAGTGGGTTGACGCTGCCGGGGGTGAGACCTACGAGATTCTCAATCCCTCGAACGAAGAAGTCATGGCGGCCGCCGCCGCCGGCAGCCGCGAGGACGCGCGCCGGGCGGTGGCTGCGGCGCGCCGTTCTTTCGAAGCCGGCGACTGGCGGCTGAAGAGCCAGCTGCAGCGCAGCCAGATCATGTTCGAAATCGTCAAGCACCTCGAGGAGGTGTCGGGCGGGTGGGGACTGCTGGAAGCGCAGAACGCCGGGGCCGTGATCCGGAAAACATCCGTGATCGACGTGCCATTCGCCGTCGAGTGGTTGCGCAGCACCGCGGAGCAGGCGCTCTCACTCCCCTGGTACGAACCGCTGGCCTGGATCGATCAGCCGTACGTCTCGTGGAACTTCGTCCAGCGCGAGCCGGTGGGAGTGTGCGCGGGCATCGTCCCCTGGAACTACCCCCTGATCTTCGCCATGTGGAAGATCGCCCCCGCCCTCGCGATGGGCAACTCGCTCGTCCTCAAGCCCGCCCCACAAACACCCCTCAGCGCGCTCGAGCTCGTGCGCGCGATCGACGAGACGGGTCTCCTTCCCAAGGGCGTGCTCAACGTGATCACGGGTCCGAGCGTTGAGCTCGGCGCAGAGCTGGTGGAGAGCCCCGACGTGGACAAGCTGGCGTTCACCGGCTCGACCGCGACCGGGAGAAAGGTCGCCGCCGCGGCCGCTGCGACCATTAAGAAGGTGACGCTCGAATTGGGCGGCAAGTCGGCCAGCATCGTCTGCCCCGACGCCGATCTCGACATCGCAGTGGACGGCACCCTTTTCGGCGTCTTCCTCCACCAGGGCCAGATGTGCGAGTCCGGCACGCGCCTGTACGTCCACGACGACATCTACGACCAGTTCGTTGATCGCCTCATTGACACCGCGGCGAGCTTGCGCGTTGGCGACGCGGCCGACTTCGACTCGCAAGTGGGCCCGGTCATCAACAAGCAGCAGTACGACATGATCCTGTCGGCGATCGAGCGGGCGAAATCAGAGGGAGCGACGGTCGCGTGCGGTGGCGGCCGGGCCACCGGCGCCGGTGACCGCGGCTTCTTCATCCAACCGACCATCCTCACCGACGTCCCACCGGACTCGCATGCGGCCACCGAGGAGATCTTCGGCCCGGTGCTGGCGGCGCAGCGATGGAGCGACCTGAACGAGGTGGTGCAGCGCGCGAACCGCAGCATCTACGGGCTCGCCGGCGGCGTGTGGTCGCGCGACACCCGCCAGGCCATCGAGGTGGCCAAGCAGCTGCGCACCGGAACCGTGTGGATCAACGACTGGCACCTGCTCAATCCCCAGGCGCCGTTTGGCGGCTACAAGCAGAGCGGGATCGGTCGCGAGCATGGGATCTACGGCCTCAAGGGGTACACCGAGGTCAAGCACATCTACGTCGACCAGAACGTTCCCCGCCGCGACCGTTATCTCTGGGACGTTCTGCTCGGCTAGCCTCGGCCTCCGCGGGCAGTTGACAGTCGCGGTACATGGCGCGGATAGTTCGGCTGCTCGGTTCCTGATCGGCTTAGGGGTAAGACGATAGGTCAGGAGCCCGGGGGGGATTCGACGTTCGTCCACGTGGTTTCTGTCCAGTAGGAGGTAGAGGCATGAGGCGTCGAGTTCTTATTGTGTTCATCGCGGCTGCGGTGGGCGCGATGGGCTTATATGCAAGCTTTGGAAGCGGTGGAGGCACGCCGGCGAAGGCGTTTGACATCAAGCATTCGCGCTGGGCGAACCGGATCTCCGGCTACATCATGCAGGACGTCCAGGCGGGGACAAACGGTCAGGCCCGCGCCGCAAAGAGTCCCCAGGTCAGTTCAGGGGTCGTCCCGCCCACCGCGGATTCATTTGGCTGCTCCCAGGTGAGCGGGAACAACGTCCGGGCCAACCAGGACTGCTCGAGCAACACCGTTCCGCGGTACGCGGGCAGAGGCCAGGCGCAGAACGAGACGGCCATAGCGGTCAACCCCACCAACCCCAAGAACGTGATCGGCACCCAGAACGACTATCGCCGCGGCGACGGTTCGTGCGGGTACGACTTCAGCCGAGACAGCGGCAAGGACTGGGGCAGTGGACTGCTTCCCATCGGCTTCTCGGTCGGCGGCGTGGACAATTCCTCCGCCGCTCGGCACTACTGGACGAGCTCGGGTGACCCGGGTATCGCGTTCGACAGCACCGGAGCCGCGTACTACAGCTGCGGCGTGTTTGATCGGTCGTTTCCGACCAACGACACCGCGCTGTGCCCCAACCCCGCGGGCAACTGCGCCAGCGGGATCTTCGTGTTTCGTTCGGTCGACGGCGGCGCGTCCTGGAATTTCCCGAGCGGATCGGGCGCCAAGGGCGGCACCGGCCAGGTGATCGTGACTCCTGGCCTCAACTCGAGTACGCAGTTCACGCTCGAAGACAAGCCGTACATTGCCGCCGACTCGTATACGAGCAGCCCGTTTAGGGATCGAATCTACGAGACCTGGACGCATTACGCGCCGTGCGGCGCGTCCACCTCTTTCTGCACGACGGCGAACATCTACTTCTCGTCCTCGAACGACCACGGCACGACCTTCTCCACGCCCAAGGCAATCAGCGGGTCTTCGTCGACGCTGTGCACGAACGGTTCGGTCACTCCCAACGCCTGCGACAACAACCAGTTCAGTGACCCGGTGGTCGCAGCCAACGGCGACCTCTACGTCTTCTTTGCCAACTTCAACAACCCGCTCACCGGACCGTCGGACAACCACAACGACATCCTCGTGGTGAAGTCGACCAACGGTGGCGCGACGTGGAGCCCGCCAAAGCTCGTGAGCCAGTACTACGATCTGCCGGACTGCGCGACGTACACGGGCGATGACGCAGGTCGCAGCTGCGTGCCCACAGCACCCCTCTCGAACGTGTCGGTCTTCCGCGCGACCAACTTGCCGAGCGGCGCTGCCGATCCGACCAACGCCAACAAGGTCTATGTCACGTTCGGCAGCTACATCAACCCGCATTCCAATCCGTCCAACGCGGCCGGAAACGGTCAGTGCGCACCCAACGGGCTCGACCCGAACTTCGGCACCAACCTGTTCACAGGTGTTGGAGATGTGAACGGGTGCAACAACGACATCCTGCTTTCCACCACCACCAACGGTGGGGCCACGTGGAGTGGAGCGACGACTCCGCCCGCGAGCGGCACAGTCGTGAGCAACGAGTCGGGACAGCTCGCGGATCAGTGGTGGCAGTGGGCCGCCGTCAACTCCGCCGGAACGCTTGCCGTCTCCTATTACGACCGGCAGTACAACGGCGACCAGAACAACGGCAACCTCGACATTTCACTGGCGGCATGGCACCCGACCGGCTTCGCGCACACGCGCGTGACCAACGTCAGCACGCCACCACCCACGGAGTTCCCGGACATGGTGAACGGGTACAGCGTCTTCGCGGGTGACTACTCGGGACTCGCGGTGAGTGGCACGACCGCCTACCCGATGTGGACCGACGCGCGCAACACGGAGTTCTACCAGTGCCCAAGCAACTCCGATCCGCTGGGTCAGTGCCGCGTCACCAACGGCAACGTCCCAGGCTTCGATGAAGACGTCTTCACGACGATAGGGCTCGGCTTGCCTTAGTCATTGACGCGTCACCGTCTACGGGCAGTGCCCGCGGACGGGCAACACGGGCTCGGCGCCGACGCGGCGCCGGGCCCATCTTCCCTAACGGAGGCTGTCCAGGAAGTCGCTGATCGCCGCGGCCACCTCGGCCGGGCGCTGAACGGGGATGTCGTGCACGCCGTCCACCCACACGACTCGGGCGCGATCGCCGAGCACGGCGCGGGCGCGATCCATGGCGCGTACCTTGGGCAGGTCCTCATGGTCCGGGTGTCCCGCTGGGATGAAGAGGACCGGGCAGGCGGTCCGGGACATCACCTCGAAGCCGTCCAGGTCGTAGAGGTGGTGGGCGATCTGCATGTGGTTGGCCAGGGCCAAGCGGGGCTGGAGGGTGCCCCTGCCCGAACCGTCGTCCTCGAAATTGGCCTGCATGATCGCGGCCGCCGTATTCGCGTCGGAGCCCTCGCTGATCGGTGAGCTGTCCATCCAGGCTCGCAGCGTCGCGGCCGTCAGGCCAGACAGCGCGGGAGGCTTCATCGTCTGTTCCGCCATCGCCCAGCTGGGCCCGAAGTACGCCTTGAGGTCGGTGGCGCCACCGTCGACGCAGATCGCTCCCACGGTCGTCGCGGCGTAATTCGCCGCGTAGACGAGCGCAACCGACGCGCCCCAGCTGTGCCCGGCGACCGCCAGCGGGGCTGGGTGCAATTGGCTGACGACATCGTGCAGGTCGCCGGCAACCGTGTCGAAGTCGTAGCCGTCGTCGGGGCGGTCGCTGAGGCCGTGACCGCGCAGGTCCACGGCAATCACCCGGTTCGTCGGAGCGAGGCGCTCGGCGACCAGATCCCACCACCGGGCGTTGCTGGCCAGGCCGTGCAGGGCCAGCAGCGTGGGCTCGCCACCCTCGTGGTCGCGGACCGAGATGCGCGGACCCCGGGTGGGGACACGGAATTCGCGGATTGTGTGTGGCACGAGCCGGGATTGTGGTTGAGCGGCGGCCTGGAGCGTTTTGCCCAGCCGGTTCAAGCCGGTACGATGGCTCGGAGAGGGGGTCCGCCCAGCGGACGTCGGAGGTGACCCCTGCCAGCCATCGAGCCGTATACGCGCCGCCTGCTGCGGCACGTTCAGCCCATCGTGGTCGCGAACCGGGCGCCTCTCACCCTCCAGCCGGCAGACCCCTACCGAGGAACCCCCGAACGCCTCGTCAAGGGTGCAGGTGGCCTGGTGACGGCGCTCAGCTCGCTCGCCGCCGCCACCCACGCGATCTGGGTGGCGATCGCCCGCGACGACACCGACCGCGAACTGGCCGCGCGCGGCGATCCGGCTGCGCTGGTCACGGATGACGGCACCCGGTACCGGGTGGCCTTCGTGGATCCCGGCCGCGAGGCGTACGAGCTCTATTACAGCGTCATCGCCAACCCGCTCCTCTGGTTCATCCAGCACTACCTATGGGACCTGGCCCGCGAGCCGGTGGTGGACGCGTCAATTCAGACGGCCTGGACGAACGGCTACGTCAACGTGAACAGACAGGTCGCGGAGCGTGTGGTGCAGGAAGCGCGCGGGTCGAAGCGGCCGCCGCTGGTGTTCGTGCAGGACTATCAGCTCTACTGCGTGCCGCAACTCGTGCGCGAGCAGCTGCCGGACGTGCGCATCCAGCATTTCGTCCATATACCCTGGCCGACGCCGCAGTACTGGACGATCCTGCCCAGGCGTATGCGCGACGCCATCGTGCACGGACTGCTCGGCGCGGACGTCATCGGGTTTCAGACCAGTCGCGATGTGCGCAACTTTCTCATGACGTGCGAGGAGAACCTCGGACTTGCCGTCGATTTGCGCGAGCGCACTGTCTTCTTCGACGGGCGCGCGGTGTGGGTGCGCAACTACCCGATCAGTATCGACACCACCGAGTTCATGCGCAACGCGGACTCGCCGGAGGTGCACGCGGAGGAGGAACGCATCAACCAATGGCGTCCCAAGCACCTGATCCTGCGGGTTGATCGGACTGATCTGAGCAAGAACATCGTCCGCGGGTTTCTTGCGTACGAGCGGCTGCTCCAGGCCCATCCGGAACTGCACGGCGATGTCATGTTCTGGGCTTATCTGCAGCCAAGCCGGCAGGACATCGACGACTACCGCGCGTATCTCGGCAGCGTCCTCAGCGTCGCCGCGCGAATCAACCGCGCCTTCAGCCGCGGCGGTTGGACGCCGATACGCGTCGAGGTGGAGGACAACATGGTGCGGGCAATGGCCGGCTACCGGAACTTCGACGTGTTGCTTGTGAATCCCATCTACGACGGCATGAACCTCGTGGCCAAGGAGGGCCCGCTCTGCAATCGTCGCAACGGAGTCCTCGTGCTCAGCGAGAATGCTGGTTCACACGAAGAGCTGGGCGAGCACGCGCTCACCGTCAACCCATTCGACATCGACGAAACGGCCGACGCTCTCTACCGCGGACTGATGATGGAGCTGAAGGAACGCCGCGCGCGGCTCACACGAATCCGCGAGATCGTGCGCAGCCACGACATCTCACGTTGGATAGCCGAGCAGCTACAGGATCTCCGTGAGCTCATCGGTTGACGAGCGGGTGACGTCGCGGGGGGCAGCGCCCCGGGCGGACCCTGATTCCGGGTCCCACAGATAACAGGTATTGGCACTTGCGCAGGATCTGTGGGAAGGAATCACTGCAGCCCGGGACGAGGGTCCCCGCGACGGCAGGACCCGCGATGTCAGCCGATGAGGTCGGGGCCGGTCAGTGCCCGAGGCGGCTCGTCCGACGTCGGGGTGTCAGTGGCCTAGACCGGCGAAGCCGACGATGAAGAGCCAGCCGATCAACGCGCTGACCGTCACCCACATCGTGATCCAGCCACGGTCGGTGATACGGCGGTGCTTGCGCCGGATATAGCGCTCGCGGACGGCCAGGGTATCGGTGCCGGTTGGGGGGGCCGTCGCCAGCCGCTTCGGGGGAAGCTGGGCAGACATGACCACAGGGAAACGGGCCGCTCCGCCGGTCGGTTACTGGGGTCCAGCCCGCCGTTCGGTGTTCCCCTTCGGGGGACCATGGTCTAGTATCAGAAAAGCCTCCATGTCGGAGGGGGGAAATACCAGCCCGCGGCTGTCAGCCACCAGCCTGGGCACACAGGACACGCTAATGACATCTGCTGAATTGCTGCAGTCCCCGGCCGGCCGGATGGATCTCGACAAGCCGCTCTACACCCTCAGCATCGCCGCGGAGATCCTCGAGATCCACCCGCGGACGCTGATGATGTACGAGGCGCTCAAGCTGGTCATCCCGCAGCGCACGTCCACCAACCGGCGGCGGTACTCGCAGCGCGATCTGCTCACGCTCCAGGCGATTCAGCGCCTGACGCGTGGCCATGGCCTGAACCTGAACGGCGCCCGCCTGGTGATCGAGTGCCTGAGGCTCCTCGATGAGCATCAGATTCCCCGCCCCAAGGAACTCCGGGAAGTGAACATCGAGCACGTCAGGATCTGACGCGGTTGGCGCATGAGCGCCATTCTGTCAGAGAACGTTATACTCGAACACTCAGGTTACCTTGTCTGATGACCCAGACGGCGGAGGTACAGTGACTGACAACGAAGATCTGGCTATCGACGTGCTGCTCATCGAAGACGACGAGCAGTTCTTGGACATGTATCGCATGCGCTTGGAGCGTGACGGGTACCGCGTCCACACGGCGACAGATGGTGAGCAGGGATTGAAGCTGGCCGGCGAGTTGCAGCCCGGCATCGTCTTCCTCGACATTCGCCTGCCCAAGATGGACGGGTTCGAGGTGCTCCGGAGGCTTCGCGCGGACGAGACGACCGCCGGCGTCCCCGTCGTGATCCTGACCAACTACGGCGAGCAGGAGATGGTGGACCGCGGGCTCAAACTGGGCGCCCTCGAGTTCCTGGTCAAAGCGCACACCACACCTGTTGAGCTCTCAGAGGGTATAGAGGCATGGCTGAAGGAGTAACCCGGCCCGTCAGCAGCACGCCGGGGATGGACGTGCCATCCACACACCCAGTGTGGCGGCGGAAATCCTCGCCACCCACCCGCACACACTCATGATGTACGCGACCATGCGATTGATCACGCTGCACCGCACTGCCACCGACGATGTGAGCTTCGTGGAACCCACCGGATGACGCGTGCGGCGGAGACGGAGGAGGGCATCGCGGCAATAGGCCGCGAGATAGCGCAGGACGCGGTCAACCTGGTGCGGGCCGAGATCGACCTGGCCAAGTCGCAGCTGGCCGACGCGGCCAAGCGGCTGGCGGTGGCCGCCGCCTTCGCGATGGTCGCTGCAGTGCTCCTTCTCGTGGGTCTGATCGAAGCGATCGGCGCGGTGCCATCGGAGTTCGGTCCCCGGCTCTTCCACAATGCCTGGCTGGGTTGGGTCGCCGTCGGCGGCATCCTCGCGTTACTCGCGGGGCTTTTCGCCGTTCTCGCTTATCGGAGATTCAAGCGATCGTTCATCGAAGGCAAGCACACGGTGGACGCCATCAAGGAGGACAGCGAGTGGGTGAGGCAGTTGACCAAGCGCAGAAACAACGGGAGCTGAGCAAGGAGGCGCTTGCCGCCGACCTTGACCGCCTCGAGGCGAAGGTCCGATCGGAGCTCGACGTGCGCTCCCGGCTGCGCCGAGATGGCCCCCGAGTGCTTGCGCTTGCCGGGGCGGCGATTCTGCTGGTCGGCGCAATCGTGCTGCTTCGCTCGCGCCTCCGGAGGCGCCCGGACGTCGACGAGGATCCGGCGATCTCGCTGGAGGAGGTCGCAGCGGAGCTTCGCGAGATCAGGCGGACGCTGGAGCGTCAGGGCAAGGGCACGTCGTCGTCGCTTGCTCAGAAGGCACTGCTCCGAGGGCTGAGCGCGGCCGGTGCGGCAGGGGGCACCTATTTCGCGCGGCGCATGCTGTCTCGCCAGCCTTCGGCCGGCGACGGGGGGAAGGCGGGGGCGAGTGCCGGCTGACGGTCCGAGCCGGACAGGGCAGGGTCCGCGGCGGGCGCTCGGTGAACCGCAGCGGGTTCCGCGCCGTCGGGCCGGTCTGAAGCGACCCAGCGCGGCTGGGAAGTCTCCGCGCGGCCCGGAGAAGCGCTTTGGCATGGGCCGGCGAACCAGGCGGGTTGTCTATATCGGTCTCGGAGTGATCGGCGCACTCATGCTGATCACGGGTGGGCTGGTCGCGTATGCGGCGGCGACGTTGCCGAACATCGACGACATCGGCAAGGCCACGGGGACGATCAAGATCCTCGATCGCAACGGCCAGTTCATCGCTGAAGTGGGTCACGACTCCCAACAGCGAACCGTCGTGCCCATCAACAAGATCGCACCCGTGATGCAGCAGGCGATCATCGCGGCGGAGGATCGCAACTTCTACAGCGAGGGGGCGTTCGATCTGAAGCGCATCGCCAAGGCGATCGTCGACGACCTCATTCTGCGACGTCCAGCGTACGGCGCCAGCACGATCACACAGCAGCTGGTCAAGCAAGCGTTTTTCGGCCAGGTTGCGTCAAAGGATCCGCTGCGCAAGATCCGCGAAGCGCTGCTCGCGCAGCAGATCGACAGCAAATGGAGCAAAGCGCAGATCCTCGACGAGTACTTGAACATCACGTACTTCGGAGAGAACGCGTACGGTATCGAGAACGCGTCCGAGCGCTATTTCGGCAAGCATGCCAGCGAGCTGACCCTATCCGAGGCTGCGTTGCTCGCCGGCCTTCCCGAGGCGCCGTCCTACAACGACCCATACGCGAACTCGACCGCAGCATACGGTCGGATGCAGTACGTGCTGCAGGGAATGGTGACGATGGGATCAATCACGCAGGCACAAGCGCAGGCGGTCGACCCGCTCGTGGGTGGTAGCAACCCGGACCCGACTCAAGCTGCGGTGCAGCAGGCGAATCAGAAGGCGATCCAGACCGATCTGCTCAACGGCAAGAACACGGTGTCGGGTGCCGCGGCGCCGCACTTCGTGCAGTACATCCAGGACCAGCTGCAGGCGCAGTTCAAGGACGACCCGAGCTACCTCAGCGGCAGCCTCGTCGTTACGACCACGCTTGACCTTGCAACTCAGCAGAAGGCGCAGACAGCCGTCCATGACGGCGTGGCCAAGCTGCAGCGCAATGCCAACAATGGCGCGCTGCTCATGATCGACCCGCACACCGGCGACATCATCGCGATGGTCGGCTCTGCCGACTTCTCGAACAATGCCATAGCAGGGCAGTTCAACGTGGTCAGAGCTGAACGGCAGCCCGGTTCCTCGTTCAAGCCATTCGTGTACGAGACGGGTTTCAAAGAAGGCTCGCTCAAGCCGGATTCGATCCTCAACGACACGCGGTCGCAATCGCAGCAGCTCGGCGGTGTGCAGGACTTCGACCGCCGCTTCCTTGGCCCGATCACGGCCGCTCGCGCCCTCCTGCTGTCGCGCAACGTAGCCACCGAGCAGGCGATGGAGATCGCAGGCGTGGACAACGTCATCAACTTCGCGCATTCCGCTGGGATCACGTCGCCACTCGCATCCAACGCGAGCACGGCCATCGGCACGTCCGCGGTGAAGATGATCGATCTTGCAAGCGCCTACGGCGCCTTCGCCAACGGCGGCCACAAGGTGACCGCGCGCGGCATCCTCAAGGTGGTTGACGGCAACGGCAACGTGCTCGCCGACAACACGCATCCCGCCGGCGAGGGCGACGTGATGACGCCGGCGCAGGCGTGGAGCATCACGAACATCCTGAAGAATTACGCGCACACCTGGGGCCTGCCCTTCAAGTGGCAGACCGCAGGCAAGTCTGGAACCACCGACAACTTCGTCGATGCCTGGTACACGGCGTACACACCTGACTGGGTTGTGTCGACGTGGGTCGGCCACACCGATGGCAACAATCCGGCCGAGGTCGGGATGAACAGCGTATTCGGCACCACCATGGCGCAGGACATTGCCGTGCCATTTGTGAACTCGCTGCCGAAACCGAGCGCGTTCGTGCCGGTCACCGGTTCGGTGTCCGACTGCTCGAGTCAGGACTCCTCGTTTGTGCCGTCGGATTCGTCTTGTCCTACTCCGACGCCGAGCCCGACGCCGTCGGCGACGCCCACACCCACGCCTAGCACTGAGCCTTCGAGCTCGCCTACCCTCTGCGTGACGGTCTCGCCGGCACCATCACTGCAGCCCAGCTTCTGCCCCAGCCCCTCACCGAGCCACGCACCCGCAGGCGGTCCGACAGCCAGTGCACAGCCGGCCGCGCCTCCCTAGCGCGGGGCCGTCAGCGCCTGCTGAAGAGGTCGGTCAGAGCGCCGTCGTGGCCGGCCAGTACGGAGTGAAGCTCGAGCAGCTCGTCGCCGCTGATCGGCTCCTCGACTTCCGGCCGGCCCTCGTCGAAGGCGGGTTGGCGCTCTTCCTCCGCCTCGGCCTCGGTCTGGAAGATGATCTGGAGCAGGTTCTCGTCGTTGCACGAGGCACAGGTCACGCGCACAAGCGCCCGGTTGCCCTGCTGGGCGAGCACGTTGATGCCGCAGTCGGCCATGTTCTCGCCGCATGCCGAGCAGCGGTACCGGCGAGCTTGGAATCGAAGCAACTCGAGCAGGTCCATCCCGGACCAGTATAGGCCCGGCGAACAAACGCCAAAACCTGGAGCTGAATTGGGGCTCGGGTACACTCGGGACCGCTCTGGGGAGTGGCCAAGTGGTAAGGCAGCTGACTCTGGATCAGCCAATCAGAGGTTCGAATCCTCTCTCCCCAGCCAATCTCGCCGCATCGCTCGTCGCAAAGGCGCGCCTGTCGGCGCGCGGCTCCTCACTCGCGGCTCGATTGGCCGGGGACCCCGTTCCATCAATAGGGAGAAGGCAGATCCTTCTCCCTCGGCCGCCGGCTGAGCCGGACGGCCGGAACCCCGGGGTCCCCACGATTTCGCGGTGGCCTGGTGCGGAAATCGTGGGGTGGGTCCCCCTCATCCTCGGCGCGCCTTCTGCGCGCCGTTGTGCGCTTCGCGCACTCAGGGGGAGAGGGTTCTTCGCCTCTGACGCTTACGCGACGGCGGCGGTGCGCCGGCGCCTGCCGTTCACCCAGCGTACCCCGATGATCGCGGCGGCGCCCGCGGGCACCAGGAGGAGCGGCAAACCTTCCGGGGTGTTGGCGCTGACGATGCTGAAGCACGCTGGGCCGGACTGGTCGGCGCTGTTGATCGCGTGCGTGGCGCTGTGGTCGTCCGCGTAGGCGATGTGCGCGCAGCCCGTTACCGGGTCGATCGTCTGCATGATGAAGTCGGCGAGGCTGCGGTTGGAGACGGTCGGAACGCAGGCGATGCCGAGGTTGCAGATGTCACCCACGTGCATCGGCGTTGCCCCTGGGGCGGCGGGCGGCGGCGAGGTGAGGTTGTCGATCGTCCACAGGCCGGTGGTGGCCGGCGTGGTGCTGTTCAGGTTGGCCTGCCCCGCGTAGAGGTCGTACTTGCACGCCGGTGGAAAGTTGGGGTTATTCGCCGTGGCGGGTCCGGCGCAACCGCCTGGCAGGTACTTGCCGGAGGATGCGGTGGGCTCGATGGTGGTGGTGCGCAGGTAGGCAACGTCCACCTGGCCGACACTGCCGGCGGCCAGCGCCGCGAATTGGTGGTTGCCCGGCTCGTTGGCGGGCACGTTCACCTGGTACGGCGCCGCGGCGCTGCCCGGAATCGTGCCACCGCCGCCGTCGAAGGTCGCGCCGCCGTCAGTGGACCACACGACGTACATGTCGTATTCGCACTCGGGGTGGGTCTGCAGCTGCTGTCCGGTCATCTGGCTGAACAGCGAGCACTGGCCGATGTTGGCGGCGTTGGTCGCCGCGTTCGAATCCCAGTGGTTCATGGTGAACGAGAAGTAGGGGTTGCCCGCGTTGTCCAGCGTGAAGGACGTGAAGGGCGACGAGGCGTCGTGTCCGGGGCCGCCGTCGAACGCCAGTTGCGGCGTCCAGGTTGCGCCCTGATCGTCCGACCACGCTACGTAGAGGTTGTGGAAGGCCTGCGCCTGGCTGATGTTGCAGCCGGTGCCGAAGCTGCTCGGGTCGGCGGCGATCCAGGCCACGTAGATGCGGCCGGCGTGCGCGCCGGACTTCACGATGCGCACGTTGGACGGCACCGAGCTGCAGGCGGTGTTGGCAAAGCCTGTCAGTCCCTGCGCGGCCGCGGCTGCGGTGAAGTTCGCCAGCACGTCGATCGGCGCACCGAACGTGGCGCCGCCGTCGGTGGAGATGTTCACCCAGATGTGGCTCGGTCCGTAGAAGTCGTGGTACATGAGCGCGACCAGCGCATGGGCCGTGTCCTTGCCCGCCGGGATGTACGCGTCCACCCAGTCTCGGTCGACACCGAACGGGTTGCAGCTTGTAGCGCAGTTGGGGTTGACGCCGAAGGGAACGCCTGAGCTGTGGGTCCAGTGGTCGCCCTGGTCCAGCGACTTGTACACGTCCCCCTGGAGGGGCGCGTTGCTCGGACCGGTGATCGTCAGGTTGCAGAGGTACAGTGCCCCAGCCTGGTCGGTGGCCACGCAGTCGTCACCCGTGGAACTGAACGCCGCGGTGGCGCCGTTGGTCCAGTTCACGCCCTGGTTGGTTGAGCGAAAGGCCCTGGCGCCGAACAGGGACGCCTGGTAGAGCTCCCCTGGAGTGCCGATGGTCGGGGTCGCCGGACCCGCGGTGATGGACGGTTCACCGCCGTAGCCATCGATCTGATGTATGGAGTAGCCGAGGCTGTTCGCCGCCCGCGCGCCCGTGGCGGAGGCGAGGAGCAGTGCTACCAAGGCGACGCTGCCGAGCAGCGCAGCGACACGCTTGCCGGTGAGGCCTGTCTTCATCGAACCCTTCCTGACCTATTCATCCCTGACGGATATAACGTCGACTAGCTTGAAACCCTGCGCGAGCCTTCTTGAGGTTCGAGTCCGCAGCGAAGGATGTCGAACGGCTCAGCGCATGGGGCCGCCGACCCTGCCTGGGATTGCGGCCTCTTGCTGGTTAATGCGCTTTTATGCTTGAATATGCGGAATGCTGACCGC
>DATMRA010000030.1:0-2194 GCA_035566535.1 Candidatus Acidiferrales bacterium | reverse complement strand
TCCTCCGAGCCCAGGGTCGGGACAGGGAAGCGACCGCGATCGGCGCTGAGTTTTTCGATCGCCTGACCGAGTCAACGGACTTCCTCGATATCACGCGGTGGGTCTTGATCGAGGTGGTTGAGGCAGCGTTCGCCGCTGGTGATGACGCGGCAGTGCGCCGAAGCCTGGACACCGTATCGCAGCGTCTGTCCCCCAACCGGGCGCCGATCGTGCATGCGCACGTAGCGCGGTTCCGCGCTCGACTCGCCGCCGTCGATGGTCGGGAGGCGGACGTCACGGCAAGCTCGCGCGACGCCATCGACTTCTTCCAGCGACGCGAGATGCCGTTCTGGCTCGCGGTATCGCGATTGGAGTTCGGCGAGTGGCTGGCGGCCCGTGGGCGCATGGCCGAAGCGACGGAGCAACTCACCGAGGCGCGGATCACTTTTGAAGGTCTTCGCGCTGTGCCGTGGATCGATCGTGTCGACAATGCCGGCAAAGCGCGGGCCATATCTGAACAGGCGAGGCCGGCTGTATGACGTGCGCAGCGTGCGGCGCAGACAACCGCGCCGGCCTGCGCTTCTGCGTCAAGTGCGGTGCCTCCCTTGCACAGGCATGTCCGTCGTGCGGCGCTTCGTACACCACCGGAGACGCTTTCTGCGGCGAGTGCGGTGCGCGACTCGCCGCTGCGGCCATCAGTCGACCAACTGCGGCGGCCGAGCCGCTGCTCGCGGAACCGCAGCGCGTAGCGGAGCGCCGTCACGTGACGGTGTTGTTCGCCGATCTGGTCGGATTCACCCCGCTGTCGGAGCAGCGTGACGCCGAGGACGTACGCGATCTCCTGAGCCGGTATTTCGACACGGCGCGAACCATCATCGCCCGCTATGGCGGCACCGTTGAGAAGTTCATCGGCGACGCGGTGATGGCGGTGTGGGGCGTCCCCACGGTCCAAGAGAATGACGCGGAGCTGGCGGTACGCGCGGCCCTGGAATTGGTGGACGCGGTATCCGCTTTCGGCGAGGATGCGGGGGTTCCCGGCCTGCGCGCTCGCGCCGGCGTTCTCACCGGCGAGGCCGCCGTCAATTTCGGCGCCGGCAGCGAAGCGATGGTCGTCGGTGATCTCGTGAATACGGCCTCGCGCGTGCAATCGGTGGCGAAAGCCGGAGCCGTCTATGTGGGTGACGCGACGCGGCAGGCGACGGAAGCCGCGATCGTGTACGAGGACGCCGGCTCGCACGAGCTCAAAGGCAAACCTGAGCCGGAACGCCTGTGGTGCGCGCTGCGTGTGGTGGCGGCACGGGGTGGGGCAATGCGACCGACCGGCCTGGAACCTCCATTCGTAGGTCGTGCCAGAGAGCTGAGACTCTTGAAAGAGTCGCTGCACGCGACCGAGGAGGAGGGAAAGGCCCGGCTGCTCTCGGTCGTGGGGCTCGCCGGGGTGGGGAAGTCCCGTTTGGCGTGGGAGTTTTTCAAATATGTCGACGGCCTCAGTGAGAGCATCTGGTGGCATCGCGGCCGGTGCCTCGCATACGGGGAAGGCGTGGCGTATTGGGCGCTCAACGAGATGGTGCGTATGCGGGCCGGCATCATCGAGAACGAACCGCCGGAAACCGCTCGCGAGAAGTTGCGGCGAACCGTCGAGAAATTCGTGGCGACACCTGAGGAACGCAACTGGGTGGAGCCGCGCCTGGCGCATCTTGTCGGCCTCGAGGAGCGCACAGCCAGCGATTCGCGCGACCTCTATGCGGCGTGGCGGTTCTTCTTCGAGTGCCTCGCGGCGCAGCAGCTGACCGTCCTCGTCTTCGAAGACCTCCAGTGGGCCGACAGCGGCCTCCTCGACTTCATCGAGTACCTGCTCGAATGGTCGCGCAACAGTCAGATTCTCGTTATTACTCTGGCACGTCCTGAGCTGGCGGAGCGCCGGCCCGGTTGGGGCATCGGCAAGCGCGGGCTGACCTCACTCTATCTCGAGCCCCTGGCGCCGGAAGCCATGGCGCAGCTTCTCGACGGTCTGGTGCCGGGACTGCCTGACGACCTGAGCGCGCGCATCCGGGAGCGCGCCGCAGGGGTGCCCCTCTACGCGGTCGAGACGGTACGAATGCTGCTCGACCGCGGTTTGCTCGTCGAAAGCAACGGGACCTATCACGTTGAAGGTTCGTTGCAGTCGCTCGAAGTTCCCGAGACGCTCCACGCCCTGATCGCCGCGCGCCTGGAC
>DATMRA010000029.1:0-2636 GCA_035566535.1 Candidatus Acidiferrales bacterium | reverse complement strand
TGCAGCGTCGCGGCGTACCAGTGGGGCATCGACGACGTGTTCAACATCTGGACGACCACGGGCTGGAAGCTCGTGTTGGGGCACCTCGACACCGCAGACGCGTTGGCGCAGGTCCCAGGCCAGCTTGCGGCGCTGGGCGCGGTGCGCGGCCAGCTCGACTTCACCCACCCGACTTTCGGCTACATCGACGTGGAGAATCCGGCAGCCCCCGCGGCGGGAGGGTCCCCGGGATTGCCAGCTGAGGTGACGGTGGCGAAGGATCCGCTTCCGGCGGCGTCGGTCGGCGCGACGGCGAGCACTTCGTCGCCGCAAGCGCTGCCGCACCGTCCTCGGGCCGTGCCCACCCTGGCGCCCATCACCATCACGGGCACCGGCACCTAGCCGACGAGGTCTACCGCACTCGCTCCCAGGGTTGCGCTGCACGCAGCGCCGACAGGATCGCGCGCGTCGCCGGTGAGCGATTCAGCGTGTAGAAGTGCACGCCCGGTGCACCGCCGCTGAGCAGTTCGCTGCATTGCAGCGTCGACCAGGCGACGCCGAGTTGCAGCACCGCGTCCGGATCGTCCTCGCGTGACACCAGCGCGTCCATCAACGCCGGAGGGATGGTCGCGCCGATCTTTGACGTGAAGCGCTTGATCTGCGTGACATTCGTGATCGGCATGATGCCCGGGATGATGGGCACAGTCACACCGGCTGCGCGCGCGCGCGAGACGAAGTCGAAGTACGCGCGATTGTCGAAGAAGAGCTGCGTGATGAGGAAGCTGGCGCCGGCCTCCTCCTTGAGCTTCGTGTAGCGCAGCTCATCCTCCATGCTGCGCGACTCGATGTGCGTCTCCGGGTAACACGCGCCGCCGACGCACGCGTCGTAACTGTCGTGGATGAGCTTGATCAGCTCAGAGCCATGGCTCAGGCCGTCGGGTGCGGGCGTGAACACGTCGTCGCCCTGGGGCGGATCGCCGCGCAGTGCCAGGATGTTGTCGATGCCCGCGTCGCGCATCGCATCGAGGTTGGCACGCAGATCCGCAACGCTCGCGCCGACACAGGTGAAGTGGGCCACGGGCTGGACATCGAGCTCGCGGTGGATCCGCGTGACGAGATCGATCGTGCGGGTGCGCTGCGATCCGCCGGCACCGTATGTGACCGAGACGAACGTCGGCTCGAGCTCGCGCAGCTGAGCGATGCTGTCAAACAGCGAGTGCTCCGCCTCGTCGCTACGGGGCGGGAAGAACTCGAACGAGAAGACGGGCCTGCGGCCGTTGAACGCCGAATCGAGACGCATGGTTGCCCAACATGGTGCCGCATCGGCGGCAAACGCGCGCCGGTTCGCGATTGCTAGGGTCGCGCTGTGCTGGCTGCATATGCGGCGACGGTCGGAGGCGACGACCCGCTCGCCAACCTGAAGGTGGGCGATCTGCCCCGGCCGGTGCCGCGACCGGGATGGGCGCTGGTGCGGGTTCGCGCTGCGGCTTTGAACCACCACGACCTGTGGACGTTGCGGGGCGTGTCGGCGTCACCCATCGTGCCGCCGCAGATCCTGGGTTGCGATGCGGCTGGGGTCCTGGAGGAATACGGCGGCGGCGGCGAGGTGCCCGAGGGATTTCCGGCGGTCGGGGCCAGGGTCGTGGTGTATCCGGTGGTTGTCTGCGGGCACTGCGTCGCCTGCCTCAGCGACGACCCGGAGGGCTGCCGCAACGCCAGGGTGTTCAGCGAGTTGCCGCTGGCCGGGACCATGGCGGAATTCGTCGAGGTACCGGTGCAGAACCTGGTGCCGCTGCCCGATGGGGTTGACTTCGCGGAGGCGGCCTGCCTGCCGACGGCCTATCTGACCGCGTACCACATGCTCTTCACTCGGGCGGCATTGCGGCCGGGTGAGACGGCGCTGGTGCAGGGGGCAAGCGGCGGGGTGGCCACAGCGGCGATCATCCTGGGGCGCTTGGGCGGTTTGACCGTGTTTGCCACGTCGCGGGACGCGGCGAAGCGGCAGCTGGCGCTGGATCTCGGCGCCGAGGCGGTGTTTGCGCCCGAACGCTCGACAGCCCGCGCGTTGATCGAGGCGACGGGCGGGCGAGGGGTCGATGCGGTGATCGAGACGGTCGGGGAGCCCACGTGGGATCTGAGCCTGCGGTCGGTGCGGCCCGGAGGGATGGTGGTGGTGGCCGGCGCCACCGGCGGGGACAATCCGCCGGCGCAGTTGCGGCGCGTGTTCTTCCGGCGGTTGACGATCGCCGGGTCGACGATGGGGACTCGTGGTGAGTTGCGGCGGTTGGTCGACCTGTGTGCGACAGGGGCGTTGCGGCCGCTGATCGGGGCGACGCATTCGCTGAGTGATGCGGCCGCTGCGTTCGCGGAGATGGACCGCGGGGAGTTGCACGGGAAGATCGTTATCGCGGTCTGAGGGGCGGTTGCGGGGGGGACGGATGTTGGCTTACAGCCCACGAGCAGAGGGCGCCCTCACGCGGGCGCCCTCGCTGTGTCCTGTCGAAAAGTTCGCAGCCTCTAGAGGCCGGGCACCCCTGTCGTGGTCGTGTACACGTCCTGGTCGTTGAGGACCGGTTGGTCGGGATCGCGCAACGCGGCCGCCACGTTGTTGCGCGGGTCGTCCCAGATGGGATGCGCTGTGCTGCCCACGAGGGTGA
>DATMRA010000028.1:0-3339 GCA_035566535.1 Candidatus Acidiferrales bacterium | reverse complement strand
CATCGACTCTTCGGGCCGCGTCATCGGCACTCCATCGGCGCCCGACGGCGACAGTGACGGCTTCAATGCGTGCGGCTATGCCACCTCGTGTGGAGGACCTGGCGCCAGCTGATTCGCGGTTGCGCCCATGGCCGTCGCGCGGGCGAGCGCGACAGCCGCCAGCAACGTGACCGCACCGCCGATCCAGCGGAACGGTGCGAGCGTCTCCCCGAGCACGAGCGCGGCGAGCGCTGCCGTTGACGCCGGTTCCAATGTGCTTATGGTTGAAGCCACTGCAGGCCCCACTCGGCGCAGCCCCGCCAGGAAGGCGGTGGCTGCGATCACCGTGGGCACCACCGCGATCCCGGCGATGATGAGCCAGCCACTCGAGTCCACAGCCCGCAGCTGTCCGGTGCCGGCTCCGGCAATGGCGAACACAATGCCGGCAACCGCAGTGATTCCCGCCGTGGCTGCAAGGGGCGAGATGTCGCGGAGCAGCACGCTGCCACACAGAATGTACGCGGAGTACACGACGGCGGATCCGAGAGCCAGCAGCACTCCGGTGGGGTCGAGCGCACGCGTTGCAAATGGATCCACGACGAGCAGCACGCCTACGCTCGCGGCGATCAGCGCGCCGACGCGTACCGGTGTCAGCGACTCGTGGAAAAGAAGGCGCGACAGCAGCGTGACGATGACCGGGTACGTGTAAAGGAGGATGCTGGTCACGGCCGCTGGAACCGTGCGCAGGCTCGCGAAGAAGCACGTAGCCTGGCCGACGTACAGGAGGCCCATGAGCGTCACAGCGGCCGCATGTCGCCGGGCCGGCACGCGCAACCTGCCGCGACCCGCAACGACGGCGACGAGCAGCACAGCCGCCAGTCCGAAACGCAGTGCGAGCAGGGTGGGAAGCGTCACACCCGCTCGCGTGGCCAGCTTCCCGAAAATGCCGAGGGTCCCGAAGCCCACCGCCGACACCGCAACGAGGACGACCCCGCGAACCGCCACCGCGGACCGGTCGGCGCTCGGAGAGGAAGCCGCTGTCCCGGCGCTGTCGTTCACGACTTAGACGGACAGGCGTCTGAACCTATCCCGCGCTGGAGTCGTTGGCGAACACTCCGATCCGATTGCCCTCAGTGTCCTCGTACGTGGCAAACCAGCCCATCCCGGGAATGGGCGTCTTTCCTTGGAGAACCTTGCCACCGTTCGCCGTCACGCTCGCCGTCGCCTCCTCTATTGACTCGACGCTCATCGTGAGCGTGGTCACGGAGCCCTCGTCGCGCTGGAACAGAGCTCCGTTGATGCCCGGGTTGTCGTCGCCCGTGGTGGCCATGCCGTAGTACTCCGGTGCTCCGTCGAACCGCTGGAACGTCCAGCCGAACACAGTGCGATAGAACGCCTCGGCGCGGTCCGGGTCGTCGACAGGGATCTCGAAATGTGTCGGTCGGGGCATGCTTTGCTCCTCTGAATAGGCTCGATCAGGCGCGACTCTACGCCAGGCCTCGCGGGCCGGCTCCGTCCGCGGGCTGCGTGCGTCCACAATTCCACTGACGCACCCGCGAGGTAGGAGGACAACATGAACCCAGAGCAGCTGAAGGCAGACTTGCAGCAGATACTCGCCGACCGCCAGCTTCTCGAGCATCCTTTCTACCGCCGCTGGGTGGCGGGCGAATTGACGATCAATGACGTGAGCGCGTACGCCGCTCAATACCGGCATTTCGAGACGGCGCTGCCGGCTCTGCTGCGAGAACTCAGGGACGGTCTGCCGGCGGGGCCCGCGGCCGACCTCGTCGCCCAGAACCTCGCCGACGAGGAGTCCAACCCAGCCCCACACGCCGAGCTGTTCGAGGGATTCGCGTCTGCGGTCGGAGCCCCGGCGGCGGTGCCGGCCACCTCGGCCACGGCACACCTCATTGCAACGTACGAGGAACTCATCGATGCCGGCTCGCTGGGCGGGCTGTCGGCGTTTGTCGCCTATGAGATGCAAGCAGCGTCGATCGCCGCCTCGAAAGCGGAAGGGCTGCGGCGGATGTACGGGCTGGACGCGGCTGCAGTGCAATTCTGGGAGGTGCACGCGAGCATGGACGTCGCGCACGCCGACTGGACCATTGCCGCACTTGCGGATCTCGCGCGCGACGCCGATGGGATCCTGACTCCGGCCCGCCGGGCGGCCGACGCGTGGTGGGCGTTCCTGGACGAGCGCGAGGTCGAATCGCAGGCGCCTCTCGCGTAGGCCTCGCCGGGATGCGCTACCGCCACCTGGGGCGCGCCGGCGTGCGCGTCAGTGTCTTCTCGTTCGGCTCCTGGGTGAGCTTCGGCCCCCAGCTCGCCGGCAGCAGCGCACGCGATGTGCTCGCGGCCGCCTATGACGCGGGAGTCAACTTTTTCGACAACGCCGAGGTCTATGCCGGCGGCGAATCGGAAAGCATCATGGGTGCCGCCATCGCTGAGCTCAAATGGCCGCGCCACACGTATCTCATCTCGAGCAAGTACTTCTGGGGAATCGAGGACTCGATCAACACCCGGAATACGCTGAATCGCAAGTACCTGCTCCAGGCGATCGAAGGCTCGCTGCGTCGGCTCCGGCTCGACTTCATCGACCTGATCTTCTGCCACAGACCGGATCCGGAGACGCCTGTCGAGGAGACGGTGTGGGCGATGCACGAGATCATCCAGTCCGGCCGCGCTCTCTACTGGGGCACGTCTGAGTGGAGTGCGGAGGCGATCCTCGAAGCGTGGGCGATCGCCGAGCGCCATCACCTGCACAAGCCCACGATGGAGCAGCCGCAGTACAACCTCCTCGAGCGGCGCAAGGTTGAACAGGAATTCGCGCCCCTCTACGACAGGATCGGGCTCGGCCTGACCACCTGGAGCCCGCTTGCCTCCGGCTTCCTGACGGGCAAGTACCTGGACGGGATTCCGCCGGGGAGCCGCGCAACGCTCCCCGGCTACGGGTGGCTTCGGGACCAGATGGGGGATCCAGCGTCCAACCGGAAGGTTCGCGCACTCCAGGAGGTCGCTGCAGGGCTGGGGACCAGCCTGACCCAGCTGTCTCTGGCGTGGTGCGCAGCCAACCCGCACGTGTCGACGGTGATCACCGGCGCAAGCCGCGTCGAGCAGCTGCACGAGAACCTCGGCGCCCTCGCCGTCCTGGAACGCCTCACGCCCGCGGTCATGCAGCAGATCGACTCCATATTCAATTAACGGCGACCTCTCGGCACATGCCGCAAAGTGCTCTGGCGCTCAACCGCCCCGGCGTGGTAACAACACTCCACTGGGGCGGCAGTCTGGTCAGGACCGGGCTGGCGGGAACTTAGGGGGTGACGCGTTAGGCGCGGTTGACACTTTAGGGCCGGCACGATA
>DATMRA010000027.1:0-24515 GCA_035566535.1 Candidatus Acidiferrales bacterium | reverse complement strand
GGGGCGAACGGCACGGCGCGGCTCATCGCCGCGCCGCGCCTACCCTATCCCCAGGTCGCGAACCGTGCCGCCGGGTGTGAAGCCCGCTGAGAACACCCCGGGGGCCCCGCCGAAGGGATGGAAACCGCCCCAGCCGTCGACGATGTAGCCCTGAGTGCCCGAGCCGGGCAATAGCGCAACTCCGCGGGCGATGTCCCAGCCGTTCCAGAACGCGCTCAGCTGCGGCGTCGCCGGGACGTTGTTAGGTGTCCCGAATGGATGCAGCCCACCCCAACCGTCCAGCACGTATCCGCTGTTGCCAGACGAGGCGAGCACAAAGCGATGCGCGATGTCCCAACCCTGCCAGTACGCGGTGGTCTGCACGTAGGGCGCCATGTCGTTGGTCGCGCCGAACTGGTGAACCCCGCCCCAGCCATCGAGGACATAGCCGCTCTGGCCATCGGGTCGCAGTTGCACCGCTCGTGCGATGTCCCATCCCGCCCAGTGCCCCGTGATGTTCACATCCGGTGGCATGTCGCCTGCGGTCCCGAACGGATGGAGTCCACCCCATCCGTCGAGGACGTACCCACTGTGGCCGTCGGCGCGGAGCACAATGCCGCGTGCGATGTCCCATCCGTTCCAGAAGGCTGTCGTGTTCACGAAGGGCGCATTGCCGAAGGGATGCACGCCACCCCACCCGTCGAGGACGTATCCGCCCGCGCCGCCGGACGCGACTGCGACGCCGCGTGCGATGTCCCAGCCGGGCCACACGGTGCTGCCGGCAACCGGTGCAGAGGAACCGGGATGCAAAGCCCCGAATCCGTCAGCGCCGTACATCTCCTTGAATGGCGTTGACCAGCTCGCTGAGCTGGAGAACGACGTGGTCACGACGTTATTCGTGTACGAGACATCCTGTGCCGCGCCTGCAGACGCGGCCTGCACGGTGAAGCTGTACGTGCGCCCTGGATATCCATAGAACGGCATGCTCGTCGACGACGTATAGCCGTAGAACATCCAGGCGCTGCCGGCGTGGTCTCTCACCCACACGCCGTAGTGGTTGGCCGCAACGCTTCCGGGATCCAGCGTCCAGCTCAGCGTGATTCCCGTCGAGGATTGGTTGGCACCGAGCCCGTTCATCGTTGCGCTGGGTGCAGGCGTGCCGGTGAGCTGACTGTTCCCGTGGAAGGTCGGCCATGCGCCAGGCAGCATCTTGGTGGTCCCGGGAATCGGGAACGCGCGCACCGCCCACGAGTTGCTGGTTGCCTGGTCGACGGTGACAACACTCAGCCCCCCCTGCCCGAGGTCGGCGATGGTCGGGGCCGCGAACCCGCCCTGGTCCAGCGGCCCGCTCGTCCAGACCTGCTGCCCGGCGTTGTTGAAGGCCTGCAGCTTTTGACCACTGATGATCCAGACGCCGTTCTGGGTTCCCGCCCCGATGGGACCGATCGTCGGGTTGGCCACCAGATATCCCCCGAGGTTCAAGGGCCAGCCGCCCAGCGAGACGCCGGACGCATTCCAGGCGTAGAGGAGGCCATTGCGGCTCGCTTCAACGATCGCATTGCCCCCGCCACCAAACAGGTTGCCGATCGCCGGAGAGGCCATGTTCTGGCCGGTGGTCGCCTGAGGCCAACCACCGAGCGTGACGCCACTCGCGTTCCAAGCACTCACCTGCTGTCCGGCGGGCGGAGGAAAGTTGAAGCCGCTGCCTTCGACCACATCTACGTTTCCGCCACTGCCGAAGATGTCGGCGGCGGCGCTGGACGCCCACGGGGTTTGGTTCATGGTGCGCGGCCAGCCCGGGATCTGACAGTTGGATTGCGTTGGGTACGTGACGCCTGGGCAGCCCGTCGGCCGGAATGCCCACATCTCGCCTCCGACCGGATATGGATCCCAGGGTGGGCCGCTCGAGTCGAAGCCCACGACGATGTCGAGCTGACCTCGATGCTCGAGGTCAACCAGTGTCGGCGTGTCCCACGCCGTGTCCCATACGTTTATGGGAAACCCACTCAGGATTGCGCCGTTTCTGTTCCAGGCATACAGATGGTGGTCCCACGATGCGGAAACGAGCTCCTTGTTGCCGTCGCCAAAGAGGTCCCCGACGGCGACGCCGCCGAACACTCCCCTGCATCCCGTCGAGCAGTACCACGTGTGCTGCGGCCAGCCGGGGTACAGCGACCCATTTCCATTCCAGACGTAGATGGCTCCAGACTCCGATGTTGCGATGACCTCCTGACGACCATCGTTGCTGAGGTCGGCCAGCGCTGGGTTCGTGTGCATGGACCCACCGGTGTACTGCGGCCAGCCGGGCAACACCGTGCCGGTGGCCCCGTCAAAGGCCCAGACACTGCCGTCCTGGAAACCGGCCACGACCTCTTTCCGTCCGTCTCCGAAGAGATCGCCAACGGTCGCGCCGGCAAAGGGCTCCATCGAAGCCCGCGACACAGGGACCGATCCCGCCCGCGGTCCGGCGATCGCGCTCCAGCTCTGGCTGAGCACTCCCGCCGCCGCCACCGGCGTGACTGGCAGGGAGTACGCGACTCCCCCGGCAAGGATCGCGATGGCCACAACGAATTTTTGAAGTCTCACTCTCATCCTCGTCGCGCTCACGGGTAGTCCGAAGCGCACCTGCGGGCGTGCTCCCGTGCGAGGACCTTACGAACCGATAGCGGGCGCGTTTTGACACACCACGGATTCGTTACCCGCGATCGGTGCTCTGCTACGCAACGCCGGCTTGAGCGCCGGAACGCGGACCTGGCTAGAAGTGGTCAGGCATCCATATGGACCGGCCGGCGATCAGCCCATCCATCGCAACAAGGTCATCCGGAGGTCCGGACATCAATTGCAGCCGGGCGGCATCCTGGGCTCGCAATGTTCCCGCGTACCAAGCAGACAGTCCTCCCACGGAGCAGCGGACCCGGCCACTGCCGCCACGGTTCACCAGCGCGCGCCCGCCGGCGAAGTCGACAGTGAAGCGCTCGGTCGTGTCCAGCGCCGGGTCGGCGACCTCCAATTCCAACAGGTGCGCCACGTGCGCCGCCCAGCCGCGCGCCTGCAGCGCGGCGCGAACGTCGACGACTCGCTGCATCCAACAGAGATGTCCTTCGGTGCGTACCGACTTCGAGGCGTCTGAGAGCACGTACAGCAGGTCGCTCTTTGCACCCAGACACATGTGAAACACGACGTCGCGATATATCGATTCGTTGGCGCCGAGGAGTCCGAGCAACCCATGCGTGGCATCGAGCGTGGTTGCGTGGATCTCATCGACTATCACGCGCTGCTCGGTTCCGTCCAGACTGCCGTATCGATAGCGCATGAAACCCGTGAGCCGGCCGTTCTCCTCCCATCCGTAGAGGAACGAATGCTCAGCCACGTCCTCAGGCGTTCCCTGGATGGACAGCCACGAGTCGGGCCGGTCAAGTGGGCCATCCCAAGCGGGAAGATACGAACGGCGCAACGCTTCCAGCGCCGCGGTGGGCGGTGCCTCCAGCGGTGTGCCTTCACCACGAAGCTGCACCAGCGCATCGGTGCGAACCGTGTGGTTCACCGCGCGGTCCGCGACCTCCCATCCCCAGCGTCGATACAGACGCACCGTTGCCGCGTACAAGGGCGCCACCGCAGTGTTGGTCTCGCGACAGATGGCGACGAGGTCGCGCATCATCGCGCCCGCTGCACCCCGACGCCGCCACAGGGGACTCACGACCACGGCGAGGACTCCCTGAGCGGGCACGGAACGGCCACCGTAGAACTGGCCCATCGGCATCAGGGCGTAGCCTCCGACCACCTCATCACCCACGAGTGCGACGCGAAAGCGCAGGTGCGGCCGCCCCGCCGCGACCCACCGACGCGTACGGTCCAGAGGCGCGCCGAACGCCTGCGCATCGATGCGCGCGAAGGCTTCGAAGTCCGCGTCGCCGCGCGGGTCGGCAACCGTCAGCTCGCTCATGAAACCAGCTCTCTTAATCTGCGCACGCCGGCGACGTCACGCAATTCGCGGTCCTCTATTAAGAGGAAGCGCAGCACACGGAGCGTCAACACAGCGTGTGCTACGGTCGCAAATGAGTGCGCAGTCGTGCTGCGCCGAAGGTGGGCAGCGTCTGGAGGCGTGCCGATGGCGCAGGCGATGAACGTTCCATTCTGGATCGACCTCAGCAGTGCAGACCCCGACGCGTCGCGACGCCACTACACGCAGCTCTTCGGCTGGACCGCCGACTCCATCGCGGCACCCATAGCGGGTGGCTACGGCATATTCAAGCTGGCCGGGAAGGAAGTTGCCGGGTTCGCTCCGCTCCAGGACTCGAGCCAGCCCACGACTTGGACGATGTACGTCGTCGTCGCTGACGCCGATGCAACGGCTAAAAAGGTGAAGCCGGCGGGGGGCGCGGTTCTCGCGGAGCCGTTCGACGTCCCGAACGCAGGCCGGATGGCCTTCGTCGCGGACCCCGCAGGCGCCGTCACCGGCATCTGGCAGGCGGGCGACCACCCTGGCGGCTGGGCCGTCCGTGACGTGCCCGGAAGTGTCGGGTGGCTGGAGCTCAACACGCGTGGCTTCGACGCCACCAAGCCCTTCTATCAGAGCGTGTTCGGATGGGTCCCGGTCCAGTCAGAGATGCCCGGGCCCGAGTACACGGAATTCCAGGTGAATGGCACGAGCGTCGCCGGCGGATGGGAGATGCCGGAGGGGGTGCAGGGCGATGCGCCCGCGTACTGGCTGATCTACTTCTTGGTTGACGACGCCGACGAGGTGACGCGGCGCAACCACAAGTTGGGCGGCGAGACGCTGATGGAGCCAACCGACATCGCGCCCGGCCGCTTCGCGGTTCTGCGCGATCCCCAGGGCGCCGCCTTCGCGGTCATCAGGTCGAGCAGCTAGCTGGTCGTCCCGCGCGGCTGCGTCAGCTCGCGCTCTTCGTATCCTCCTCCGGCGCGGCCTCAATGCGGCCGCTGACAGCCGGGCCGCCGAGGCCGAGCTCCTCTTTCATGGCGGCCAGCCGCTGGTCGACGGAGGCGCCGATGTCGGCGGCACGGACCTGGGCCTCGATGGCTTCGATGCCGCCGGCACCAAGCCGACCCAGCACGCCGGTTTCCGCGAGCTCGTTGACGGCCTCCGCGCGCGCTTGCGTGCTCAGCATCTTGTCGCGGGCGCGCTCCAGCAGGAGCTGAACCTCGTCCATCTCCTTGGAGATGCCCGCGGCGGTTTCGCCCGCTTGAACGGTGGCCTGAGCGGCGCTGTATTGGGCCTTCAGCGTTTCCTTCTGAGTCCGCATCGCTGCGACGCGCGCCTGCAGCCGCTGGCCGGCGACCTCGAGGTTGTCGCGCTGATGCGTCAGGGCCACGATCTGCAAGCGCAGGCCCTGAAGTTGGCCCTCGACCAGCTCGCTCTGAGTCAGCGCGCTGGCCGCGACCTCTTCACGGTTCTGCTCGAGCGCGCGGCGGGCGAGCCCGTCGAGACGGGTCCGGTTCGACTCGATCTGGCGCGCCTGGATCTCGAGTTGCTTTTGCGCGGTCACCACGTCTGCGACACCCCGGCGGACGCGCTGCAGCGCCTCGAGTTGCTTCTCGTACGCAAGGTCGAGCGCGTCGGCCGGGTTCTCCATTCGGTCGAGCGCCCGGTTGGCCCTTGCCCGGAAGAGCAACTTGGTGCGTTGCCACAGTCCCATGGCCTCATTGTCCGTGTTCGCGAGTGGTTTGAGACGCCGCGGGCTACCCTGTTAGCTCCGATGGATCTCACGAATTCGACTGCTGTTGTGGCTGAGCGCAGCCGGCTCGACCCCTACGACCCCGCCGCCGTGGAGGCCAAATGGCGCCGCATCTGGGAGGAGCGCGGAGACTACCGCACGCCCCTGGACGACCCGGAGCGCCCCTTTTACATGCTCACGATGTTCCCCTATCCCTCCGCCGAGGGACTCCACGTGGGCCACATCATCCCGTTCGCGGGAGGCGACATCTACGGGCGCTGGCGCCGCCTGAAGGGTGAGGATGTCTTCGAGCCCATGGGCTTCGACGCGTTTGGGATCCACAGCGAGAACTACGCGATGAAGATCGGGGAGCACCCCGCCGTCGTGATGCGTCGAGCGGTGAACAACTTCCGCGAGAACCAGCTCAAGCGCATCGGAGCGATGTTCGACTGGAGCCACGAGGTCAACACCGCCGATCCGGCCTATTACCGCTGGACTCAGTGGCTGTTCGTGCAGTTTTTCAACGCCGGGCTCGCCGAGTGGCGCGAGGGCGCGGTGAACTGGTGCCCCTCGTGCCTCACGGTGCTCGCCGATGAACAGGTCGAGAGTGGGCGCTGCGAGCGGTGCCATACGGTGGTCGAGACGCGGTACCTGCGCCAGTGGTGGCTGAAGATCACTCGCTACGCGCAACCTCTGCTCGACGCCCTGGACGCGCTGGACTGGTCCGACTCCACGAAGACCATGCAGCGCAACTGGATCGGTCGGAGCGAGGGCGCGACAATCCTGTTCGACCTGGAGGGTTGCAGGCGGAAGGACGTTCGCGTCTTCACCACGCGGCCGGACACGCTGTATGGCGCGACCTTCCTTGTCATCGGCGCCGACCATCCCTCGCTGGAGGACTTCGTTCCCCGCGAACGGCTGGGCGAGGTCAACGCGTGGCGCAACCGCCTGCCGCCTGCGTCCGACGAGCCTGACTTCAGCATCGGCATCGACCTCGGTTCGCGCGCAGTGCACCCGTTGACCGGGCAGCGGCTGCCGGTCTGGGCCGCGCCGTACGTGCTGGGTGGATATGGGACTGGGGCGATCATGGCGGTGCCCGCGCATGACGTGCGTGACTGGCAGTTCGCTCGCGCCCACACCCTTCCAATTGTCGAGGTCATCAGCGGCGGTAACGTTGAGGAGACGGCCTACACCGGCGAGGGCACCATGGTCGGGAGCGGTGAGTTCGACGGCCTGCAGTCGAGCGACGGCGGCCACCGCGTCGTCGCGAAGCTCAAGGAGACCCTCCGAGGCGAGGAGAGCATCCAGTACAAGCTCCGCGACTGGTTGATATCGAGGCAGCGCTATTGGGGACCGCCGATCCCGATCATCCACTGCCCCGACGACGGCCCCGTGGCGGTGCCGGAGGACGAGTTGCCGGTTCTGCTGCCGCACGTCGATGATTTCCGCCCCAAGGGCCTCGGAGTCTCACCGCTCGCGGCGGTGGAGGAATGGGTCAACGTCCCCTGTCCGAAGTGCGGCAAACCTGCCCGCCGTGAGACCGACGTCAGCGACACGTTCCTGGATTCCTCCTGGTACTACCTTCGCTATCCGTCGACCGACTTCGACGACGTGCCGTTCGACAGCGAACGCACCGACACATGGCTGCCGGTTGACATGTACATCGGCGGCAATGAACACGCGGTGCGACACCTCCTCTATTCGCGCTTTGTCATGCGCGCGCTCCACGACCTGGGGAAGGTCTCGGTACCCGAACCGTTCGAACGGTTCCGTGCCCACGGCATGATCATCATGGACGGGGCGAAGATGTCCAAGGCCCGCGGTAACGTGGTGAACCCGGACGAGTACATCGAGCAATACGGCGCCGACACCTTCCGCGTGTTCATGATGAGCCTGGGTCCGTACACCGAAGGGGGCGACTTCCGCGACGAGGCGATCGCCGGTGTGCCCCGCTTCCTGAAACGCGTCTGGCGAGCAGCGCAGCTGGCCACGGGCGATGACACGCAGAATGAGCAGAAGGAGCGCCGCCGCCACCGGCTGATCAAGCAGGTGGACGACGACATCGCCGACCTCCACTACAACACCGCCATCTCGTTCCTCATGGAGTTCGCTCGCGAGCTCGACCACGAAGCCATCGAAGGAACAGCCCGCGTCGTTGACGCCGAAACGCTCCTGCACTGCCTCGCACCGTTTGCGCCCTTCATAACCGAGGAGCTCTGGCAGCGCACCGGTCACGCCGACTCCGTGCACGCGCGTGGCGGCTGGCCGCAGTACGACGCCGACCTCGCCCGCCCGCAGCGCGTCACGGTCGCCGTCACGATCAACGGCAAGCGCCGCGCAGAATTCGAAGTCGACGCCGGCACCCCCGCGGATCAGCTCGAGCGTCAAGCGCTTCAGCTGCCCCGGGTCGCGGATTCGCTGTCGGGCCATGCTCCGAAGAAGGTCGTCGTGGTCGTCGACCGCATCGTGAATATCGTCGTTTGACGTCTCAACGTGGTCAGGCGGGAGGGAACACCGGCTGTTTCGGTTGCCGCTGCGTGAACGCCTGACGGCGTCCACTGCCGCTCCACTCGGCCGCGGGGGCAACCGCGGCCTCGTGACGCCCTTCACAGCCGGCGTCCCCTCCCGCTGCCACGTCAAGCGTCGATACGCATTCGCTGATGCGGAATGCCGTCTTCGACGAATTCTGCGTCGTACGGTACGAATCCGAATTGTGCGTACCAGTTTGCAAGATGCGCTTGCGCTTTGATCTCGATCGGGGGTACAGCCAATGACATCGCATGCCGCATCAGCGCGCCGGCGAGTCCGTGGCGGCGGTGCGCGGAATGCGTCGTGACGCGGCCGATGTGGTACGCGCCGTCGCGGTTGCGCAGGAGTCGCAGCGCGGCGATGACGAGGTCATCGTGCTCGACCCACAGATGCTTCGTGGTGGGTTCTGCGTCGCGTCCGTCGATGTCGTCGTACGCACAGTTCTGCTCGACGATGAAGACATCGCTGCGCAGCTTGAGGATGCCGTACAGCTCACGTGGCTGAAGGTCGGCGAAGCGCGCCACATGAATCAAAGGGCTCGCATCCATCACGCCAAGTATCCGGGAGCGTTGTAACGGGACGCCGCGTGCATATGGCGGCGAAACGGCCGGCAGTGTACGCTGAGGTCCCAACGCGGCTGATCTTCTCCACGCTCTGCTCAGCGCCGTGAACCTAGTGGAGTTCGCCCATGTCTGGAGAGCCCTCCGCGTTCGAGGAGCGTGTCCTCGCGATCGACGACGCCCCGAGTTTTCGGTCGTACCTCGATCTCCGGCTCCGCCAGGAAGGCGCAACGACCTGGATGGCCGCCTCGGGTGAGGAAGCCTTCGAAGTGTTGGATGCGTTCTCACCGACAGTGGTGATCGCGGACATCGTGCTGCCGGGGATTGATGGACTCGAGGTCTGCCGCCGCATCCGGGCGGACCCACGGTACAGGCGGCTCCCCATCCTCATCCTGACCGGGGCGGATCACTCATCCGACGTGGGCGAGGTCGTCGGCCTCGGGCTCATCTGGTACCTCCGCAAGGGCGCCGACTGGCAATTGATCATGCGCACCCTGCGCAATCTCGTCACTCGCGCCCGCGAGATGGCCGTCGCTTCGTAGCCTGCGTCAGGCCAGCGCGCCGCCGCGCATCTCCGCCGTCGTCCCGGCCTTCAATGAGGCCGCCGTCATTGCTGACGTGGTCCGCCGCAGCGCGCAGGCACTGCTCGACCTGGGCATCCCGGATCCACAGGTGATCGTCGTCGATGACGGGAGCACGGACGCGACTGCCAGGCTCGCGTCCGAGACCGGTGTGACCGGCGTCACCCTTGACGTGCTGTCGCATCCGGCCAACCGAGGCTACGGCGCGGCCTTGCGGAGCGGATTCGATGCGGCCACGGGTGACGCGATCTGGCTCCTCGACGGGGACGGCCAGTTCGACCCCGCAGACCTGGCTGCGCTCCTGCGCCACTACGCCGACGATTGCGTGGTGGCCGGGTTTCGCATCAGGCGGAACGACCCCGCCATCCGGCGGCTCAACCAGGCGGCGTTCTTCACGCTCGTCCGGCTGCTTTTCGGCCCGACGGTGCGTGACGTGAACTGCGGCTTCAAGCTGTTCCCGCGCGCTGTTGCCACGGGGCTCGGGATGGACGGGGCACTCATCTCCACTCAGCTCGTGCTCCGTGCCCGCCGTGCCGGCTATCGGATGGTGGACGTCGGCGTGCCGCACTACCCGCGACGTACCGGGCACGCAACCGGCGCCACCCCACGTGTCGTCGCCCGCGCCTTCTTCGAACTGGGGCGGATGGCTCGCGATCGCTCGCTGCTCAACGGGCTGCCGCCACCCTCCTGACGCGTGCGCGGCAGCGGTGTCAGCGGTTGTACGCCGTGACGCACACCCCGGTCCAGCACTGCGTCGAGCGCGCGGCGTACCCGATGGGGAGTGTTGGATCAGCTTCGCCGGGGCGCCTCACGTAATAGATGACGCCATCGTGATTCGTGACATCAAGCGGCGCCGACGCCACCACCGCTCCCGCAGGGTACGCCGCGGTTCCCCAGTACCAGGGCACATCACCACTCACGACAACGGTTCGGTCCAGGACGACGTGGTCGGCGTAATACAGGAACAGAAGGTACTGACTCGGATGTGCGTCGACCAGGTCGTGCGGCCCCAGCCGCGACTCAATCATCGCGATCGCACTCTGCGTCTGCGGGTGAGTCGCGCCCGCTGAGAGTGTTGTCGATGCCGCAGCTGTTGCGACGACGCTTGCGACAACAACCCAGCGCGCGCCGGCGAGCGCCAATCCAGCGCCGAGCAGAGGGAACAGCGGCCCCCAGACAACGCTCGCGTAGCTTCCGGTGAGCAGCGGTCGCCATAGGCTGAGGACCAGCAGCGCTATCGCGGCGCCCAGGCCGCACACAGCGCAGAAGATCGCCGTGCGACGTCCGGCCGGCGTGAGACGGCGCCGCCGAATCAGCAGCATGAAGGTCATGAAAACGCCTGCGGCAACCGCGAACCCCTGCATCGTCAGCAGCAGGGGCTTGCCCGGGATCCCATCATCCGCCGGTGGACCGGAGAGGAACTGCACATAGGCGCCGCTCGCCGATGTCAGCGACAGCGGCGGCACCCAGAACGTTGAGCCTGTATGTGTCAGCTGCGCGTGCGCAGCGATCAGCCAGGGAACCAGCGTCAGAGCCGCGGCGGCGGCAGCGGCGCCAGCGGTGAGTGTCCGGCGCAGGCCGGCGTGCAGGACGAGTGGTATCGCCAGTAGCTGCACCGCCACCGCGAGCACGGCAAAGTAGTCCGTGTAGAGCGCCAGCGTGGTCACGCCGGCGTATGCGGCCCAGCGCGCGAGTGACGGTCGCTCCACCGCGCGCAGGAGCAGGAGTGTCGCCGTCAGCACAAGCGTGGTTGCCAGCGCATACATGCGCGCGTCCCGCGCGCTCAACACGAGCGCAGGAGCAACCGCCGCCAGCACAGCGCCGGCCACACCCGCGCGGTCACCGCCGATGCGCCGCCCCAGTGCGGCGACGATCGGAATGGCAGCCGCGCCGGCAAGCGCGGGCACCAGACGCAATGCGCTCGGTGACGCCGAGATAAGGGTCACGGAGTGATCGACGAGATAGAGAAGCGGCGGTGCGCTGTCGCCGCGGACCGCCGCGAGCATCTCGCCGAGTGGGCGCTGCACCACGACGGCGGTGAAGGCTTCATCACGCCACAGAGGCTGGTAGCCGATGAAGAGGAGGCGACCTAGCAGGCCGGCGAGGCTGATCGCCCAGACGCGTGCGGCATACGACGCCACGAGACGGCCAGCCAGGTTGCGCGCACCGCCCGCAAGCCGGAGTTCGGCAACAGGCTGCATGCGGACAACCATAACCGGCTAGGGCACTACCTCCCACACGACAGGATTGCCGCGCGGGTCCACGGCTTCCGCCGTCGCGCGCGCTGCGATCGATGATCCGGCCGCGCGGGCGATGTCCGCGCGCGTCGGAGCGACGATCAGGGAGAACACAGCGGCATTCGCGATGTGCTGCGTAGGATCGACGATCGTCGGCGGATCGGCCGCGTCGAGAAAACGGATGTCGAGCGCGTCGTAATCCGCTATGACCACGGCGGTGCCTGGTCCGCCGCGCGCAGCGGCCGCGAGCTGGACGTCGGCAAACGAGTACGGGTCGTAGCGCTGCTCCACCGGTCGAGCCAGGTATGTGCGGAATGAGACGGCACCGAGCAGCACCAGTGCCGCCGCACACACCGTTGCCGCCGCCGCCGCGGTCCGCTGCGGCGTTGCAATCCCCGTCCACTCCTTGGGAATCCGCCGCGCCAACCGCACCAACTCGACGCAACCCAGACCGATGGCGGCGGCGACATAGGGCGCGAGGCCGAGGCTCCGGAGGAAGTGAGGCGCCCCGCCCTCCAACGCCAGCAGCGGTGCAAGGAAGAACACCACGAGACCGAGTAGGAGCAGCGCGTACGCCGGGTCGCGCCGGCGCCGCCAGATTCGCCAGACGCCGAACGCGAACGGGATGAACAGGACTGGGCCGAGGAGTGGCAGCGCGTTGACGTCGTGCCGCTCATTCGGGTCGCCCGTCACCAGGAACATGCCGATCGTTTTCAGGATGTGTATCGGGAGGCTCTCCGGCACCGATCCCCCGATGTCGAAGAGGGACGTCACACCGCGGGCAAAGTAGTTGCGCGTGTCGGTGATCGCGGTCCAGATCATCGGCCCGCCCACCACCACGTAGGCCCCGATATGCCATGCGAGCGTGCTTCGCAGACGCGCGAACCTGTCGGCGTCATAACGCCTGATCCAGAGCAGCCAGGCGAGCGTGAGCACCGGAAGCAGCTTCAGCGGTTGGTAGGTCCAGAGCCCGAGCCCTGTCGCCGCCCCGGCGAGCACCGCCGTCCAACGCCCCGGCCGGTCGCCCCACCGGAGCAGCCCAGCCAGCGCCAGCGCTCCCACGGGAACGACGAGGATGCAGCGGAACCCGTCGCGAGAGACGGCGATGAGCCAAAGCGACCCGGCAGCCCAGGCCATCCCCGCCAGTGCTGCCAGGCGCCCGTAGCGGCGAGCGGCGACCCAGATCAGCAGCACCCCGACCACGCCCACAGCAGCCGCAGTGCCCCGAAGGGTGGTCACACTCGCGCCGGCGAGGCGAAACGCGGTGGCGGTCATATAGGCGAAGAGAGCCTCTCGACCGCCGTCGTCGTCGAAAAAGACGGGATGAAAGCTGGGGTCCGTTATCAGGCGGTGGGCATCGACACCCTCCGCGGCCTCATCGGGGTACAGGCCTCCGGGCTGGTTGGACAGGTCCCAGAAACGCACCAGCACGGCGCCGACCGCGACAAGAGAGAAGGCGACGAGGGCAACGACGCCGGCAGGGCGACGTGGGACGAGCGATCTCACGTCGCCCTCATTCGACGGCTTCTTCGCCGAGGAATAGCGGCGGCCGTGTGCAGACTTTGAGCGTCAGCTACGCGGCGGAGCCGGCTCCCTCCAGGTTGATGCCGGGGGAGTGGAGCAGTGCCCGGGTCGCGGCGATCCGGCACGCCAGCATCTCGAGGATGTCATCCAGCTGGTCTCGAAGCTGGGGGTCAAGTTCTATCGGATGGTTGTCGATGTCCCGCAGCAGCGCCGACAGCCTCAGCGCCTTCTGGTCAATCCGAGCAACGACCTCCTGCGGGGTGTCGATCGCTGCTCCCGAATGATTTGGCTCCATCCAGTGACCTCCATGTGGGGCGGATGTGACCTTCTGGCCCGGCCGCGGCGGGCTCTCCTTGAAGAGTAGGCGCCTGATGCACCGTCTGCAAGAAGCTTGCTCGGCCGAGTGGTTAGACTGAACTCGGTTCGCTGGCAGGCCGGGCGCGGATGGCGGAATTGGTAGACGCGCGGGACTTAGGATCCCGTGGGGCGACCCGTCCGAGTTCGAGTCTCGGTCCGCGCAGCGGTGGCTCACCAAAGGGAATCGCATGCCCGTTTCCGAGTTGTCGGTCGACGTCGAGCACCAGCCCGGGTCGCAGGTGCGGCTCCGCGTTGAGGCGCCCCCGGATGAGGTCGACGCGGCCATCGCCGCGTCGCTGCGGCGGCTCTCTTCGCGCGTCCGGGTGGCGGGCTTCCGGCCGGGCAAGGCGCCCGCAGCGATAGTGGAGCGGATGCTCGGCTGGGATGCTGTGCGCCAGGAGACCATCGAGCACCTGGTCCCCGACCTCTACCAGCGTGCCCTGGAGCAGACGGGCGTGGAGCCCGTGGCCGACCCCGAACTCGACGTCGACACAGTTGAGCGCGACAAACCGCTGAAGTTCACAGCCACGGTCACGGTGAAGCCCGAAGTCGAACTTGGCGACTATCTGTCGCTGCGTGTCCCCGTGGAACACACCGAGATCACCGACGAGCGCGTCGCCGAAACCATCGAAGACGTGCGGCGCCGGCATGCGGAGCTGGTGGAGGTGCAGCGTCCGGCGCAGGTGGGTGACGTGCTCCGCGCGGTTCTCGTCATGCGTCGTGGCGATGAGGTGCTCTCTGGTGAGGACGCCAATGAACGCGACCTGGAATTGGACCGCGAGACCGTGATTCCCGAGATCGTCGACGGGATCATCGGGCTCAGCGCCGGTGAGCAGCGCACATTCGAAGCGACGCTGCCCCAGGACTATCGGCGCGAAGAGCTGCGCGGCGCGACAGTGACAATCGACGTCGACGTACACGCTGTTCGAGAGCGCAAGCTGCCTCCGCTGGACGATTCCCTCGCGACGCTGGATGGCCACGGCTCAACCCTCGCCGAGCTCCGCGAACATCAGCGGGAAACCCTGGTGAACGCGGCCGCCATCAGCGACCAGGAACTGCATGAGCAGCGCGCACTCGATGCGCTTCGTGAGTCGGCGCGTGTCGACGTTCCCGAGGCGATGATCGAGCGCGAAATCGAGCGGCAGCTGGCCGACCTGGAGTACCGGCTGAGCGCGATCGGCATCCCACTCGACAAGTACCTGGAGCTGAGCGGCCAGTCGGTCGAGCGGCTGCGTGGTGAGCGCCGCGACGCGGCTGCGCAGCGGGTCAGACTCGAGCTGGCCCTCGATGCGCTCGCCGCGGCGGAGGGGCTCGAGGTGGACGAGAGCCAGGTGCAGCGTGAGGTGCAGCGGATCAGCGACGGCCGCAAGGTCGACGCGGCACGGCGGCGCCGGCTCCAGGACATCGCGCGGCGCGACCTGGTGCGGCAGGCGGCGGGGCAACGCCTCCTCGAGATCGTCGGCGGCGACGACTTCATCCCCACCTGACGCGGCTCCCGGTGCTCCTCATACCCGGCGTCTGGACGGCGCTTCCGCGGACGCATTAAAAGGAGCGGTTGCCGCTCGGTGACGATCGAGCATCCTGCCGTGGGTATTCCGGAGCGTGCCTATAATGGATTTGAAATGACGCCTAGCAACCTGATCCCGTATGTCATAGAGACGACCAATCGTGGCGAGCGCGGAATGGACATCTATTCGCGCTTGCTGAAGGACCGCATCATCTTCATCGGCACCCCCATCGACGACCAGGTGGCAAACGTCGTGATGGCGCAGCTGCTTTTCCTCGCCGGAGAGGATCCCGAGAAAGACATCATGCTGTACATCAACTCGCCCGGCGGTTCGGTGTATGCCGGCCTGGCTGTGTACGACACGATGCAGTACGTCGAGCCCCGCGTGGGCACCATCTGCATGGGTATCGCCGCGTCGATGGCCGCAATACTTCTGGCCGGCGGTGCGCCGGGATTGCGGTACGCGCTGCCCAACACCCGGATTCTCATCCATCAACCGTCGGGTGGTTTCCAGGGACAGGCGGCGGATATCCAGATTCACGCGCAGGAGATCCTGCGTGTGCGGCGGCGTCTCGACGAGATCCTGGCCCTGCACACGGGCAAGCCGATCGAGGTGGTGAACCGCGATTCGGACCGCGACTTCTTCATGAGTGGGGAAGAGGCGAAGGCATACGGATTGATCGACGAGATCATCCAGGGCCGTCCGAAGGGCCTTCTCCATCCAGGCAGCAACGGCGGCACCCATGACGGCGCGGCGCCCGCGGGCGACGCGAGCGGCCCCGAGGCCGGCGGCGGAGCCACAGCCCGCGGATAGCCCCATATGACAGAACGCGACGACAGACGCCGCCACACACGCTGCTCGTTCTGCGGAAAGGGACAGGAGCAGGTACGCAAATTGGTTGCGGGTCCGGGCGTCTACATCTGCGACCAGTGCATCGACCTCTGCCAGGAGGTGCTGGAGGAGGACAACCGATCCGCGTCTCAGAAGCGCGGGAAACCCGGCACGATCCCCAACCCGCAGGTCATCGCGGCGTCGCTGGACCAGTACGTGGTGGGCCAGGAACACGCCAAGAAAGTTCTCTCCGTGGCCGTGTTCAATCACTACAAGCGTATAGCGCACGCGAAGACCAACAGCGACGTCGAGCTGCAGAAGTCGAACGTGCTGCTCGTCGGCCCAACCGGATGTGGCAAGACGTTCCTGGCGCAGACGCTCGCGCGCATCATCGATGTGCCCTTCAGCATCGCCGATGCCACAAGCCTCACCGAGGCCGGCTACGTGGGCGAGGACGTGGAGAACATCCTGCTGCGCCTCATCCAGGCCGCAGACTTCGACATCTCGCGCGCAGAGCGCGGCATCATCTACATCGACGAGATCGACAAGATCGCGCGCAAGAGTGACAACCCCTCGATAACGCGCGATGTCAGCGGTGAGGGCGTGCAGCAGGCGCTGCTGAAAATCCTCGAGGGCACTGTGGCCAACGTCCCGCCCCAGGGAGGCCGCAAACACCCGCACCAGGACTTCATCCAGATCAACACCACCAACATCCTCTTCATCTGCGGCGGCGCCTTCGACGGCCTGGAGAAGATCATCGAACAGCGCATCGGCAAGCGCACCATCGGCTTCAACAGCAGACCCCACGGGAACCGCACCAAGGAGACGACGAAGATCCTGCGCGAGCTGCAGTCGCAGGACCTGCTCAAGTACGGCCTCATCCCGGAATTCGTCGGCCGGTTGCCGATCACCGTGGCTCTCGACTACCTCGACGAAGAGGACATCATCCGCATCCTCACCGAGCCGAAGAATGCGTTCGTCAAGCAGTACCAGAAGTTCTTTGCGCTGGACGACGTCGAGCTCGTGTTCCATGAGGGCGCGCTGAAAGCGATCGCTGAGCGCGCGCTGGCGCGCGGCACCGGCGCTCGCGGACTCAAATCGATCATCGAGGACGTGCTTCTGAACAGCATGTTCGAGGTGCCGAGCCGGCCCGACATCAAGCGGTGCGTCATCACCGAGCAGTCCATCACGGACGGTGTCGAGCCGCTGCTGCTCACCGAGGAGCCGAAGCGGCGCGTCGCCGCAGGCGTCGACGCCGACGAGGAGGCACAGGGCCGCACGGCGTGAGCGCCATGACCCTGAAGGGTTTGCCGGGGTAGGCGGACCCTATACTCAGTCGCCACTCGTGGATAAGACGTTTCGTCCTCAGAGTGTCGAACTGAAGTGGCGGCAGCGGTGGGAGGAGCTCGGCATTGGCCGGGCTGACCCCGACAGCCCCCGGCGGAAGTTCGTCATCGCACTGCCACCGCCGAACATCACCGGCGCGCTGCACATGGGGCACGCCTGCGGGTTCTCGATCCAGGACGCGCTGAGCCGCTACCACCGGATGCTCGGTGACGAGGTGGAATGGTGTCCTGGCACCGATCACGCGGCAATCGCGACGCAGAACGTGATCGAACGCGAGCTGGCGGCTGAAGGCACGACAAAGGAGCAGCTGGGACGTGAGCAGTTCAAAGCTCGCGTCGACGCGTGGTACGAGGAATACGGCGGGCGCATCTACGAGCAGATGCGGCGGCTCGGCTTCACCTGCGACTGGTCGCGCTCACGCTTCACGCTCGATCCTGACTACGTCCGATCCATCCGCACGGTATTCAAAGCGCTCTACGACGAGGGCTTGATTTACCGCGGTCCGCGGATCGTCAACTGGTGCCCGCACGATCGCTCGGCCATCAGCGATGAGGAGATCGAATGGCAGGAGCACCACGACACGCTGTACTACCTGCGCTATCCCGTCGAGGGTGGCGACTACATCGTGGTGGCGACCGTGCGTCCCGAGACCATGCTCGGCGACACCGGCGTGGCCGTGGCGCCCGGGGACGCGCGGTGGGCACATCTGGTCGGACGCCACGCGGTGATCCCGCTGGTGTCGCGTGAGGTTCCGATCGTCGAAGACGCCGCAGTGCACGCCGAGTTCGGCACCGGCGCGCTCAAGGTGACGCCGGGTCACGATCCCACTGACTACGAGATCGGGCGGCGCCACGCGCTGCCGGTCGTCACCGTCATCGCACCGGACGGGACGATGGACACTCCCGAGCTGCCGCAATTCCACGGTCTGCCTGTGGAGCAGGCCCGGCCGCTGGTTGCCGATGCACTGCGGCAGATCGGCGCTCTGGTGAAGACCGAGGAGTACGTCCACGATGTCGGGCATTGCGACCGCTGCGGCCATGTGCTCGAGCCACTGGTCAGCGAGCAGTGGTGGGTACGCATGGCCTCCCTGGCTGCGCCCGGTATCACCGCCGCCGAGACCGACGAGGTCTCGTTTCATCCGACCCGCTACACCGACGTCTACCTGAGCTGGATGCGCAACATCCGCGACTGGTGCATCAGCCGGCAGATCTGGTTGGGCCATTCGATTCCGGTCTCGACATGTGGCAACGGCCATCAATTCGCGTGGATAGAGCCTCCGACGACCTGCCCGCAATGCGGCGATACCCAGCTCACGCACGATCCCGACGTCCTCGATACGTGGTTCAGCAGCTCGTTGTGGCCCTTCGCGATCTTCGGGTGGCCGGCGCACACGCGCGACTACGAAGCGTTCTATCCAACAAATGTGCTCGTGACCGCGCGCGACATCATCTTCCTCTGGGTGGCGCGCATGATCATGACGGGCATCAAGTTCACTGATCGGTTGCCGTTCACCGACGTGCTCATCACCAGCACGATCCAGGCGACGGACGGCTCGCGGATGAGCAAGTCCAAGGGCACGGCGATCGACCCGCTGGTGATGATCGAGCGCTACGGAGCGGATGCGGTGCGCGCGTGGGCAGCCGCGGTCGGGACGGGCGGTCAGGATGTGCGCTTCGACGAAGACCGCATCGCGTCATATCAGCGATTTGCCAACAAACTTTGGAACGTCACCACCGGCGTGTTGCTGGCGCGGCTGGGCCGCGGCGCCGACTCGATCCCTGTGCTCGACGCGCCCGACCCGGATGAGCTGGAGCCGGAGGACCGCTGGATGCTCGCCGAGCTCGCGAGCGTCGTGGCCGAGAGCGACGCCGGCTTTGCTGCCTTCCGCTTCCACGACACGATGGAGCGCTTGTACGACACGACGTGGCACTCGTACTGTGATTGGTACGCCGAGATGATCAAGCCGCGCTTGCACGAGAGCGCGCCACCCGCGTCGCGTCATGCCGCGGCGTGGACCGCGGTCACCGTGCTGGACACGATCGTGCGTCTGCTGCATCCCTTCATGCCATTTGTGACCGAGGAATGTGCGCAAGTGCTCCCCGACCCGGCACCGACGTTGCAAGGGCGTGCCTGGCCGCGAGTCGACCCGCTATGGAACAACGCCGCGACGACTGCTGCGCACGCCGGCGTGTCCAGCGTGCTCGAGCTGGTGCAGCACATCCGGGCGCTGCGTCAGCAGAGCGGCCTGCCGGCGTCGGCGCGCGATGCTGTGCGGGTGCTGGTCCACGGGAGTGCAGCCGGGCTTTCGAACGCAGACGCAGCGCGGCTTGTGGCCGGCCTGGTGCCGGCATCGGTCGCCGAGACGCTCGATGGCGCCCGATCCGTGTCCGTTGTCGCCGGGCCCTTTCATGCCGAGGTGAGCTTGGCCGCGCCCGTGCAGGACGACGGGCACACGCACCGCCAGCTGGATCAGCTCGACGCGCAGATCGCTCGACTCCAGGCGCAGCTTGGCAACCCGCGATTCGTCGAACGCGCTCGAGCCGACGTCGTCGAGGGCGCTCGGCGCAAACTCGACGAGGTCACCAGACAGTCGCAGACGCTTCGCGCTCTGCTGCAACGGGAGCGGCGATGATCGCGGACACGGCATCCATCCTCCTCGTGGGGCTCGTCGCCGTCGTCATCTATCTGACCGTGCTCTGGGCCGCGCTCGCGTTTTACGTGTGGCGTGACGCGCGACGCCGTTCAACCTCACAGACATTCGTCGCATTTGCCACCCTGCTGGGACTCTTCCCATATCTGGGAGCGTTGGTGTACCTGGTGCTGCGGCCGCCGCGGACCCTGGAGGAGGACCGTGCGCTTGCCCTCGAAGAACAGGCGTTGCTCGAACCCTCATTCGATGGCATCCTCACGCGTCCGTGCCCAACGTGCGGCCGGGAGATCGAGCAGGAGTTCATCATCTGCCCATACTGCAGAACGCAATTTGCGCGGCGATGCACCAACTGTGACCGCAGCCTGCGCCTTGGCTGGTCGGTGTGCCCCTACTGCGCCACCGACGTGGGAGCGCATTCGCTGACACGCGCTGGACACTAGGTAACACCGCGTGTTGTCGAGCGGTCTCGGGCTGGCACTGACGCCGGTCCCGCTCATCGCTGCGATGCTGATGGTGTACGGCCTGCAACCGCGCTGGACGCGGCTGGCCCGCCCGGTGGCGCTCGCGTCAGTCGTCGTGACATGCGCGCTTCTGATTGTGGACGCGGCGGTGGTGGCCGGAGGCGGGCGCGTGCAGGTGTCGCTCGGCAATCAGCTCGGTGGCGTGACGCTGCTCCTGCGCGCCGACCCGACCGGTGTGGTGATCGCGTTTGCCGCGACCATTGCGGCCGTCCTCACGCTGCTGGACCGGAGCCGGCGACGTGCTGAGGTGATCGGTGTGCTCGTGTGCCTGCTGGGCAGCGTGACGGCCGCCCTCGCTGCCGACGGGGTGACTCTCTTTGCTGGTGTCGAGGTGGCCAACCTGGGCGGGCTCATCGTGCTCGCGCCGTCGCGTGGAACCGCAGGACGCGGCATGCTCGCTGCGCTCGCCATCGAGCACCTCGCCGCGCTCGGTCTGCTGGCTGCTGCCGTGGAGTTGCAGGTAACGCAAGGGACGTCCGCTTTCGCCGTGCTCCCCGCTGGTGCGCTCACCGCCTCGGTGGCATGGCCGTGGGCGGTCGCCGGAGCGGTGCGCTTGCTGAGCCCGGGCATCGTGCCCGTGCGTGGAGCGGGCCTGCCCGCGGGCACTCTCGCGGCCGTTGCCGCGGTCCCATGCGGAGCCGCGATGATCCTCCGGCTTCGTGACGCTGCAGGCGGCGCCGCGCTCCCCGCGTCTGCACAGATCGTGCTCGACGTCGTCGGGGCCATGGCCGCGCTGGGGGGAGCCGCGGCCGCGATGCGCTACTGGCGCTCGCCGGCGGCTGCAGGGCGCGGCCTCTGCCTCGCAGTCGCGGGGCCTGTCCTGGTCGTAACCGGCATGGCGGGCGCCGCCGCAGCAACGGCTGTGGCCGCGGGCCTGTGCAGCCTGGAGCTTGCGGTGGCGTGCAGCACCGCGTGGGAACGCGGCAGCCTCGCCGGCCGATGGCTCACGCCGGCGGCGTTTCTGGCCGCCGGTGGTCTGCCCACCGGTTTCGGTGCCACCGCTCTGGTTCTCGAGCTCGGCGCTGTGGCCGTCCTGGGCCGGGCCAGGCTCGCCCTGCTTGTGGTGCTCCTCATCGCAGCCGTCGGTGCCGCAGGTGCTGCGACGACGATGGCGTGGGCTGCGTTCCGATCACCGCCGCGCGGCGCGAGAACCCTGCCCGTCCTCGCTGGGCTGGCGGTCGCGCTCTCGGCGCTGGCTGCCGTCCTTCCCGGAGGGGCGGCTGCCACTGTCGTCGGCCTGCTTGCCGGGGGCGGTGTGTCCCGCCCGGCCGGGGCTGGCGCAGTGCTCGGTCCCGGGGGCGGCTGGGCGGGCGGGTACTTCCTCGTTGCCGGGATGTTTCTGGCGATCGCCGGCGCAGCCGCGCTTCGTCTCTCGGGGACGCGGCTGCCCCACGAAGCCGCCGGGCGGCCGGCGCCGGCGATGGTTCCCGGACCGCTGCCGTTGCCGCTCTGGCGCGCACTTCGCGGACCGGTGACCTTTGGGTTGTTCGCCGTATCGCGAGTGGACGAATGGCTCATCGTCCAGCCCCAGCTGCCGTTGCTCGTGGGCGGCGCGGTGCTCGCGCTCATCCTCATCCACTGATGGGGGTCTCGGAGCCGCTCATCTCGTCGGCAGGAGTCCTCGCCGCCGTGGTCGCGATCCTGGTCGACGGGCGCAACGCGGTGAACGTGGCGGTCGTCGCCGTCGCGGCCGGGCTGTCTCCGACGCTGGCGGCGGCCAGCGGAGCCCCCGCGACGCTCGTGCTGCTCGGGGCGGCGGGGGCTGCATTGGTCTTGAGCTGGGTCAGCCGTCGCGCGGCACGCCACCTGCCCTGGGTGGCAGGACTCGACCCCCTCATCCCCGCGTTCGCACCGCCGCTGCGCCTGTTCGGTCCTCGGAGCGTGCGCGTCTGGGGCGCAGCCCTGGCTGTGCCGGTGGCGTCGTGGGTCAGCTTCAACGTCTCGATTGGAGCGGTCGCCGCAGTGCAGGGACTCCTCTTTCCGGTCGCGTACGTGTGGGCGTGCGGCGGTCTCCGCCTCCTCGTCGCGCGGACGGTGGAGGACATCGCCGTGGGGGTCGGGATGGTCGGCCTCAGCAGCGCGACCGCGTGGTTGATCCGAGGCGGTCCCGACGCCTATGTCGGAGCTGCCGCGCTGGCCGTGCTGGCGCCGACCTCAGCGGCGGTCGCAGGCTGGCTTGGCGGACGCCACGCTCGCCGCCCCGTGGAAGGCACCGGATGAATCCTCTCGCGGTGGCTGCGGTGTGGGCCGGAGCGGGGGTGGCCGGAGCAGCTGTACTGCCGGCCGCTCGCGCCCGCCGTCTCGGCGTGCTCGTCCCATTCGCGGGACTCGTGGCCCTGCTCGTCGCGCTGGTTGTGCCGGGAGTGCCCATCCCAGCCGTTGGAAGTCTCGGCGCGCTTCACCTCGACCGGACCACCCAGGGGTTGCTGATGGCGTGCGCGATCTCACTGGTCTTGATGCTCGTCCTGGCTCCCACGATCGAGGGCCCGGAGTTGCTGACGGTCGGCCTCGCCGGAGCGGCGACGATCGTCGCGGTCACGGCCACCAATCCGGTGGTGTGGGCCCTCGGGTTGGTGGGCGCGGTCGGCGTGCTTGCATTGCGGTGGATCGCGGTGGCGCCAGGGCGGACCACGCTGGCCGCGGGCCGCGTGGCGGTTGGTGGGAGCGCGGCCTTGCTGGCCGCCGCGCCGTTTCTCCCGGTGGCCGAGGCCGTCACTGGATCTCGGCCGGTGCTCGTCTCTGCCCTGCTCGCGTGTGGCCTGGCCGCCGTGCTGGGCCTGCTGCCTCTCGGCGGTTGGGCCGCGGGTGCCCTCGGCTCGCTCCGCGGCGCAGAGGTGGCCGTCTGGCCGTTGATGGTCGCTCCCGCCGTGCTCTTGAGCGCCGAGCGCATTCAGTTGGCGTTGCCGCCCCTGGGCAGCGCGACGTTCGCCCGCATCATCCTGGCGATGGGGTTGGCCACCGCGGTGTGGGGTGCGTTCCAGGCCGTTCGAGCCCACCCCGACAGGCGTTATGCCCGAGTGTTCATCGCGGACCTGGGGCTGGCGGCCGCGGCCATCGGGGCCGGGCACCCGGGGCTTGCCCAATCCGGCGGACTGTTTCTCGTGCTCACCCACCTCGTCACGGGTCCACTGCTCCTGCAAAAGCCGCAGCCTGCCACCCGCGGGCCGCGTCGCGTGGCATGGCTGCTGCTCACCGGCATCCCGCCGGCGCCTTCGTTTTGGGGACGGTTTCTTCTGCTCGAGGCCGTCGGCCAGGTCTCTTCGGCATTGCTGGTTTTGGCGCTGCTGGCGATGGGCTTGCTCTTTCTTGCAGCCGTGCTGGGCGCGCGGCCGGCTCGCGATCCCGAGCAGCGGGCGGGGCGGGGCGAGGGCCCACGCGGTCTCGCCACGCAGGCGGCCGCATGGCTTGTGGTTGCTGCCGGCCTTGCGCTCGGGGTGGCGTCGCAGAGTGGGGCGACGCTCATCTTCGGGGGCAGTTGATGGACACGCTGGGGCTGGTCGAGGCGGTGATCGCGCTGGCGGTGTACCCGGGTGGGCTCTTTCTGGCGCTCACCGCCTCGGCGGTGCGACGCGGCGCCGGTTTGCGCGGTGGAGCCCGGGGCATACCCGCGTCGGGGATGGCGGCACTGGTCGCGTGCGGTTTCGCTGCCTCGCTGGCGCCGCTCCCGGCGTCCCCGGCGACGGTCCTTCCTCCTGTTGCCGGGGCCGCGCCAAACCTGGTCGTCGCCTCGATACTTCTGGCCGCCGGTGTCGCTCTGGCCGCACGCGGCGGCTGGGATTCCCGCCGGCTCTTTGCCGGAGGCGTGGCCGTCGTGTCACTGGCCTCGCTCGCCGCCGCAACGACAACGCTGGCCCTGCCGAGCATCGACGCGGCGCCTGGTACGACGCTCGCCGCCGCCAGAGCCGCCACCGCAGCCGCTCTTCTTCTGGCTGCGCCATTCTTTTGTCGCACATTCGGCGCGGGGCCGCCCGCGGTGCGAGCCGGGTTGACCGCAACCGCAGCCATCCTGGCGTTCTCGCTGGTGACCCCGGCGCAACTCACGGGCGGCGCAGCCGCGCTTGCGTCGCTTGCGGTGTTCGCGGCCACAACGCTGTATGCATTCGTGCTGCGTTTGCTCGCCCGTTTCATACGCGCTGAGCATCGAGGCGTCCTCACGCTGGCCGCTGCAGCCGGCGCAATCGCAGTTGCGGCCGTTGCAGTTGCGGGACGATGAACC
>DATMRA010000026.1:0-10843 GCA_035566535.1 Candidatus Acidiferrales bacterium | reverse complement strand
CCGATCATCCCGATCTCGGTGGTCGGAGCCGAGGAGATCTATCCGATGATCGCCGACCTGCAGATCGTGGCCAAGCTGATCGGAATGCCCTATTTCCCAGTCACTCCCACCTGGCCCTGGCTTGGCCCGCTCGGACTCATTCCCCTGCCGAGCAAATGGCGCATTCGCTTTCATCCCCCCGTACGCACCGATGACTACGGCCCCTCTGCAGCCGACGACCCATCGATAGTCATGCGTATCAGCGATGAAGTGCGCGAGACCATCCAAGCTGGGCTCGTGGCGGACTTGATGGAGCGCCGTTCGGTGTTCCGGGGTTAAGGGGAGGCTGGCCCACGGTCTTTCGCCGTACAGGTCGAGACGGCGTTGCCGTCTCGCCTTCGAGTCTCGCCGCGGGGACCACCGCGGCTCCGACAGGCCGGCTGCAGACCCTGGGCCAGCCTCCCCTCCAGCCCGAAAGCACCTCACTTGAAAGACACTATATGTAGCGTTCGACAAGGCGGTTCGGCACAAGATGGTGCGCTGCGGGACTTGGTCCTGATCAGGAGCTTTGCTAGAATCTATTGATGGAGTTGGAGCTTGGCCGGTCGAAGCGGGCGAGAAGGGCCTACGGCTTCGACGAGGTGGCCTTGGTTCCAGGCCGGATAACGATCAATCCTGACGAGATTGACGTCACATTTGCCCTGAATGGGTTCTCGCTCGGCATTCCTTTCCTTGCCGCAGCGATGGATGGCGTGGTCGATCCTGGGTTTGCCGTGGAGATGGGGAAGCTTGGCGGCCTGGCGGTGCTCAACCTGGATGGAGTGCAGACCCGCTACGAGGATCCGACCGCTGTACTCCACGAAATAGCCGAGGCGCCCGTCGACCGTATCAACGTGGTGCTCCAGAAGATCTATTCAGCCCCCGTGCAGGACGGGCTGATCGGCCAGCGGGTGGAAGAGATCAAGTCCGCCGGGGTTCCGTGCGCGGTGTCAACCGTGCCCGCTCATGCCGAACGCCGGGCGCCAATCGTGCAGGAGGCCGGCGCCGACGTGTTCGTCGTGCAGGGAACGGTGCTCACAGCCCGGCACATGAGCAAGTCGTACCGCCATCTCTCGTTCCGAGATCTCACTGCGTCCGTCGACATCCCTGTCGTCGCCGGTAACTGCGTGGACTACGCGACGGCGCTCGAGCTCATGGACACGGGTATCAAAGGACTGCTCGTCGGCGTTGGTCCCGGCGCGGCGTGCACCACACGCGCGGTGTTGGGCGTCGGCGTACCCCAGGTGACTGCCACCAGCGATTGTGCCGCCGCACGAGACGATCATCTGCGCCGCAGCGGTGAGCGGGTGGCCATCATCACCGACGGTGGCATGCGGCTCGGCGGCGACGTGGCGAAGGCATTCGCGAGTGGCGCCGACGCCGTGATGATCGGGTCCATCTTCGCCGCCGCCGCTGAGGCCGCGGGCCACGGCAATCACTGGGGCATGGCGACACCTGATCCCAACCTGCCGCGCGGCACGCGCATCCGCACCGGCGTCAAGGGTGCGTTGAAAGAGATCCTCTTCGGCCCCGCGCACGTGGATGACGGGAGCATGAATCTCGTCGGCGCGCTGAAGAGCGCGATGGGCGTGTGTGGTGCGCGGACTATCCAGGAGTTCCAGGACACCGAGATGGTCATCGCACCGTCCATCAAGACCGAAGGCAAGGTGCAGCAGCGCGAGCAGCGCGTGGGGATGGGCGTTTGAGCGTAGCGACTGGCACGGGGGCGGTCGCGGAAGTCCCTGTTCAGATCGCACAGGACTCGGTTCTCGTCCTCGACTTCGGCTCGCAGTACAGCCAGCTCATCGCGCGCAAGGTGCGCGAGTCACGCGTGTACTGCGAGCTTGTTCCCGGCGGCATCGCCGCCGAGGAGATCCGCCGCCGCGCGCCGCGGGGTCTGATCTTCAGTGGCGGTCCTGCGTCGGTGTTCGAGCCGGGGGCGCCGCGCCCCGACCCGGGTGTCTACGAGCTCGGTATCCCAATACTCGGCATCTGCTATGGAATGCAGCTGCTCGCGCACGACCTCGGAGGCGCGGTGGAGCGCGCAGAACGCCGTGAGTACGGGCACGCCTCGGTGATCGTCGACGAGGACGCCGGACTCTTCGAACGCCTCCCCCGCGAGCTGTCCGTCTGGATGTCGCATGCAGACGTGATCACGCAGCTGCCGGAAGGGTTCCGGCCGATCGCGCATTCGCTGAATTCTCGCTATGCGGCGATCGCGGGACCGCAAGGACGCTTCGGCATCCAGTTTCACATCGAGGTGGCGCACACGCCTCTTGGGAAGGAGATCCTGCGCAACTTCCTGATGAAGGTGTGCGGTTGCCAGGGCACGTGGGAGGCGGCGTCCTTCATCGACATGGCCATCGCCGATGTGAGACGCCGGGTGGGTGACGGGAAGGTGCTATGCGCCCTCAGTGGCGGCGTCGACTCCGCTGTTGCGGCCACGCTGGTGCACCGTGCCGTGGGCGACCAGCTCACGTGCGTCTTCGTCGACAACGGATTGCTGCGTCGCGGAGAGGGTGAGCGTGTCGTCGACGTCATGTCCAAGCAGCGGCACATCCGCCTGATCCACGTCGATGCGACGGACCAGTTCCTGGAAGCGCTGCGGGGCGTCGTCGATCCTGAGGAGAAGCGGCGGCGCATCGGGCGCACCTTCATCCAGGTTTTCGAAGAGCAGGCCCGCCAGCTGGGTGACATCGATTTCCTGGCGCAGGGCACTCTGTATCCAGACGTCATCGAGTCGACATCACACGACACGCAGAACGCACAGACGATCAAGACGCATCACAACGTGGGTGGGCTGCCGGACGATCTGCGTTTCACTCTGGTTGAGCCGCTCCGTTACCTCTTCAAGGATGAGGTGCGCCAGGTCGGTCTGTCACTCGGCCTTCCCGAGGACATGGTGTGGCGCCAGCCGTTTCCCGGCCCCGGGCTTGCAATTCGCATCATCGGCGAGGTGACGCGCGACCGCCTGGAGACGCTTCGCGCCGCCGACTGGATCGTCATCGACGAGATCAAGCGCAGCGGCCTCTATCGCAAGGTGTGGCAGTCCTTTGCCATCCTCACGCCGATCTCATCGGTCGGCGTCATGGGCGACGGCCGCACGTACGCGAACGTTGTCGCGGTGCGCATCGTCGAGAGCGACGACGGCATGACCGCCGACTGGGCCAAAGTGCCATACGACGTGCTCGGCATCATCAGCCGGCGCATCGTCAACGAAGTCGCCGGCGTCAACCGCGTCGTCTACGACATCTCGAGCAAACCGCCTTCGACGATTGAGTGGGAATAGCGGTGGCCAGGTCACGAGGGCTCCAGACACGCGGTCGGGCCCCCGCTGGGGGTCCGCCGCTCGCACTCGGCTCGCCCTCCGCTCCAAGCCGTTCCGGCTCGCCTCCGTGATGGTCTGTCACCCTGGTGGCCTGGCCACTGCGACCCGACACACACCGTGAATCGGGTGCTCATTGTCGGAGGCGGCGGGCGTGAGCATGCGCTTGCATGGGCGTGTTCGCGCGATCGTGATGATGTCGAGCTCATCGTTGCACCGGGCAACGGCGGCACCGCGCGTATCGCCGAGAACGTTGCGCTCAGCCCAACCGATGCGACGGGTATCGCGCGCGTCGCGCGCGAACGCGAGGTCGATCTCGTGATCATCGGGCCGGATGCGGCAGCGGCTGCCGGCGTTGCGGATGCATGCTTTGACTCTGGCGTCGCTGTTTTCGGGCCGACTGCCGCGGCGGCGCGCATCGAGTCGTCGAAGTCGTACGCGAAAGCCTTGATGGACGAGTGTGGGATTCCGACCGCCCGATGGGTCACTGGTGGCAGCGACGATCGCATTGCACTCGAGCGGTTCATCGCAGACGTGGGCGGCGCATGCGTTGTCAAGGCCGATGGGCTGGCACTCGGTAAGGGTGTTGTGGTGTGCGCGTCTGCGGAGGAGGCGCACGTCGCACTCGATGCGTGTCTCCTTGGCGCGCGTTATGGCGATGCGGGGAACCGCGTCGTCGTCGAGGAACGTCTGCAGGGCCTCGAGGTGAGCGTCCTGGGACTCAGCGACGGTCGGACCGTCCGAGTGCTGCCGCCGGCACGGGATCACAAGCGTGCCTTCGACGGCGATCGCGGCCCCAACACCGGTGGTATGGGCGCTGTCGCACCACCACCCGGCATCGATGACACGTTTGCGGAACAGGTAGCCGGCACTCTGCTGCAGCCGTGCATTGACGCACTGCGCGCGCGCGGTACGGCGTTCGTCGGCTGTCTGTACGCGGGACTGATGCTCACGCCGCAGGGGACGCGCGTGCTCGAGTTCAACGCGCGCTTTGGGGACCCCGAGGCGCAGGTGATGCTTCCTCTGCTCGCTGAGCCGGCGCTCGATCTCTTCACGATGGCCGCTCGAGGAGAACTCGAGGCTGGCACGGTTGCAGCCGAGGAGCTCTCCGCGGTCGGAGTGGTGGCAGCTGCTGCCGGATACCCAGGCGACGTCCGAACCGGAGACGAAATCTTCGGTCTGGAGCGGCTCGACCCAGACGTGCTCTGTTTTCACGCCGGCACGCGGCCGGGCGCAGGTGGGGAGTTCTACACGGCGGGAGGCCGGGTGCTCTGCGTGGTGGCGCTCGGCCAGGGGTTGGACGACGCCCGCCGGTGCGCTTACGACAACATCGGTCGTGTGAGTTTCACCGGTATGCACTTCCGCAGCGACATCGGCGCCGCGCCAGTTGCAAGCCGGTCTGACCCCCTTGGTGTGACTGCATGACGGCACAGCTTCGCGTGGGCATCGTTGTGGGCAGCGAGTCCGACCTTGCGGTGATGCGGAAGTGCGGTGAGCTCCTGGACACGTACGGAATCGGCTGGGAGATCGGCGTCATGTCGGCGCATCGCGCCGGCGACGTTGTCCGCGCCTACGCGCTCGCGGCGAGGGCTCGGGGCATCAAGGTACTGGTCGCCGGCGCCGGCGCCGCCGCTCACCTGCCCGGGGTTCTCGCCTCACAGACGATTCTCCCGGTCATCGGTGTCCCACTTGCGGCCACGCCCCTGGCTGGATTCGATTCGCTGCTCAGCATCGTGCAGATGCCCCCCGGAATCCCTGTCGCAACGGTCGCCGTGGGTGATATGGGCGCGCGCAACGCGGCTCACCTGGCCGCCGAGATCATCGCGCTCTCCGACCCGGACGTCGAGATGGCCGTGCTCGAGCAGCGCGTGCGCATGCGCGAGACGGTTCAACTACCCGACGGTTTCCCCGCCGAATAAGCAAGAGAATCCTGGCGCGGGTTTTTCAGCCCCTACAATGCCCCGGATGCCCCGCCTCGAAGTGGTGGAGACGTCTCTCCGCCACGGGCAGCAGTCGCTCCTGGTGAGCCGCCTGCGCCTGCGCCACGCCCTTCCGGTCGCCGAGCGTCTCGACGCCTGCGGCTTTGCTGCTCTCGACGTCTTCGGCGGCTCCACGTTCGAGGCATCGCTGCGCTTTCTTGCAGAGGACCCGTTCGAGCGCCTCCGGGCTGTTCGAGCCGCGGCGCCGATCACACCTCTCCTCGCGGTGATCGGCGGTCAGGCGCTTGTGGGCCATCGCCATGTGCCGGATGACGTGGTGGACGCGTTCATCGCCGTCGCTGCCGGCGCCGGGATCGACATCTTCAGGTGCTACGACCCACTCAACGACGTGCGCAACCTGACGCGATGCGCAACAGCAATCGCCAGTGCGGGAAAACAGGCGGAGGGCGTCATCGTGTACAGCGACGCCCCGACCCACGACGTTGAGCGGCTCACTGCGTTCGGCCGCGCTCTTGTTGATGCCGGGTATCCCTCGCTCTGCCTGCACGATCCGCTGGGTGTGCTCGTCGCGTCGCGAGCCGGCGAGACCGTTGCGGCACTGCGAGAAGCAACCGGTGTGCCCGTCAGCGTCTCCATCGCCGCTCAGACTGGGCAGGCCACCCTCGCTTCGTTCATGGCGGCGACAGCGGGTGCGGTGAGCATCGACGTCGCGCTGTCGCCCCTTGCCGGGGGTGCGTCGATGCCTGCAGCCGAGGCGGTCATCGCCGGATTCGCCGGCACAGACGTTGATCCGGGGTTGAGTCTCGGTCCGGTGGCCGACGCCGCGCTTGTCCTCGAACAGGTGCTGACGCATTACGCGGAGGTCGCCGACCCTCTGGCAATGCGACTCGACACGTCGGCGCTGCGCGGATTGCTGCCGCCGTCCGCCATGGGCCACGCATTGGCGGAGCTCCGTGACCGAGACGAGCTGGCCAAACTCGGCGAGGTCGAGGAGGAGGTCGTGCGGGTGCGGCGTGAGCTTGGATGGCCCCCGCTGGTGACGCCACTGACCGAGATCATTGCGACACAGGCGGTCTACAACGTGATCGAGGGCGACCGCTACGCAACGATCAGCCAGGAAGTGAAGGACTATTTCCTCGGCCTTTATGGCGAACCGCCGTACCCAGTGGACGCCGACATCCGTCGCCTCGTCAACGGACGCGAGGAACCCATCACGTGCCGCCCCGCGGACCTCCTCGAGCCTGGTCTCACGGCCGCCCGCCGCGAGCTGCGGCGCGAGGGTGTGAGCAACCCGGACGACGCCGCGGCGGTCACCTATGCGCTGTTTCCGGCGGAGTACCTGGCGCTGAGACGGGGCGAGCTGGTGCCCGAACCCCTGGGTGACGAGCCGCCAACCCAGGCGGATGCGCTGGCTGTGCCCGAGGACGACGCGGTCTCGTCAGCCGCAGCCGGCGCGACCGAGGATGAGGTCGAGACGCCGCCGTTGTCCGTGCGCGAGCTCACCGTCGAGGTGGATGGCCAGTCGTATGCTGTGCGTGTCATCGGCGCGGCGGAAGTCGGTTCTGGTGGTGGCCAGCCTGGCGCGTCGGGTGCACCGCCGCCGGTGCGCGAGGGAACCGTCGTCGCGCCGATGCAGGGGTTGCTCCTCAAGATCCCGGTGAAGAAGGGCGATGCGGTACACCTGGGCGATGTCGTCGCCGTGCTGGAGGCAATGAAGATGCAGAACGACATCACCGCCACCCGCTCCGGCACCGTGTCGCACGTGTATGTGAAAGAGGGCGACGTCGTAAGCCCGCGCGACCCGCTCGTCCACATCGACTAGCGATGTTCGAGAAGGTCCTGATCGCGAATCGTGGGGAGATAGCGCTGCGGGTGATCCGCGGTTGTCGCGACCTCGGCGTTCGCAGCGTGGCCGTGTACAGCGAGGCCGACCGTGGTGCCGCCTTCGTGCACGCCGCCGACGAAGCTGTCGAGATCGGGCCGGCGCCGTCCGCGCAGTCGTATCTGGTGGGCGATCGTATCCTCGACGCCGCGCGGCAGACGCGCGCGCAGGCGATCCACCCCGGCTATGGGTTTCTCAGCGAGAACCAGGCCTTCGCGCGCGCGTGCCAGGACGCGGGAATCGTCTTCATCGGACCGCCACCGGACGCGATGGCCGCGATGGGCGAGAAGGTCGCGGCGCGCTCGCGGATGCGCGACTCGGGTGTGCCCGTGGTGCCGGGTACGGACGCGCTTCACGACGTCGAGGATGCGGTGACATCGGCGGCCGAGATCGGGTACCCGGTGCTCATCAAAGCGAGTGCGGGAGGCGGTGGGATCGGTATGCGCGTGGCGCGCGATGAGAGCGAGCTGCGGGCGTCGGTGGACACCGCGCGCAGCACAGCCGCTCGTGCCTTCGGCAACGACACGATCTTCCTGGAGCGATATGTGGACGATCCGCGGCACATCGAGATCCAGGTGATGGCCGACACGCACGGAAACGTCGTGCACGTGGGCGAGCGCGAATGCTCCGTGCAGCGCCGCCACCAGAAGATCATCGAGGAAGCGCCGTCGCCCGTCATCGATTCCACCCAGCGCGCGCGCATGGGTGAGGCGGCGGTGACCGCTGCGCGCGCTGTGGGGTACGTGAATGCCGGCACGGTGGAGTTCATCTACAGCAGAGGCGAGTTCTTCTTTCTCGAGATGAATACGCGATTGCAGGTCGAGCACCCCGTGACTGAGCTTGTCTACGACGTCGACCTCGTGATCGAGCAGCTTCGCGTTGCCGCGGGAGAGCCACTGTCGTTCAGTCAGGCTGACGTTGTACCCCGCGGGCATGCCATCGAGTGCCGTGTCAACGCCGAGAATTATGCAAAGGGATTCCTGCCGTCTCCCGGCCAGGTCACCGCGTATCACGAGCCGTCCGGTCCAGGTGTGCGGGTAGACAGTTCGCTGGTGGGCCCGGGTGTGGTCTCGCCCAACTACGACCCGATGATCGCCAAGCTCATCGTGCACGGCTCCACACGCGAGCTCGCAATCGACCGTATGCGGCGGGCGCTGCTCGAGTTCATCATCACTGGGATCCGCACCAACATCCCGTATCACCTCGCGGTGCTTTCCGATGCGGATTTCCGGGCCGGCGACTATACGACGCTTTTCATCGACGAACACCCACAGCTCGTGGCCGAGGCCGACATGTGGGCCACGCGACAGGAGCCGATGCTCCGGCTGGTGCGGGACCCGGCAAAGGCGGCGGCCATCGCCGCCGCGGTTGCGCTCTCGACGTAGCCCGGCATGCGGCGCTACGGGCAGCTGTACGGCGCGGCTGTCCTGCGCCCGTTCGCAGAGCAGCTGGCGAACGCGCTCGATGTGGAGCCGGGCCAGACCGTGTGCGATCTGCTCTGCGACGGAGGAGAGCTGACCCGTGTCCTCGCGCTGCGAGTGGCCCCTGACGGCAGAGTGTTTGCCGCCGACGTCGACACTGCGGGCTGTTCGGACTCGGTTGAGAGCGGCGGCATCCCACGTGGGATCGTCGCGACGGTTGAACTGCGAGATGGCGTGGTTCCGATTGCTGATCGCACATGCGCCGCCGTGGGCGTGCTCTTCACAGCTGGATTTGCCGCTGCGTTGCGGTCAGAGGCGGCGCGCGTCTGCCTGCCTGGTGGTCGCGCCCTGGCTGCCGTCTGGGACCCGCAGAATCCTCCTGCGCATGAGCACGTGCTGGACGCGGCGTTGCAGACCGTTGCGCGATACGACTCGGAGTACCTCAGAGCAGTTCTCGCCGTGCCCGCCGGATCGGCAGGGGTGAGCGTGACCGTGGGCGACGTCGTGCGCTTCGACGGCTTCGCCCACTACTGGGCCGCGATGGTTCGCGAACGCCCGCTGATGGACGAGCTCAGCGCAGCGCTTCCCGAGGTTGCGGTCCGGGAAGTCCAGGATGTGAGCCGAGCCGCGTTGGGTCGCTACGCTGCGGCCGACGGTACGTTGCGAATACCGGTCAGCGCGAACCTCATGGCTCTGTAGCGCGTCAGCCGGCGACGTTGCCCTGGAAGGGCAGAGCCAAATGCTGACCGTTGATGTCGCGCAGTGAGGTTGCCACGTCGACCATCACGGTTCCCGTGGGTGCGCTCTCGAGCAACAACGTGGCAGTGCGCGTCTCCGGGTCATAGGAGACCGCGGCGGGTAATGACGCACCAGAGGCGGTCACCAGTGTTATCGCATCCTGCACGGTCGCCGGGTTGAGGTCGCTGTCGAACGCCACCTGCACTGTGTACTGACCGTTGCTGTGCGCCGTAGAGACATGTAGGACATGCGGTCCGCTCACCTGGTCGCGCAGCGGACTGACGTTCATCGCGCTGACGATGAATGGCCCGTCGCTGGCGGGCTGGCTCAGCGTAAGGGTTTCGCTGGATACCCGGGGTGTGAGGTGCGTCGCGTTTGCGTCCACGATCAGCTCGACGGTCGCGGTGACGGTGCCCGCCGGGTTCAGGACAGCGTCAATCACGTATGCGCGGGTGAGTCCGCTCGGCGTCTGCCCGGCGACGTCCACCTCCGGGGCGCTGAGTGTGCGCAGCGCGGAGCTGTTGCCGCTCACCTGTGCGTCGACAAAACCATTCAGCGTTGCCGCGGCAGCGCGGGGAAGCGCCCCGACGGGTGGCTGCGTGACGCCGGCGATCGAGGCCAGCTGCACGGCAGTACCTCCCGCCACCTCCTGGAGGAACGCGAGGGCGTCACCGTGGCGGGAGAAAACAGCGGTTGTGATCCCAGGCCCGATTGCGAGGGGCGATCCGTTCGCCAGCTGCGCGACCACCAGCTCGGCACTTCCCGACGCGGGAGTGAGGACGTAGGCGACCTCGGTGCCGTCGTAGTCGAGTGCAACCAGGCTGAGGCTCGCACCGGGATTGATGGTGGAGACCAGCGCCTGGGTGTCCTGATCCGCCGGCTCGGTGAGCAGGCGGGGCGTGAGGCCCGAGCGATCGATCCATGCGACCGTCTTGCTGTCGCCGGTGAACGCGACATCGGTCACGGCCCCAGACAGCGTGCGGCTCGCCCCGGAGTTCACATCGAAGAGCGTGCCGCCGGTTCCAGCGGCCGGAGCCAGGTACGCGTACCGGCCGTTGGGCGAGAGTTGGAGGAGGGCACCCGCGCCCGAAGGCAGGTCGACCGCCGGGCCGGTTGCGCCGCTCACGTCCACCGACTTGATGCCGGTGGCCGTCGCGTACACGATGCGGGCGTTGCTCGACCAGGCGATCGCAACGACGGGGGTCGCGGAACCGGCCAGCAGGGTGGGGTTGGTGCCGTCGGTCCGCGCAACCGTGATCTGTGACCCGCCATGGGAATCAGCAACCGCGAAGACCAGCGCCCCGCCTCCTGGCGCGAACGCCGCGGCCGTGGCTCGTTGCCCCAAAACGATCGGACTCCCGCTGGCCGCAGGAAACTCGAGCAGAGAGGCGGCCGGCGAAGGTGCAGATGTCGAAGCCGGCGGGCTGCCTGGTGTCGCAGCCGGGGAGACCCCGGGAGTAGCCGCCGGGCTGGCCGACGAGGTCGTTCCCGTCAGCCCTGCTGTGGTCACGACGGAACC
>DATMRA010000025.1:0-2428 GCA_035566535.1 Candidatus Acidiferrales bacterium | reverse complement strand
TGGTCGCGAGCGAGGAGTCCACCGCGTCGATGATGATCGCCTCGGTGGGCCGGACCGCGTCGAGCTGCTGGGCGAACTTGCGGAAGTAAGCGATCTTCAGCAGCCGCCCGCTGTCGGCGTAGAACTTCCCCTTGATCGGATAGAAGCTCCCCTGCTCGACCCAGTATTCGACGCGGTTGTAGGTCGCGAGGTCGTTGTTGGCCTTGAGCTCCAGGTGCCAGCACTTGCGCGGCTGGCGCGTGGCGTCGTCGATGGTCTCCGTCCCCACGATGCTCGGCGTGTAGTCGGCGGCCAGGTTCACCGTAAGGATGTCACCGATCGCCGCCTGGCCGATCAGGCGCTGCTGCGCCGATATCCGCACGCTGACCTTCGAGTTCGGGTCGTAGAACCAGAGCGAGTGCCCGTCGAGCAGCACACGCTTGCCGGCATCGCGCGCGGGCTCCACGTACTGCACGAGGTTGCGGAACTGCCGCGTCGCGCCATCCTCTTTCGAGTAGAGGACCAGCGAGTCGTGATCCCGCTCCTGGCCGCCGACGTACTCCGTGAGCCGGAGCGTCGAGCGGAACGGCTTGTCGGGATTTCGTACCTTGTCGGTGGCGACGACGATTTCCTGTGCGCTCTGGGCCTGGGCGACTGCGCTCACGTCGAGCCACGCGGCCATTGGGAGGATTGCCATCCAGTGCTTCCTGTATTTCATGACGCCCTCACACGTGTCTCAATGCGTCGACCACGGGCAATCGGGCCGCGCGGTTGGCCGGCAGCAGTGCCGCCAGCGTGGTGATGATCGCAAGTCCGAGCCAGGCCCCGCCGACCAGCGCCGCGCGTCCGGCGACGTCGAGCCGCAGCGGCACCGCGGTAGCATTGCCGGGCGGAATCCACGTCAGACCTGCCTGATTGACCAGAGCCGCAATGACGAGCGCCAGCAGCGCGCCGACGGTCGCGCCGATCGCGCCGATCAGTACGCCCTCCACGGTGAACTGCGAGCGGATGCCCGCGCGCCGTACCCCGAGGGCGCGGATGGTTCCGACCTCGTTGGTGCGCTCCATGACGTTCATGGTCATGGTGTTGACGACCGCGAACAACACGATCACGCCCATGACCAGCGCGATGAACAGAAAGATGGCGCTGAACATGTTCTTGACCTGACCGTAGAAGGGCGAGAGCTCGCCGAAGTCGCGAACCTCGAGATCGAGGTGTTTTTGCCTGAAGAGCGTGGTCAGCCGAGCGTGGGCCCCGGTTAGATCCTCGCTGCGATGCAGCTGCAACACGATACCGGTGGCCTTGTGCTCGCCGCGGCCGTAGACCAGCTGCTGGGCGAGCCCGAGCGGCATCGCCACGAAGTTGTCGTCGAGCTCCTTGACTCCCTGCGGCTCGGCACCACCAACCGCGAGCTGCACCACGTTCGGCGCTCCGCCGGCGGTCGCGGCCAGGAGATCGATCTGCGGAGTCGGATTCGAGCCCTGAGCGCCGGCGGCGAGATCGCGCGCTGCAAGGTCCGTGAGGTCGCGCTGCGCGGCACCTGTGGTCTCACCAGAGAACGACCGCGCCGCCGGCAGTGCCGGGCAGCCGTGGAGACCGAGCGGCCCACAGAGTCCGAGCACGCGGGCGAGTCCGACTCCGATCTCACCGCGTGACGGATCGTCATCCGACATGCGCCGGTCGGGCACATAGCCGGCGCTGGCGCGGAATTCATCCCACTGCCGCATCCGCTCTCGGTTCGAGGGAATGAGGCCGGTGCCGAGGAAGGTCTTCGAGGCCTCGACGCTGCCGCTGAAATTGCCGGCGATGCCGACCAGCGACTGCGTCGGGGTAATCACGTTGATCATCGGCCCGACCACGGGATCGCGCTCGATGAGCGCGATGACGTCCCGATAGTGGTCGATGCCGTAGGCCGCGGGATTGCCGGCCCCGAGGAGAAAGTAGCCTGCCCGGAACACGGTCAGGTGTCCGATCCGCTGCACGTTGTTGGTCTCGAGGCCCGCGAAGATGTAGGCGGCGAAGCCCCCGAAGAGCAGCAGCGCCAGCGCGCCCGCCGCCACCGCGGACCCCGTCATCAGCGAGCGGCGCAGGTTGCGCAGCATGTTGCGAAAGGCAATCTTGAGCAGCAGTTTCATCGCCCGTCTCCTGTGCGGTGCCCGACCAGCTCGCCGTCGCGGATCACGAAGGTCTCGTCGGCATGCGACATGAGCTGTGGGTCATGGGTCGCGAAGATGAAGGTGGTGCGCGACTGCACCTGGACGCGGCGCATCAGGTCGATGATCGAGGCGCCGGTGGCGGAGTCCAGGTTGGCCGTCGGCTCGTCCGCGAGCACGACCTGCGGTTCCTTGACGAGCGCGCGGGCGATCGCCACCCGCTGGCGCTGGCCTCCCGAGAGCTCATTGGGGCGCTGGTGCGCCTGTCCCGTGAGGCCGACCGCCTCGAGCATCGC
>DATMRA010000024.1:0-20474 GCA_035566535.1 Candidatus Acidiferrales bacterium | reverse complement strand
CCATGAGGCGTTGCGGCTCGTACCGGCACTGCGCGTGGACGATCTTCGTGGGGCCATCCTCTTCTGGGACGGGCAGATCGAGGACGACGCGCGCCTGGTCATCGCCATCGCCCGGACGGCTGCTGCGCACGGCGCCAGGATCCTCACGTACTGCGAGGCGATCCACCTCGAGCGAGGACGCGTTCGCGTCCGCGACGTGGTCGGCGGCGACTCATTCGACATTCGCACCACGCATGTCGTCAACGCCGCGGGCGTCTGGGCGGACCGGCTTGCGCCGCAGGTGAAGCTCATGCCGAGCAAGGGTTCTCACGTCATCGTTCCCTCCGCCGTCCTGGGCAACCCGCGGGCCGCGCTCGCCATCCCGGTGCCGCACGCGAGTGCACGCTGGGTCGGCGCGACTCCGACGGACGAGGGGCGCGTGATCATCGGCGTGACCGACGACCCGTACACCGGCGACATCGTCGACGAACCGAGGGTCACCGCCGATGAAGAAGCGTTCCTGCTCGAGGTGCTCTCGCTGGCACTCCGTACACCTGTCGGCGCCGAAGCGGTCGCTGGTCGCTACGCGGGTTTCAGGCCATTGCTGGCCGGCAAAGGAGGCGCCACCTCCGACCTCAGCCGTCGCCACGCGATTATCGAGGACGCCGATTCCGGCACCTTCACCGTGGTGGGAGGCAAGCTGACGACATACCGCCGCATGGCGCAGGACACCGTCGACCGCATGCTCCATGCGGCACCGAGGCCGTGCCGAACCGAGCGCCTGCCCCTGGTCGGCGCCGCGCCCCATACCGTGCTGCGCCGGGTTCCGGCGCTGCCCCGGCTGGTCCGGCGCTACGGCGACGAAGCCCCCGCGGTCGCTGCGCTCGCTGCAGGCGATCCGGCTCTTCTCGAGCCGGTGGCGCCCGGGCTCCCGGTGCTCGGCGTGGAGCTGCTCTTCGGCCTGCGCCACGAGGGAGCCCTCACAGTGGCCGACCTGCTCGATCGCCGCGTCCGCCTGGGCCTCGTGCCCTCTGAGCGTCGCGCGGCCGAAGCCATGGCTGCCGGGTTGGTGCAGACCGTCGCGGCATGACCGCGCGGTCTGCCCCTGCCCTCCGCTGGTACGGGTGGGGTGAGCGCGACACTGTCCCGCCGCCGGGTTTGCTGCGCCTGCTGAACGACGAGCTCGGCGTCCGCGACGAGGTGGTGGCGCCGCCGGTGCTCCTGAGCGAAGTCCAGCTGCCCGACTCGGCTCTGTCAGACCGTTTGCGGCGGCGTCTCGCCGCTGCCGTCGGCGCTGGGAATGTCGGCCGGGACTCGCCAGACCGCATTCGTCATGCCGCAGGCCGCAGCTACCTCGACCTGCTTGCGCTTCGCGCCGGCAGGCTGGACGAGGCTCCTGACGCTGTGGTCCACGCGGGCACCGTTCAGGAAATCGCGCGTGTCCTGAAGGTGTGCAGCGAAGACGGCTGTGCGGTGGTGCCCTACGGTGGTGGCACGAGTGTAGTTGGTGGGGTCGCGCCTCACCACGCCGGCCGCCACGCGCTGGTGTCACTCGCCCTTGAGCGTCTCGACGCAGTCCTTGACGTTGACGAGGAGTCGCTGCTCGCAACACTGCAGGCGGGCATGCGCGGTCCCGCCGTGGAGGCGAAATTGGCACAGCGCGGCCTCACGCTGGGCCACTTTCCGCAGTCGTTCGAATACGCATCGGTGGGGGGATTCGCCGCAACGCGTTCGGCCGGCCAGGCCTCGTCAGGCTATGGCCGGTTCGACGACATGGTCCGTGGGCTGACTCTGGTTGCGCCTCATGGCGAGCTGGCGCTGCGCGCAAACCCACCCAACGCCGCGGGCCCATCCGTACTGCAGATCGCGCTCGGCTCCGAAGGCACGCTCGGCGTTATCAGCGACGTCACAGTGCGCGTCCGGCCACGCGCGCGCGTGCGCCACTACGCTGCGTGGTCGTTTGCCGACATGGATGGTGGCGTGGCGGCGCTTCGCGAGCTTGTGGTGCGTCACCGCGTCCCGGATGTGACGCGGCTTTCTGACCCTGAGGAAACCCGCGTCTCCCTGGCGATGGCGGGCGATGGCGCGGCCACGCGGCTGGCGCGCCGGTATCTCCAAGTCCGTGGTCACGCCGGTGGATGCCTGGCCATCCTTGGCTGGGAGGGTGCGGGTTCTGACATCGGCCTGCGCAAGCGCCTCGCGGTGCAGGTGCTGCGCCGCCATGGCGCCGTGGCGCTGGGTACAGCACCAGGGCGTGCCTGGCTGCACTCACGATTCGACGCTCCATACCTGCGCGATGCTCTGCTCGACCGCGCGCTGCTGGTTGAAACCCTGGAGACCGCAGCGACGTGGGCCCGCCTCTCGAACGTTCGCGACGCGGTCACCGCCGCACTGCACACCGCGCTGGGTGGCCGGGGTACGCCGCCTCTCGTCGGATATCACATCTCGCACGTGTATGCCGAAGGCGCCTCGCTGTATTTCACGGTGCTGGCGCGCCAGGAAAACGGCCAGCAGGTGGAGCAGTGGATGGACGCCAAGCGCGCCGCAACCGACGCGATCATGCGTGCGGGGGGAACGCTCACACACCATCACGCCGTGGGTGTGGACCATGCGCAGTGGATGCCAGGTCAGGTGGGTGTTGTCGGCATCGACGCCATCCGCGCGCTGCGCTCCGCGCTCGATCCCGCGGGGATCATGAACCCGGGCAAGCTCATCCCTTAGTCCGCCCGCACGGACCACGGTGACTTATGTTTCGGCAGGACGTGTACCCCGTATCGGATTCGAACCGATGATCTCCGCCTTGAGAGGGCGGTGTCCTGGGCCACTAGACGAACGGGGCGCGCGGGCAGTGAAGTATAGGTTCGCGAGTTACCCGCTCAGACCTGATCCGGCGCGGCCATCCCCAGTGTTCGCAGCGCATCAGCGAGTGTGCGCTGGGTCGCCGACACCAGCGCTCGCCTGAACCGGCGCAGCGCAGGATCGGATTCGCGCACCACCGGAGGCGTGTGCTCGTAGAAGTCACTGAGCGCAGACGCCAGCGTGAACGCGTAGTTGGTCAGCACCGACGGAGACAGCGACTCTGCCGATTCGGCGAGCGCGTGGCGATACCCGTCGATGCCGTGGAGCAGACCGCGCTCGACCGGCAGGAGAGTCGGTGGCACGCTCAACGACATGTCCTCTTCCGGCACCTTGCGCAGGATCCCTGATGCACGCGCGTGTGCGTACTGGAGATACACGCCCGTGTCACCGGTCACGCGCAACGCGTCGTCGAAGTCGAACGCGATGATCTGTGTCAAGGAGAAGCGGAGCAGGTAGTAGCGGACCGCGCCAGCGGCGAGGAGCCGCGCGGTGTCAGCGTCGCGTGCCTTCTCACTGATCCGCGCAATGGCACGATCCAGCAGGTCGTCAGCGCGCACTTCGATCCCCCGCCTGCCGCTCAACGCGTAGAACTCGCGACCGTCGACAACATCGACGCCCAGCTCCTGCGCTGCTGCCGGCGTGAGCGCGACCACCTCGTACGCGAGGTGTACTGAGTTGTCGGCTTCGGCCTCGTGGCCCAGGCGGCGCAGCGCGCGCTCTACGATCTGCTGCGGGTACGCCTGGCGTGCGTCGATGACGTTGATCACACGTCGCGCGTGACCGAAATGCGGTGGCACCTCGTCGGGGTGCGGATGCGATGCGGTGGTCGCCGGCGACGCCGGATCCGCCGGGTCCCACCTCCGGTAGTGGAAGTCGCGACCCAGCAGGCCGAACTTCCACAGTTGATAGGCGATGTCCTTGGCCGTGTAGGTGGCGATGCCGTCGGACTTGACGAGGACCTTGGTCTCGTCGTCGTCGGTGTCGTGCTCCGCACCCTCCGGGGGCATCACCCAGCAGCCTGCGTGTTTGCCGGCCTCCACGTGGACGATGGCGCCGGCGTCACGGAGCAGCTCGAATGCCTGCTGCCAGAACCCGAGGCCGATGATGTCGGACTCCCACGTGAGCAGGTCGTAGTGGATGTCGACGCGCGCCATCGTCGCCAGGTGAGCGGCCACGATTCGGTGGGTCATGTCCTTGACGAATGCGAACACCTCGTTGTCGCCCTGCTCGATGGCACGCAGCACCGCGCCCCGCCGCTGGGTCAGCTCCGGGGAGTCCTCGTACCGCCGCGAGACCTCGACGTAAACCCGCGAGCAGTAGGAGTCGAAGGGCTCTCCGGGCAGCGGAGGGATCTTCAGGTCGCGAATACCGACGACGACGTCGGCCACCTGCACCCCGGTGTCGTCGATGTAGTTGTCCACCTCGACGTCGTGCCCCGTCCGCCGCAGCACGCGCGCCACGGTGTCGCCGATGCACGCGTTGCGCAGGTGGCCGATGTGCGCCGCCTTGTTGGGATTCGTGGCCGTGTGCTCGACCAGCGTCTTGGCGCTGTGCACCGTGTACCCGGCTGGCAGCTCGAGCGGCTGAGACGCGTCCAATTCGTGCGCACCGTCGATGACATGGCGCGCCCAGACGTCGTCGTTGAGTTGCGCGTTCACGTATCCCGGGGGCGATACGGTCCAGTCCCGGACGACTTCGAGGGGCGTGGCCAGGAGCCGTGCGCGCAACTCTGTGGCGATCTCCATCGGTGACCGGCGGAGCACGCGCGCCGACGCGAGCGCCGCTGGAGTTGACCAATCCCCGAACTCGGGTCGCGCCGACGGCTCGACCGTGGCTTCAACCTCGGCGCCGACGCCCAGCGCATCCAGTGCGCTGCGCACCGCATCCACGAGTGAGCTGCGAACGTCCAGCATCGCGCAAGGGTAGCGGCGCACTGGGTGCACGGTCTGACCCCGAGCGGCGACAATGCCCGCCCGTGGACCTGCGCCATTGCGTCATTCCCGCCGCCGGCCTCGGCACGCGGTTTCTCCCGGCGACCAAGGCGCTACCGAAGGAGCTGCTGCCCGTCCTGGACAAGCCCGTCATTCAGTGGGCGGTCGAGGAAGCGGTCGCGGCCGGCGCCACCGACGTGGTCCTGGTCCTTTCCGAAGGGAAAGACAGCATCGCCCAGCATCTCGAGCCCGACCCCGAACTGGAACGGCTCCTCGAGGAGCGAGGCAAGGTCAAGGAATTGGAGGCGGTTCGCCGCGCGGGCAACCTGGCTCGCGTGATCGTGGTTCGCCAGCCGTCGCCGAGAGGACTGGGTGACGCCGTGCTCTGCGCCGCGGAGGCGGTGGGCGACCGCCCTTTCCTCTGCATGCTGCCTGACGACCTCGCCGTCGGCGAACGGCCGCTGCTCGCCCAGCTCTGGGATGCGCACGAAGAGTTCGGCACATCCATCATCGCCCTCATGCGTGTGCCCCGCGAAGACATATCCCGTTACGGGTGCGCCGAGATCGCCGAGAGGCGGGGCCGGTATCACAGGGTGAGCGGCCTGGTGGAGAAACCCCGCCCCTCCGAGGCCAAGAGCGACCTGGCCGTGATGGGCCGATACGTGCTCACGCCCAACGTGTTCGCTGCCCTCCGAACGACGCCTCCGGGGGCCCTCGGTGAAGTTCAGCTCACCGACGGCATTGCCGCGCTGCTCGAGCATGGCGACGTTTGGGGTGTGGAGTTCGAAGGAGAGCTGCTCGACGTGGGGACGCCGGCGGGCTGGCTGCAGACGAATATCAAACTCGCGTCTCGCGACCCTGGTCTCCGCGAAGCGATGCAGACGGCGCTGGAATCGGTTTCGGCGTGAGGGCGCTCTGGCGAGAGTGGGGCGCGGTCACCTTCGTGGTCACCGTGGTTGTGGGCGCCATCGCAGTGGCCATCTCCCTCGTGGTGGCGGGAACGAACGCGCCGCCGACTCCGACGCTGGCCGCCTGCCCCTCGTACACGCCCTACGTGGTCACGCCAACGCCGGCGCCAACTGCGACCGTTTCCCCGCAAACCTCGCCGACCGCGACCCCGGTGCCCACGCCGACGCCGACCCTGCCACCGTTCTCCAACTGCCCGACGCCGCCGCTGCCGCCCACGGCCGCGCCGACGCCCACACCGAAGCCGGGAGCCACGCCGGTACCCACTGCAGTTCCCACGCCCACCCCGACGAGTGTCGTGCCGACCCCAGTTCCCTAGGTCCGATAGAGCAGCAGGCTTCCGTTCACGGGCGTGATCGAAGCCCGGCGCATATCCAGGTCCACGACGGGTGGGCGGCCGGTGTCGACCACCACGGAGATCTGCTCGGCAAGCCGTAGGCCGCCGATACGGACACAGTCGCGAAGAAAGGTGAACGCCAGCGGGCGAACCAGGTTCCAGATGTAGCTCCGCACCAGCTGCGCGTCTCCGTGGGAGCTGTCCGGCGCGTCCAGCCGGCGTTGCAAGCTGCGATCACGAAACGCAAGGACGCAGACCTCGTCGGTCAGCTGCACCGGGGCCGTCCAGCTGTAAGCATCATCTTCGCCGGCGTCCCCGAGGATGGTGTCCTTGTCCGCAAACAGCGCAAGACGCTCCACCAGCAACTGCATCGGCCGGCGTGGCCCCTCAACGAAGAAGGGCACATCGCGCAGTGGCTCACCTGGCGCTTGGGCCGGGTAACGAGCGCTGAAGCCAAGGTCTTCCACGCCGGTGAACGGCGCGGGCACCTTGATCACCAGCTCTTCCATGCTCAGACCTCGTGCGCCGCCGGACGGGCGGTGCGAACCATAGTGGCGTGAATTGAATCTAGCACAGCCTTTTCGCAGTCAGGGTTGAGTCGCGCGGTTGATACACTCGCGCGACGATGGCAGCGCTTGACGACGTGCGAGTCCTGGATCTCTCGCGTTTGCTGCCCGGACCGTTCTGCACGTTGCTGCTCGCCGACCTCGGGGCCGACGTCATCAAGGTCGAGGACACGGAATCAGGTGACTATCTGCGCTGGGTCCCACCCCTAGCGGGGGAATACTCGGCAATGTTTCATCCACTCAATCGCAACAAGCGATCGGTCGCGCTCAACTTGAAGACCGACCCAGGACGCGAGGCGTTTCTCAGGCTGGTCGACACCGCTGACGTGATCGTGGAGAGCTTTCGTCCGGGCGTGATGGACCGCCTCCAGCTTGGCTGGGACGTGATTCATCAGCGCAACCCGGCGGTGATCCTCTGCAGCATCTCCGGTTATGGCCAGGATGGGCCATATCGCGACCGCGCCGGCCACGACCTCAACTACGCAGCCCTCGCCGGGGTGCTCAGCGTGACCGCGAGCGCTGCCGGCGACCCGGCAATGCCGGGCGTGCAGGCGGGTGACCTCGGTGGCGGCGCTATGCATGCCGCGGTTGCCATCCTGGCCGCGCTGCACCAGAGAACGCGAACCGGCTCGGGCCAGCATTGTGACGTCGCCATGCTCGATGGCCTCGTGAGTTGGATGGCACCCCACGCCGCGCTGTATTTCGCCGGCGCCGGCGTGCCCGGGCCGAATACGCTCACGCTCAACGGACGACATCCGTGCTATCGCATTTACGCGTGTCAGGACGGCCACATGACCCTCGGCGCGCTCGAACCCAAGTTCTGGCGGGCATTTGTCGAGGCTGTGGGACTGCCGCATCTGGCCGACGCCGGCTTCAGCGACGGCGACGAAGGGCGGAGTGTGGCTGCAGAGATCGAGGATGTTCTGCGCCAGCGCACGCGAGCCGAGTGGGTGGTGGCGTTCGCTGGGCTCGACGTATGCTGCGAGCCCCTGCTCGGTATCGACGAGACGTTCGCCGACCCGCAGGTGCAACATCGCGGCATGGAAGTGCAACCCGGTGTGGGCGGCCCCCTGTCACAGTGCGCGTCGCCACTGCGGCTGAGTGACAGCATGTTCGAGGTGCGGCGCCCCGCCCCCGGGTACGCGCAACACACGCGCGAGTTGCTGGCCGACGTCGGCTACGAGCCGTCAGCAGTCGAGGCATTGACCAGGGAAGGAGCAGTCCGGTGAGCATCGACCCCGAGCGCGCGCCGCGGCTCTCGCCCCGGAGCAAGCGGAGTGCGCGTACCCGCGAGCGCATCCTCGAGGCGGCCACAGAAGTGTTTGCCAGGGCGGGATTCCATGGAGCGCGGGTCGCCGACATCGCCGAGCAGGCGGGCATCGCGTACGGCCTCGTGTACCACTACTTCCACAACAAGGACGACATCCTCGCCGCGATCTTTGCAGAGCGCTGGGGACAGTACGTCGAGTATCTCCACGAGGTTCGGCGCACGCCGCTGAGCTTTCAGGAGAGGATGCGCCGACTCGTGCACTTCTGGGTTGAGGTGTATCGGCGTGAGCCCGACCTCATGACAATCATGATCAATGAGATAACCCGTTCCTACGAGTTCCTCGAGTCACACGACATCGGGACTGTGCTGGTGGCCTTCGACGTTATCGAGGAGATGATCCGCGACGCGCGCGACGCGGGAGAGGTGCACGAGGACATCGATCCCCAGCTGGCCGCTTACGTAATCTTCGGCGCTGCCGAGATGGTGCTCACCGGGTATGTTATCGGGACGCTGCAGCGGCGCACGCAGGACGCATTCGCCCGTGATGAGGAGCAGATGCTGGCGCTGCTGCTCAACGGTCTTTCGCCGAGCAGCTGAACCGCTAGGCGCCGATCTCCTCCCCCCACCAGGCGGCGACCTGCCGTTCGGTGTCGCGAAGATCGCCGCCGTTGTCGATGACCCACGTCGCCAGGTTCCGCTTTGACTCGATTGGCAGCTGGGCGTCGAGGCGCGCGGTCGCCTCCGCCTCGGAGAAGCTATCTCGCAGCATCATGCGGCGAAGCTGCTCTGCGCGCGGCGCATAGATGAGCAGGACACCCTCGAACATGTCGTCCCGCGTGGCTTCGTACAGCAGCGGGATGTCCACGACCGTGACGGGGGCGTCGTGGGCGAACGCGTCGGCGATGCGCCGCTGCATCAGCTCGCCGATGCGTGCATGCGTGATGCGCTCCAGGTCGTGACGAGCACTCGGGTCGGCAAAGACCACCGCTCCCAGCCGTCCGCGATCCAGCGTCCCGTCGGGGTTTACCACCTCGGAGCCGAAGCGCTCGACCACCGCCGCATACGCCGGCTGACCGGGTTCGACCACCCGACGCGCCAACTCGTCGGCATCGACGACAGTCGCGCCACGGTCGGTCAGCATGCGAGCAACCGTGCTCTTGCCCGTGGCAATCCCACCGGTGAGGCCGATCAAGCGCATTGCCGGACCCTACTACGCGGCTGCCGGCGCGGAGTTGATTGTTACAGTGCGCGGATGATCAGGTCAGTCCGACCGCTGCTGCTCGCCGCGGCGGTGGCCGTCGCCGTCGCTGCATGCGGTGGCAGTTCCGACAGCACGCGAACGGGTTATCCGACCATCAACTTCGTCGGCAACGCCTCGTGTCCCACGGACGGTGCGAACCCGTACTCGCCGATGCCGCCAAACGTCAACAGCCTCCCGCCCGTCGGTGTGGCTGTCGATGAGATGCCACATAACCACGTGGCTTCGGGTACCACGGTGAACTACAACCACAACCCGCCGACGAGTGGTTGTCACTACAACCTGGGTTACGGGACTGCGCCGATTCAAAGCGGGGCGTACAACCAGGTCATCCGGCCGGAGTACTGGGTGCACAACCTCGAGCACGGGTATATCGCCGTGCTCTACAACTGCCCGACGGGGTGCGACGCGCAGTTCCAGCAGTTGCGCACCTGGTACCACGGGCTGTCGCCGGAACCGAATTTGGCCTACCCGAAGGTGATCATCATCCCGTTTCCCACGATGACCGTCTCGTTCGCAGCCGTATCGTGGGATTGGTACGACCCGATCCCGCTTTTCAGCATGAACGAAATACAGCGCTTCTACAACAACCATCGCGGCCAGGGGCAGGAGGTGGCCGGGCCATGACCGGTCGCCCCGGCCGCCTCGCAAAGACGGCTTCGTATACTCCCGGCGATGGCTCGCGCTGAACGCAAACGTCCGTCCCCGCGGGCGGCCGCAGCAGGGCGGCCGCCGGGCTCCGCTGCGGTGGCGCCGGCGACCGCCTCTGCGTCAGGGCAACGGACGATTTCCTGGCGGCACTGCCTGCTCGGCCTGGCTGCCGGGGAGGCGGCGCTGCTCCTGCTCAGCAATCTCGGCAGCCTGGTTGCCAATGCCGCGTTCGGGACTGGTGGAGGCCAGCACGTGGACGGCGGAATCGTCGGTGTGTCGACCCTCCTGGCGGTCATCTTCGGAGCCTGGTTGGCGGCCAAAACAGCCGGTCGTTTTGGGCTCTATCAGGGGATCGTGGTCGCGGTCGGCTTCATCATCTGGGGTGCCGCGTACCAGTTCTTCCATGAAGCCGGGCTCGTCGCCGGATCCATCAGCGCAGGCGGTCACACCCTCCTCGACCTTGGTCCGATGGACATGGGCAGCCTGATCAGCGGCGATCTGCTCGCGTTGTTCGGAGGCTCCGTCGGCGGCCTGTTATCCGGGAAACGATAGGAGCCGCGACGGCTCAACTAGCGCGCGGGGACTGGCTCTGCTGGGGAAGTCGCGGGCACCGCGTACGGCTGGCCGATGAGGTCCGCACGGCCGAGAGAGCGTGCGAATTCAAGGCACGCGGCGCGCGTGAAGCGCAAATGCTTGCCCGGCGTGTGCCACGCCTGCAGCTGGCCCTGGGCGACCGCCCGCCTGAGCGTCGATCGGGAGACTCCACAGAGAGCAGCAGCTTCTCCAGTTGTGAGAATCTCCTCCTCGGGCTGGGCCATCACTCCTCCTCCCAATATGGCTTAAGCCGTAAGCGCATCGCAAAGACCTTTCGGTGAGTTTATACCGCTTTGAAGCGCTTGTGTCGTTTCCCCTGGGACTTCCTTAACGTGCCAGACACCGTCTGAGGGCTTCGTATACTCCCTAAAGAGCCACGCCCGGCCGATCCTCCGGGCCTGCAGGAGCCTGCCATGAGCCTCAACGTCCAGGGGATGGCCCGCCGTCTTCTCGACAACGTTGGCATTGTCATCGTCGGCAAAGAGGCGGAGATCGAACTGTGCATCATCGCCCTGTTGTGCCGGGGGCACCTGCTGATTGAAGACGTCCCGGGCACAGGCAAGACGATGCTGGCCAAGGCGCTGGCGGCGTCGACTGGTTGCACATTCGAACGTGTGCAATTCACGCCGGACCTGCTCCCGAGTGATGTCGTCGGTGTGAGCGTTTACAACCCCCAGGCGCAGACATTTGAGTTCCGCCGCGGCCCTGTCTTCACTCAGGTGCTGCTCGCGGACGAGATCAATCGGGCCACGCCGAAGACCCAGTCAGCGCTCCTCGAGGCCATGGAAGAGTGGCAGGTCACGGTTGACGGCACCACCCACCTCCTCCCTGAGCCCTTCATCGTCATGGCCACCCAGAACCCGATCGAGCTGGGTGGCACGTTCCCACTTCCTGAGGCCCAGGTCGACCGCTTCCTGCTGAAAGTGGGGCTCGGCTACCTGCCCGGGGAGGAGGAGGTGGCGATGCTCGACCGTTTTCAGGCCCACAGTCCCCTCGAAGGGCTCGAGCCGGTCGCGTCGTCCACCGAGATCCTCTCGGCGCAGGAGGTCTGCCGGGCGGTCTTCTGCGATCCGTCCCTGAAGGAGTACTGCGTGAGGCTGGTGCAGCGGACGCGAGACCACGTGGACGTCGCGCTCGGCGCATCCCCGCGCGGCTCGCTGGGCCTCCTGCATGCGGCGCAGGCCCGCGCAGCGATCAACGGCCGCGATTTCGTTCTGCCTGACGACATCAAGGACATCGCCCCGCATGTCCTGACACACCGCGTCATCCTGCGGCCCAATGCGGAACTGCGCGGTCTCACACCGTCGGCGGTGGTCGACGAGGTGATCGCGACGGAGGCGGTGCCGATGACGAGCCGCCGTCTGGCGTAGGGGCATCGAAATGACTGCGCGAGTCCCCATCATCGCGTGCATCGCCGTGCTTGCCTTCTTCGCAGGCATCACAGGCGTACACCTCGCCTACACGCTGGCGTACGTGCTGGTGCTGCTGCTGGTTCTCGCCTTCTTCTGGTCGCGCTCACTGGCGAGGCGCATCCGCGTGACCCGCCAGTCCCCCCGGGGCACCTACACCATGGGTGAGCCGTTCGAGGAGAAGTTCACGGTCACGAACACGAGCGGCCTCCGCCTGCCCTATTGCGAGGTGTACGACAAGACCGAGCTTCCGGGCTACGCGCCAGGGCGTGCCTTCTCGTTGGGCAGCGGCGGCAGCGTCACCTGGACTGCGCGGGGCGCGTTCTCACGCCGCGGACGCCACAAGTTCGGTCCTCTCGAGGCGCGGCTCGGGGATCCGTTCGGACTGTTTCCCCGCCGCGTGCGCGTCGCTCCCGAGAACGAGGTCCTGGTCTACCCTGCGATTCATTCCCTGGCGGGCATCGCCCCCCAGTGGTCGGGAAGTGGTGTGGCCGACATCCGCCGCGGCGCGCCGGTGGACGTTCCGCCTGACGTGTCCTTCATCCGCGAATACGCCCCGACCGACGGGCTCAGCCGCATCCACTGGGCCTCGACGGCGCGCACCGGGCGGTTGATGAGCCGTGTCTTCGACACCGGGCAGAGCGCCGACCTGATGGTGGTCCTCGACCTGCAACGCGGGGTGCACGCCGGCCGGGGGCTGGAGTCGTCGCTCGAATATGCGGTGTCGCTGGCCGCCTCCGTCTGCCATGGGGCCATCCGCCGCGGACAGGCCGTCGGGCTGATCACGAATGACCGCGCCGGCACCGGGTTCGGGGCCGGCCGAGGCGAGGCGCAGCGCCTGCGCATCCTCGACTATCTCGCCATCGCCTACGACGATGGCCTCCTCCCGCTTGCCGAGACGATCCGGCGTCACGGCGAGGGTTGGCGGGGACGGGGCGGGATGATCGTCGTGACCGCGAACCGTGAGCACTCTTGGGTCGAAGCCCTCGTGGACACCACAACCCGGGGGCAGCGGCACCTGTGCATCTTCGTCGAGCCGTCGTCGTTCGGAGCGGGTGGCCCGGCGCTGCGCCTGCCTGCGGCCTGGCGGCTGGCGCTCGACTGGTGGGTGGTGCGGCGCGGCGACGTCTTGGGCGCCGGCGAACAGGCTCACGCAGCGGGCTGAACGGCCTCCGGTCACCGAGTTGCAGCGAGCTGCTCCGACAACGGCCCTCCCCTCGGTGGCGATACCGAGGCCTTTGGTGAGCGCTGCGCTGTGCGCCGCTCTTCTCGGCGCCACCTCATGGGCAGTCCTCGCGGCAGGCTGGGCCCAGAACTCCGGTGGTGCGGTGGTCGTGGCGGTCGCCGCGACCATCGAGGCCGCTCTCCTGGCGAGGGCGGCGGTTGCGCGCTGGGTCGCGGTGCTGCTGGCTCCGATACTGGCCCTCGCCGCCATCATTCCGACAACGCTGGGCGCCATGCCGTTCGACGGCAACGCCAGCCTCGGTCACGCGGTGGGGCGCTACGCCTCGGCTCTCACGAGCGGGCTGGCCGCGACCGCCGACTGGCCGTTCACCGTCGGGCTCTGCGCCGTGCTCTGGCTGTGCGGTTTCTGGGTGGGCTGGCTGGCCATTCGCGAGCGTCGTGGCATTCTTGCCGTGGTTCCGATCTACGCAGTTCTGGCCACCAACGTCCTCAACACGCGGCTGGTCGATAACGTGGCACTGCCAGAGGCGCTGGCCGTCTTCTTCTCGCTCCTCCTGGTGGCCGACGCCCATCTCGACTCTCTCCAAGCACGCTGGTCGAGCCGGAGTGTCATCTCCCTGCCCGGGATGCGGTCGCGGTTTGCCGGCAGTGTTGTCGTGATGTCAGTTGTGCTGACGCTGGCAGCACTGTTGATTCCCTCGATCTCGTCCGCCGACATCTCCGCTCGGTTCTTCGGAGGCAACGGAACGAACGGGCGCGATCTCGGCGGCCATCCGATCGCGCGTGCACCCGCTTCCGCCGGCACGATTCAGTTCAACGGCGCCACCCAGCCCGGCGGCGCGCTCACCAGCCAGCCACAACCGGTGCTCACGTACACCGTCGATTCGACGAGCCCCGCTTATCTTCGCGTGATCACTGACACGCAGTTCGCCGGTGGCAACTGGTACCCGAGCCACGTCGGCGACACCGCCGGCGCAGTCACCTGGGACGGCCTGCAGTTTCCCGGCGGCGCGCTACCGCGCGACCGCAACCTCGCTGACGGTGCCACAAGCCGCGCGGTTCGAACGGTGCACTCCGTGATAGTCATGCAGGCCGACGCCACAGGTAACTCCGCGCTTACGCCCTTCGTCGGGGAACCGGACACGATCGACCAGGCGGGCATCGCCTACGGCGTCGACAACTCCGGAAGCACCAGCCTTCTGACGGTCGACTCGGTGCAGCTCGACGCCGGCATCGACCCCGGAACCACTGTTGTCACCAGCGGTTTCCTTTCGACTGCCAGCGTTGCGCAACTGCGCACCGCGGGCACCGGGTACCCGGCGTTCGTTCGCCCGTACACAGACCTTCGGGACGACTTCACCCAGGGCGCCGCCGTCATAACGCAACTCGCCCAAGCCTGGACTGCCGGACTGACCAACCCCTATGACCAGGCCACAGCCATTGAAGCCCATTTCCGCAACCCTTCCTTTTTCACCTACACGCTCAATCCACCGGCCGTCCCGCCGAATGTGTGGCCCATCGTGTATTTCCTGAGCACCGGTCATCGCGGGTACTGCCAGTATTTCGCCGCCTCGATGGGCGCGATGCTGCGCAGCCTCGGCATCCCCACCAGGTTGGTCAACGGGTACGGTCCGGGGACGACGCAGGTGCAGAACGGGCACCCCGGCGTCCGCCAGCAATTGGTCACCACCAGCGACGCTCACACGTGGGTCGAGGCCTATTTCCCCAGCTACGGCTGGATCCCGTTCGAACCAACACCCCCCTCAGCCGACGGCGGCTACGTTCCATTCACGCGCGGTCCGGCAGCAGCCACGAACCCGGGAGGTGCGCCTGGTCTGCCATCGCCGCCGTCCGACGTCAAACCGGGATTCAACGATCCGTCTGGCGCTTCCGGGAGTGCAGCGCGCAGCTTGAGCCATGGGCCGTCACCGCTCCTCGTGCTGGGCGCGATCGCCGGCACGCTCCTGCTGGCGTTGATCGGATTCGCGACCTGGCTGCTGCTCCCACGCTCGCTGCCGGGCGCCTGGCGCCGGCTCGAGACGATGGGCGCCGTGTGGGGAATGCGAAGACGCCCGTGGGAAACCCACCGCGACTACGTGGAGCGCTTTGACACAGCTCCCGCTCCCGTAGCGGCATCACTCGGTGAGCTCGCAAGGCTGCTGGGCCGCGCCGAATTCTCCCGTGACGGTGTTGACCGAGCCGCCTCAAAGCGCGCGATTACGACGTGGCGCAAGATCTTCGTCGCACTACCTCGCCTCACGTGGACATTCCGCAGGCGTCGCTTCGAACCGGCCTAGACCAGAATCAGCCAGAGGGTAGAAGGGAGGCGGCGAGGTCCCGAAGGGGGACGTCACGGAGCCGAGCCAGACCGTTGTTGGAGCGCAGGGCTCGGCGAGTGCGAGCGGCGGGGCCCCAGCGGGGCTCCGACCGCGACCGCCGTAGGGACCTCGACGCATCCCGCAGACCACGCTGGTCTGCATTCGTCTCAACCGGCGTCGGCGCGCGGAGGAATGTCCAGCGTGAGCAGGTCGTGCGCGATGACGGCGCCACGCAACTCGCGCCGCTCGGTGAGGTGGCTTACGACGAACGCCGTCTCGGGAAAGGTGCGGACCAGCCCTTCGACTTCCTCGCGCCACATGTGGCCGCCGGCCACGGGGCCGTCCCAGCCGGTGCATTCGCTCACGAAGCAGTCGGATGCTGCAACGGCGCGCTCCAACCCGGGACACAGCGTCGAATCGCCGCTGAAACCGATCGTCGTTTGCCCCGCATCGGTGAGCGTGTATGCGAGCGATGGGCCCGTGCTGTGCACGACGGCGTGAGCACGCACGCGGTAGCCGGCGAGGTGCTCGTCGCTGCCGTCCTGCAGCGCGACATAGACCGGTTGCACCCTGGACTCGATGAGGCCAAGGATGTGCGCGCCGTAGCCGTCGCGCAGGAGCCGGTACGCGAATTCCCGTGTTCCCACCGGCCCGGCGATTATCAGTCCAGGCTGGACAGGGCTTCGGCCGAAGGCGCACGCGCCGAGCACCGCCGGCAGCATGAATGAGTGATCCGCATGGAAATGCGTCAGCAGGACGAGGCGGATATCCGTGATCGCGACGGCGGCGCGGCGCACCAGCACGTGCACGGGCGCGCCGCAGTCGACGAGAGCGCGCCCGTCGACGAGGTATGCCGCGTTGCACCCGCAACCGCTGAAGGCGTCGCCGCTGCCGAGGACCGTGAGGCGCACGTCAGTGATGCGGTGCGGGCGAGGGTGACGGTGATGGCGGCGGCAGCTGTGAGGCCAGCCCTTCCTGGGTGAATCCCCAGTCGAGCAACCGGCGTGACGTTGAGTAGACCAGGTCACCGTCAAGGATCACGTCGATGAGGCGATGACCATTGCGCTGCGCCATACCGACCTCGCACGCACCCGCATTGCCCGTGTAGCCGGTCTTGACGCCCATGGCGGCCGGATACATGCGCAGCAGCAGGTTGACGTTATTGAGATAGAACGCCGGATGCAGGGCGCTGGCCGGCAGCACCACGGACTGGGTCGCGACGATGCTGCGAAACAGCGCGAAGTTGTTCATGTCAACCGTCGCGAGCGCGGCCAGGTCGTAGGCCGAGGAGTACGTCGCCGGATCGTCGAGCCCCACCGGGGATATGACGTGCGTGTCGTGCAGCCCCAGGGCCCCAACCTCCGCGTTCATCGCACCGACAAAGCGGGTCATGCCCACAGAGTCAACCGCCAACACAGTGGCTGCGTCGTTGGCGCTGATGGTGAGCAGCCCTGTGAGCAGTTCACGGACGTTGAGCACATCGCCAGGATGCAGACCCATCTTGCTTTCATCCCAGGCCTGCAGCAGCGCATCGGGGGTCGCTGCGATGAGACGGTCCGGGCTGAAGTTGCGCAGCACGATCAGCGCGGTCAGCAGCTTGACCGTGCTGGCAGGGGGAAGCTGCGCATGGTCGTTCTCCGCATAGAGGATGCGGCCGGAGTCCGGGTCGACCAGGATTGCCGCCCGGGCTTTGACAACCGGTGCGTCCGTGGGTGTGGATCCACTCGGCGCGAACACGACGGGGTCGGCCAGTAAACGCAGCCCGAACCATGGCGGGCGGTTCAGGTCGGTCACTACCGATCCATGCGAGGCCACGGCGGCAGCCACTCCCGAGTGAGGGACACTCGTCCCCTGCAAATGGAGCACTATCAGGGCGGGAGCAATGGCCAGCGCGGCGCCCGTCCCTGCGAGCGACCACCTGCCCGCACGGGAGGTCATCGGGCGATAGATTAGCCGCAGCAACGCTCGGGTATTGAGAAAACAATGCGACTGGATCGATTTACCGAGCGTTCTCAAGAAGCGCTGGCCGCGGCGCAGCAGGCGGCTCAACAGCTGCAACACGCCGCTGTGGAGCCAGAGCATCTGCTGCTGGCCCTGCTCGAGCAGGACGATGGGCTCGTGCCCGGGCTCTTGCGGCGCGCTGAGGTGCCACCCGAGACACTGGGCGCGCGTATCCGCGCGTGGCTGGAGAACCGGCCCAAGCAGATCGGAGGCGGCGAGGCTCAGATAAGCCCGGCGCTCCGAGCCGTCCTGATGTCGGCGTTCGAAGAGATGAACCGTCTCAAGGACGAATACGTCTCCACCGAGCACCTGCTGCTTGGCATCATCGCCCAGCCGCAAGGCGAGGCATCGACCCTCTTGCGTCAGGCCGGGGCGACTGCTGACCGGATCTACGCGACCCTGGAATCGGTGCGGGGTTCCCAACGCGTGACTGATCCGAATCCCGAGGACAAATATCAGGCGCTCGAGAAATACGGGCGTGATCTGACTGACGAGGCACGGCGGGGCAAGCTCGACCCCGTCATCGGCCGCGATGAAGAGATCCGTCGGGTGATCCAGGTGCTCAGCCGACGGACCAAGAACAATCCCGTCCTCATCGGCGAACCCGGCGTCGGCAAGACAGCCATCGTCGAGGGGCTGGCGCAGCGGATCGCATCGGGAGATGTCCCTGAGGGCCTCAAGGACAAGCGCGTCGTTGCGCTGGATCTCGGTGCGATGGTTGCCGGCGCGAAGTATCGCGGCGAGTTCGAGGATCGCCTCAAGGCCGTGTTGAAGGAGGTAACCGGCTCTGACGGGCGGGTCATCCTGTTCATCGACGAGTTGCACACGCTCGTGGGCGCAGGCGCTGCCGAAGGAGCCATGGACGCCGGCAACATGCTCAAACCAGCCCTTGCACGCGGGGAATTGCGCTGCATCGGGGCCACCACGCTCGACGAGTACCGGAAGCGCATCGAGAAGGACGCCGCGCTGGAACGGCGTTTCCAGCCGGTGGTTGTCCAACCGCCCTCGGTGGAAGACACAATCAGCATCCTGCGCGGCCTTAAGGAGCGCTACGAAGCGCACCATGGCGTGCGCATCACAGACTCCGCGATCGTCGCGGCAGCCGTGCTCAGTAACCGCTATATCACCGACCGATTCCTTCCGGACAAGGCAATCGACCTCATCGACGAAGCGGCATCACGGCTGCGCATCGAGATCGACTCGCTGCCGACCGAGCTCGACGTCGTCGAGCGCGAGATCCGTCAGCTGGAAATCGAGCGCGAAGCGCTGCGCAAGGAGACGGATGCTGCGTCGAAGGAGCGGCTCGATACCTTGGAGCGCGAGCTCGCCGATCTGCAGGAGACGGCGTCAGGGCTGCGCGTCCGCTGGGAGCAGGAGAAGGGTTCGATCCAGACGATCCAGGAGATCAAGCAGCGCATGGAGCAGGCGCGTCACGAGGCGGAACGCGCTGAGCGGCTCGCCGATTTCGGCAAAGCGGCCGAGCTCAAGTACGGCGTCCTCGCCGAGTTGCAACGCGCGCTCGAACAGGAGCAGCACCGGCTCGTCGAGTTGCAGGGCAGCCGGCCACTTCTCAAAGAAGAGGTGGGCGAGGAAGAGATTGCGTACGTGGTGTCGCGCTGGACCGGGATTCCGGTCAGCAAGATGCTCGAGGGCGAGATGCAGAAGCTGCTCCGCATCGAGCAGGACCTGCACCTGCGTGTCATCGGCCAGGATGACGCCATAAGCGCTGTGGCCAACGCCGTGCGGCGAGGACGTGCCGGACTCGGTGATCCCAATCGACCGATCGGTTCCTTCATCTTCATCGGCCCGACCGGCGTGGGCAAGACCGAGCTCGCGCGTGCGCTGGCCGAGCTGCTCTTTGACGACGAGCAGGCGATGATCCGCATCGACATGAGCGAGTACATGGAGAAGCACACGGTCGCCCGACTCCTCGGTGCGCCACCGGGATATGTCGGCTACGAGGAAGGAGGCCAGCTCACGGAAGCCGTGCGCCGGCGACCGTACTCTGTCCTGCTGCTCGATGAGGTCGAGAAAGCGCACCCGGACGTGTTCAACGTCCTGCTGCAGCTCCTCGATGACGGCCGGCTCACCGACGGTCAGGGTCGCACCATCGACTTTCGCAACACCGTGGTGATCATGACCAGCAACCTGGGCTCTCAGCTCATCGCAAGCGTTCCCCACGACGCGTCGCCCGCGCAGTGGGAGCAGGTGCGCAACGCCGTCATGGCGGAGTTGCGGGCGAGTTTCCGCCCTGAGTTCCTGAACCGCGTCGACGACGTGATTCTCTTCTCGCGGCTGGACGCGACGCAGCTTCGCCAGATCGTACAGATCCAGCTGCGCAGCCTCGAGTTGCGGCTCGCGGCGCGCAAGCTCAAGCTGCATGTCACCGACGCCGCGATCGACGTGCTGGCTACTGAGGGATACGATCCAACGTACGGAGCACGGCCGCTCAAGCGCGTGATCCAGCGCAGGCTGCAGGACCCGATCGCGATGGCAATACTCGAAGGCCGATTCCACGAGGGTGACACGGTCGAGGTCGATGCCCGCGACGGTCAGGTGATCATCGGCGGTGCGACCGTGGGCAGCGCAGAGGCGGAAGCCACAGTCGAGGTGTAGCAGGGTCAGCAGCCCGGCGCTGTGACTCCGTTACAGTCTGCCCGTGCGCCTGAGGGTGGTCATTGCCGGCGGGCTGCTGACGGCGCTGATCGCATATCGCGTCGGGGTCCTGGTTTACGCGCTGCATGCGCAGGCGACGGGCGTCGATGTCGCTCGGTTCTTTCAGATAGCGCACTCGGCGGGACGACCGTACATGGACTACCCGGTGGAGTACCCGCCTCTCTTGGTTGCGGTGGTGAAGGGTATCGCGCTCCTCGCGCCGTCGCGCACAGCATTTGGCGTCACGATCGTGGTGGTCTCCATGCTTGCGGAAGCCGCGATGGCCGTGATCCTGTGGCGACGCTGGGTATTGCGCGCCGCACTGATCTTTCTGTTCATCGACTCCTTCCTCCTCGGGCTTTTTGTGGTCCGTCTCGACCTCGTGTCAACCGCGCTCGTTGTGGGCGCGCTGGCCGCGCTTCTGAGCGGGCGTGGAGTGTTCGCCGGGTTGCTCATCGTGGCCGCGGTGGGTATGAAACTCTGGCCGGCGCCGCT